>MAXH01000001.1 GCA_001750925.1 Desulfobulbaceae bacterium S3730MH12
CTTCAATACGAGTATGTGGTAGCTACCATCGATGTTAAAGAGCAGACACTCAAAATCTTCCTGGATCATTTCCAGATGGAAGAATTTGATTACAAATTACGTTGAAGTAACGACTGGAATCAGGCTTAATATCCTGATTCCAAATTTAACAGTCTACGATGTCCTAGCACGTTTTCGAGTCCACAATGTCCTGGCACTTATCAGTTAAGGATGGTGGTGTATTTAAGGAGCTGAAGTATAAAAATGGGACATATCCTTCCAATCCATCTATGCTGTCAAAATACAAATTATGATAATGCTCCTCCTTGTTGGATTACGAATAATTTACATGGTTGTTAAATTCTTAGGACTGCATTTTATTCACCTTTAAGGTCTTTCGAGTAAAATATACAGAATGTTTTTAACACATACAGGGTTTTTCGTCAGACCTAAATGATTAGAATCCAGAAAAATAACATTGTCCCACTTTAACGGAGAGACGACTTTGTTAGCCTGAATTCCATTTAAACGTTCATCAAGCAAAACACTCGCTCTTGATACCGTTCCATCTCCAGCACCGCGCTTTATAGTCGTCAGTGTACTCTCACCTTTTTTTACTCCAAATATTAATGGAGTGCTGACAGTATCACCAACAAAGAGGAATATATTCAAGTGAGCGGGAGGGGTAGCTCTTTTATCCATTGCTTTTTGAAAGCCTGTAGCTATGGTTAAACATTTTTCCAGATGTTCCATTGCTGTTTCTTTACGTTTTGATACAGAATCAATATCGGGCATTAACAGAGCCATAAGCTTTTCACGTTTTTTATTGGCCAGTCCCCAGGAATACTCTTGCCATAATTCGATATTCATAAAGTCTGTTAAGTTACTTTTGTTATCAAGACGCTGAAATGTATTGTGCCTGCTCCGAGGTAAAAGCTGATAAACAGATGGCATTGTACCAAGTATAAGTGGATCATATCCTGGCGTCGCTGAAGACTTAGGTAACCCAATGACTAAACGTTCAAGAGCAAACAAAGAGCCACCATTAGGTGTTCCTATAATGATGACATTTTTGATATTAGCACTGCCAGACCAGTTTAATATCGGTGTACTTCCATCAGCAGGTAATAATTGTTGTCCATAACGAAGGAAATATCTGGCTATCAGTCCACCCATTGAATGTGCAACAATATCAAATTTAATTGGTTTTTTATTACCTCTTTGTAATTTTAGGTAACGACTGATCTGCTGGATAAAAATACCCAGTTCAATCGCATTTTCATCAATGCTTCGGCGCCAGTCATAGCTGAATTCAAAAGCATTCGTCAGATCACGTTTGTCATCAATATAATCATCAAGTCGTTTCAGCTTATTACCTAAGCCTTGACCTCCTACGCCCATTGCTTCCATCATTGAACCATAAATATTGATATTTAGTGGCAGACCAGCAACACTGACTTTTGCTTTTCTGACACTACCATCAGCAATGGAATTGCCTTTAATCTGATCCAGAGTCATTTCTGATTTTATGGGAAGTGCAATTTGCAGAATACGCTGCTCATCTGAAACTTGTGACGTATTTCTTCGAAAATCCCCCCATAGTGAGAAGCTTTCATCCTTGTTGACAAGTTGTGATCCTAAAATACCAGGAATAACAATAACCGGATTGACATGTGATTGCAGACTGTTTTGGTATTGTTCAGAAAATATCGATTGCTCAATATCATGGTTAATTTTATGTGTATTTCCAGACATTTACTTACAACTTTGAAATTTTTTATTAAAGAATGCAGAGAGAATTAATACTCTCTTTTGACTGATTGGAGATTTTAGTCAGGTTCTTATTTTCTATTTATAGAAAATAGTTCGATATATTAATAAGCTGACGTTTCCTAGAAATTTTGAGTCGTTTTCTGTGGCGGCGATTTTCAGGTGGATTGTAATTAGTTCCATTTGTATGGCCATCAGCAATAAATTGCATTTTCCATTCCAAACATCCTGTCAGAAACCCAAGTATTTCTTTTATAATCAATAAGATAAACGATGAACAGAGGACTGGGCTTTTGCTATAATTTCAGGTGTAAGGTACTGAAATTATTAAAAAAGTAGCCCTCAATCAGATGTTCATTCTACGCGATTTACTCCCTCCTCTCCAGCAGGCATTTTCTACTACCGCTTAAGGGAAAAAGCGCCAGGTCTGGTTTATCTGTATGATCATACGCCGGTGAAGGCCGCTAATAAAAAAAAGCAAGTGGGGACGCCCGAGAAAATATGGCGAGCGTCTTGGCGACGTTGATCAATGTGCCAGCGCCTACAGAGAGCGGGCACAAACAGTCTCTGTCATGCTATATGGCAAGCAACGTGATGTGCTTGCCTATTAATGCACTGTCATGTTGAAAACGATGAAGTACAAGGTGCGTGTGGTCAGGATCTTTCGCAATACAAGCTATGTGGCGTTAATGACAACCGATCTCTCCCTCTCTGTTGAGCAGATGGTCAAGTACTATGAGGCGCGTTGGAAGATCGAAGCCGGTTTCAAAGAGATCAAACAGGAGATCGGGAGTGCAAGGTCGAAGACGCGTGACGCGCAGGCTGTGCTGAATCATCACAACTTCTGTATGATGGGAGCAATGCTAACCTGGATCTACGCGGACCGGTTGCAGAATACACCTGATCGCAGATTCAAAATTCAGGGTTGCGCCAGTTTTGCCTTCTCAGGCGTGCGAAGGACATTGCAGAGGAGGCGCTGAACCCTGATTTTCAATCGATTTGCCCCAGTCATGTGCAACCCCCCCGCAAAATTCATTTATCAAAGTGCTCCTGCGCATGGTGGTTTGAGGTCTGGCGAATTCGGGAGGAAAAAATTCTAGAAAACTTCAGTTCATAAGTTATATTTTATATTTGGATTATCACTAAAATATCATAAAATTAAATCCGCGTTCCATTTCCTTACAGGAATTCAAATTAAGACTTTTGAATTAAATTAGTAAATCTTATGATTTGTAAAGGCCTCAAGCATTATGTGTAGTCTCATGGTTTTTTTAACAAACGAATCAGTAATAACATAAAATGAAATTATCACTTCGTAATACCTTATTAATTTATACCTTATCCCCAATTCTGTTTGTTTTTCTAATTTTTTCTCTGGAAAACATATGGGATACCCATAACAATGTCTCTGACAGTCTGAATAACCACATGGGGGATCTGGCCTACTCATATGCAAACCTGTTCGATGAAATTATTGATCCTATCGCGGATCTGGCAGAAACAAATGCTTCATTAATCACTATCGAACACGACATTACAGAGAAAAAGATTTATGAGCATATGACCAGGCAATTAATAAATAGTCATATTGCTTACGGTATCTGGATTGCTTTTGCCCCCCACCAATACGATCAAAACAAAAAATTGTTTGCGCCTTACGTTTTAAAAGGAAAAGACGATACTATTATACAAAAAGATTTTGCATCATATGACTATACTTCCGGTGATTTCGAATTCTGGGAAAAACCTGTAAAAGATAAAAAAGGAAGCTGGACAGAGCCTTATCTGGCAAAAGTCGGGGGCATTATTATGAGCAGCTATGTTGTTCCTATCTATCGGAATAATGTGTTACTTGGTGTTGCAGGTATTGATATTCCACTGCATAAAATAAGTCGTCATATACAGGTTCCCGGACTTAAGGATTATTCTGTCGTTGTGTTATCAGGAACAGGAAAAATAATCCTGTTTGGTGAAGAACAAGACTATATTGGAAAATCCGTCTTTGAGTATATCGATCATAAATACCAGGACACCATTAAGTTACACCCTGATGATGAGCATGAAGATTTACTGTTAGTAAAAAATCGCTCAGTTAGTGCATTAATGAGTATGTTGGAAAGTGATAAAACCGGAAAAATTGAAATAAAGACGTTACATGAAGAAGAAAATTACTGGTATTATTATTCTCAAATTGAGGCGCCTGGTTGGATATTTGCCATACGAATAAACGAAGCTTACGCTCATGAACAAACCTATGAGAGGATCCAGCATGCAGTCCTGTTTCTTTCCATAATGTTATTTTCAATTGCCACCATTATCTTTATCGCTTCAGGAAAAATTGCCTCATCATTTGAATGGTTAATTGAACGTTGCTTGAGAATTGAACGTATGAACTTTCAAAGCTTTGATAATAAAGAATTTAATATAACTGAAATCAATAAATTATCAAATACTTTAAGTCATATGTCACAGGCACTTAGTAGTCATTTTAACAACAATGAAGAAAGTCAGATTGTTCAGGCAATTCGCTGTCAGACACTACCAGAACAATTAATCACACCTGGTAATTACCAGGCTGAAGTTTTAAGTTGGTTAAATAAGAACAGCTTCAGTGAAACTTATGATTCAGTTTCCGAAAATGCGATGGATTCTTATGCTAAGGTGTCTTATTTGCTTTTGGATAGTTCTGAGGTGATGTTAGATGCCAGCATAAAAAACACCTATATTAAAGCTATCTTTAGTACCTGTATAAAACAAAAATGCGAATTGAATGCAACTGCAAGTTATATTAACAGTGATTTAAACTCAAAATTAAACCTGCCTGGACCGGTGCAAATGTGGATGGCATCTATTGATCCTAAAACAAATATATTTACTTGTTTGAACCTGGGAGCACATACTGTTTTACACTTTTCATCACAAAAGCATGACATAATGCACTTAGAACAACACTCATGTACTTCTGTAAGTTCTTCTGATAAAGAAAATCAAGAACAATCTTTCAGGTTACAACCAGGTGATATTCTCATCGTTTCATCGGATGGTATTACGGGAGCATTAAACAAAGAGCGTAAAGTTTTTGGAACTCAGATTATTGAAAGAATACTTCGGGAAAATCACCAGGAAAGTGCGAAAGTGATCGGCAACCTTCTATCCAAAGAGGTGAGTAAATTTATGGGTAAAAATATTTTAGAAGATGACAGGAGTATCATGATTTTCAAATATGATCCAGAGAGTCATTAGGTCTTTATTTAATGGTTAATTTATAATGGCTGCTTGATGTGAATTTCACAGTGAAAGATTCTGACTTGTAATTGAATCAAGGTAAACCCTCACCTCTGTCGGGGGATCCAAAAAGTTTGACAATTTCGGGAATCCCCGTGAATCCGGAACATTATAAAAGCGATCAGGAGTTTACGACGCTGCTTTGAGAATGGTTATGGGGCCGCTGTCCTTTTCATTGATAATCTGAGTAACTGCACCGGTTTGGAGCAACTACAGTCAATTTCTGAATCAGCGGTCTGACCAGGTTTTGGAGGGTGCAGAGAATGGCAGGTCAATACTCTTTACGGATATTCAGAGCTTCGAAGAGAAAAGCAATTGAATAGAGAAGAGCCGCATGACGCGGCTCTTATTGTCGTTTTCAAACTTGTTAATGCCAGTTGCAACTATATTCGAGATCTGTCACTGGGAAGATGTACAGATCAGAGGTTTTCACGATCCGGTTCAGGCAGTGGTCAGACAAAAAACTCATCTCCCTCATTTATCTCCTCATCATCATTCCCCCGGACCCGCCTCACCTAGGTCGTTCGACCCTCTCTTGGTTACGATTGTTTGAAAGGAGTGGATAAGCGACGTAGGGGAAATTGTGGTTGCATTTGTTGCCGACTGGCAGCAGCGCATCAGGAAAACAATTGGCATAAAAAATAACAAGTCAATTCCCGGTTTTGTCTGGGTCAGATTCATCTCTTCTGTCGTGATCTGGCAGATGTTAGTCGCTTCCCTGTTGGTTTTCAATTGATGGGGAGATGTAGGCCGCAGCCGGAAACAGGAGGGGTTCACGCAGACCCGAGCTGGAAGTCGCTTAACAACCGGGAGTCATGATTGTCGCTCTTTATGGCGGAGAGTCATCCATCGCATGAATCAGCTTCATCGTCGCTTCCAGATTGGGCGCTTTACGCAGCCTGGTGGCCTGTTCATACGCGTATCCTGCAGCCAGCAACAGTGGTTCAGCGAGATACCCGCCCACGAAGACAATTCCCTGTGGCTTGCCGTCTGCGGCGTAGCCTGCGGGAACCGTCAATGCCGGGTAACCGGCCGGAGCATATGACTGGGATACATCGGAAACAATGACGTCGATATTGAATTTCGAGAGGAGTTGATCAATGGCGCTTCGGGCTGCTTGCTGGTTATGCTCCTGTATTGCTGCATACTCCTCGGCCGTGAGCACTGTATTCTGCGATGACTGCAGATGATTTTGACCATAGGGAGCACGATTTTTCAGCTCTTTATTGTTAAAGGCAATGATCTCCTGCAACGAAGCAACCGGAACTGCATCTCCAAGATTTTCCAGAAAGGAGTTGATTGCATCCTTGAAGCCAAATTCCAGCGCCGGGGCCACATCCTGTTGCTGTGGAAGAGCTGAACCCGGTACTTCCACCACTGTTAATCCAGCCGAGGAGATGATCTCACCCGTTGAGCGGAGAGATCTGTTTAGTTCCTCGAATACTTTGCGAAAGGCCGCATGCTGCTTTTTATCAGAGATTCCCTGCTTGTCAAACCATGCTTCGATCGACTCATCATTCCACACAGGGATCCCTACGCGAAGAGGCTTCTGCCTCTTCGAACCCAGTGACAGAGTAAAGTCTCTTCCAGCTAAATTGGCGCTTCTGCCTGCATCGGGATCATTAGGGTCCACACCTGTCATTGCGCCGAGCAGCACAGCGACATCCGTGACGCTGCGTCCCATTGGGCCGGGTACGTCCTGCCAGGGCAGTAGGGGAATGATGTAATCACCGCTCACCAAACCTCGGCTCGTTTTCAGCGCCACCACCGAATTGATCCCCGCAGGCAAGATCATGGAGCCTTGTGTTTCACTCCCTACACTGACCGTTGTCAGATCAGCGGCAACAGCCACGGCTGAACCACTGCTGGAGCCGTAGGTTTCGAATGCTCCATAGGGGTTTTGCGTCTGGCCGCCGTTGGCGCTGAAGCCGTTGGGCATGCACGAGTCCATGTAGTTGGCCCACTCGGAGAGATTGGCTTTTCCCAGGATGACCGCGCCGGCTTTACGCAGCTGAGTGACAAGGAAGGC
>MAXH01000002.1 GCA_001750925.1 Desulfobulbaceae bacterium S3730MH12
TCATCCTGCCGACACTTGCCGGTTGTTTCTTTATTGCTAAAACACTCTTTGAGTTTATTACCGGCCAGGCTTTATTCGTGCAGAGTACCACTCTGTTCACCCCTGTGCCGATGGCCCATCTGGCAGGCGCTCTGGTTGGAGTGATAATAGCTATTGTCACAGGGGGAAGGGTATGAAAAGGACGAATCAGTACAGGATAGTAGATAATTTAAGAAAATATATTGTCCTGAGACTGTGAATAAGATAAGTTTGATTGAAAGTGTGAAAACCCCAAGGAGAATACGCATGGAAAAAGATAAAGAGATAAAGACAGTAGAGAATAAAGAAGTTGATATCCCTAAGGAAAGTGTAAAATGGGACGATAAGATTGTCGATATCTTTAAAATAATGCTGGGATATAACTGGCATACGATGGGGACAAAAAAAGATTTCTAACACCCCTCCCAACCCCTTTTCTTCCAGATAGTACATGACTTGCATATAAACAGATGATGGTGTCGCAATATTTTTTCATCTGTTTTACAGGCTTTGCAATTTTTTTTATCATGACGTTAAATCGGCTGCAGCCATAATATCCGGTACTAACTCCTCTTTTCCTATAGCCATAATGTGGACACCGTCACAAATTTTTTCAGTGTGGATTGTTCTAATCATCCGTCCGGCAATTTCTATTCCTTTTACTATTGCACCTCCCTTTGGTGCCTGGGAAATTTCATCAATCAGCGTTTGAGGGACATTAACGCCGGCAATGTTTTTATTCATAAACCTGGCCATGGGAGCAGATGTCAGCAAGAGAATACCAGCCAGTATTTTTACGGGAAACTGTCTTGCATATTCCATAAATGTTTTCAATCTAACCAGATCATAAACCGCCTGGGTCTGAATAAACTCAGCACCTGCTTCGATTTTTTTCTCAAATTTTATTAACTGGGGTTCAATAGGGTTTGCTTCAGGTGTGACAATGGCACCTGCACAAAAAACAGGAGACCCGTCCAGGTCATTTCCGCCAAGGTCTTTTCCTTTTTCAAGGATCCTGATGGCAGCCAAAAGCTGGCTGGAATCAAGATCAAAAACACCTTTTGCAGTTTTATGATCTCCCAGCATAACCGAATCACCGGTAAGACAAAGAACATTGTTGATCCCGCGGCTTGCTGCAAAAAGAAGATCTCCCTGTAAAGCCAATCTGTTGCGATCCCTGCAGGTCATCTGTAATATGGGCTCACCCCCCATTTCTTTGACCATGAGCGCTCCACCAAGGGAGGGGTAGCGCATTACGGAACTCTGATGATCCGTGAGGTTCATGGCATCGACTTTGTCCTTCAGGAGATCAATATGGTGGGCAGTCTTTTCCAGGTTTATGCCTTTCGGGGGCGCAACCTCGCAAGTCACGATAAACTTTCCTGAGTCAAGTGATTTTTTAAATGAGGAGATCATAGCTTAATAGTCCTTTCTGGCCTTTGTAATTTACGATTTCGATATTTGATATTTCCCGGGTGTCGGCTCACCAAGAAAATTTCTCGGGCCCTGGAGCTTTCGCATGGAATCCAGTCGGCCAAGTTCGGTCAGCCGGTTATATATAAGGGTCCATGCACAATCTTTATTGTTATCTATTTCGCATTTACCCTGGTTTGTGCCGCCACATGGTCCGTTTACCAGCCCTTTATGGCAATTGGTTACCGGACAGATCCCTCCGGTTTCACCTATTATACAAGTTCCGCATTGGGTACAGATTTCATTAAACTGGCCATAAGCGGTCTCTTTTCCAATAAAAAGCGTATCAAGAGCCGGTACTACCATTCTTTTCAGCTGGCTTGAAACAGTCTGTACCCCAAAAGCACAGGTCATAATCAGAAGGACATCAGCCTGCTCGATTTTCTCCATTTCCTCATTTAGAATCTCGGATGTCAGGTTGTCACAAGCCACGGGAACAACGACATGGCCGGTAACAAGCTTTCCTGATTCCAGAAGGGCTTCCTTCATGGCAGCTACTTCCGGGGCGCCACCGGTGCGTGTAAGGGTTACGCAGGTTCCGCAACCGATGATAAAAATTCGATTAAGCCCTTTTAGAAGAGTGTCAATCTCTTCTTTTGATTTTGGTTTGGTAATCGATCTGATCATAATTATCTCTCCTCCAGATCACATCTTAAACATCTTCCCGCTTCCATACGGGCCTGGTCTTCGGTAAAGCCCTTTTCAACTTCACGGAAGTCTTTTGTCCTTGTCACTGAATTTTCAATTTCAATCTGGATCCTCGGTTTTTCTTCCATTGTCTCTCCATCAAGGGCAAGCCCGGCAGTTTCCTCAAATTGTGTTTTTTCATCAAGTATCATTACTGGGCCTTTAGCACCTATCAGGTATTTATCAATGGCAATAGCAGCTCTTCTGCCTGAGGCGATGGCCGATATTACTGTTGTCGGACCTGTGATATAGTCACCGCCGGCAAAAATGCCATCAACGTTTGTCGTCAGGCTGTTGCTGTCTACTTCCAGGCTGCCCCACAACGACCTCTCCAGTTGACTATCTTCTGAAATAAAGGAGGAGTCCGGTGCCTGGCCTATTGCAATAATAATTGTATCTGCATCTACCTTCAGGGTTCTATCTTTTTCAACCTTTATATAAGACCTGCCATCCGGCTCCAAAATGGCTTTGCTCCCTATGAATTCAATACCGGCAACTTTCCCCTTGTCATGGATGATTTTTCCAGGCGACCAGAAAGGCTTTATAATCACGCCTTCTTCAACAGCCTCTTCAATATCTTTTTCCCAGGCCGGCATCTCCTCGATACCCCGACGATAATATATATGAACGTCCTGGGCGCCAACTCGAAGAGCAGTTCTGGCTGTGTCAAAAGCAACGTTTCCGCCTCCAATGACGATAACTTTTCCATTTAGCATTATCTTTTTGCCGAGCCTGATGTCTGTCAAGAACTGGAGCCCGTAAAAAAGCCCGTCTAATTCAAGTTCTTCACCAGGAATACCCACCTGTTTACTGGATTGAGCACCGGCCGCGATAAAGACAGCATTGAACCCTTCTCTCAAGAGATCGTTTACAGTGCGCTTTGCATCGATTGGGGTGTTGTAGCAAATTTCAATGCCGCAACTTTCAATATATTTTATTTCTTCCTCGATAATTTCACGGGGAAGTCTGAACTCGGGAACTGCAATACCCAGCATTCCGCCACCCACCTTTTGGGATTCAAACACCGTAGTTTTATATCCCATCTGGGATAGAAAATATGCACTGGACAACCCGGCAGGACCGGCACCTACAATAGCAACTTTCTCGGAGTAAATGATGGGGAAAGACTTTTTTGCCATACCGATATTTTCAAAATACCAGTCTGAGGCAAACCGTTTGAGTGTTCTAATAGCAATGGCTTCGTCAAGTTCCCCGCGCCTGCATTTAGTTTCGCATGGATGAATGCAGATTCGACCGCAAACTGCAGGGAACGGGTTGCGCTCCCTGATAATATCAACGGCTTGCTTGTAATTGCCGCAGGCAATAGCAGCAACATAGTTTGGCACATCAATTCCGGCAGGGCAGGCATGCTGGCAGGCCGAAATTACCATTGAATCGCATACTGCACCAGCACAGCGATGCTCCTTGATATGGTCCTCGTACTCCTTTGTAAAATATCTTAGAGTTGATATGGCAGGATTTGCGCAGCTTTGCCCGAGACCGCAGAGGGAGGCAGATGTAATTGTCTCGCCCAAATCTTTAATGGCTTGGATATCTTTCATTCGACCCTCGCCATTTGTGATCTGTGTCAATATTTTTAAAAGCTGTGTGGTACCAAGACGGCAGGGCGCACATTTTCCGCAGGACTCAGATTGGGTAAAGCTCAGAAAGAAGCGAGCGATTTCGACCATGCAGTTATTTTCATCCATCACCACCATTCCGCCGGACCCCATGATTGCGCCGATTCGCTGGAGCGTGTCATAGTCGATAGGGAGATTTAAAAACTGTTTTGGAACGCAGCCCCCTGAAGGCCCACCCATCTGAACGGCTTTAAATTCTCTTCCTTGAGGAATACCACCGCCAATTTCGAACACCACATCTTTTATAGTGGCTCCTATTGGAACTTCTACCAGGCCGGTATTATTAACCTTTCCAGCTAGAGAGAATATCTTGGTGCCTTTGCTTTTTTCAGTACCGACCTTTCCATACCAGGCAGCACCTTTATTTATAATAAGAGGAATATTGGCAAAGGTTTCCACGTTATTGATGTTAGATGGTTTTTTGTCCAGCCCCTCCTGGGCTGGGAAAGGTGGCCTTGCTGTCGGCATGCCGCGTTTTCCTTCAATAGATGCCATGAGAGCAGTTTCTTCACCGCAGACAAAAGCACCAGCGCCCATTTTAAGGGACAGATCAAAGTCAAAGCCCATATCAAGAATATTTTCGCCAAGGAGGCCCAGCTCTTTCAGTTGTTCAATTGCAATGTTAAGATGATCAATCGCGATCGGATATTCTTCCCTTACGTAAATGTATCCATAAAGTGCTCCCAGGGCATAGGCCCCAATCAGCATTCCTTCCAGTACCGCATGTGGATCTCCTTCCAGCATGGCCCGGTCCATAAATGCGCCGGGGTCTCCTTCATCTGCATTGCATATGATATATTTTGGTTGTCCTGCTGCCTGGCGAGCGAATTTCCATTTCAGACCAGTTGGAAAACCCGCCCCTCCCCGGCCCCTTATTCCTGCAGAAAGTACCTCTTCAATTACTTCATCCGGACTCATTTTTGTCAACGCCTTGACAATGGCCTGATAACCTCCTGCTGCAATATAGTCCTCTATTCTTTTCGGATCAATTCGCCCGCACCGTTTCAATACTCTTTTTTCCTGTTTAGCATAGAACGGGATTTGATCAAGGTGGTAGACAGGTACTTTTGTTTTAGGGTCTTTGTATGCAAGTCTTTCGATTAACAGGTTTTTCTTAAGGGTTTTGGCGGTAATCTCAGGTGCATCTTCGGGAGCCACTCCCTGGTATTGTATGCCTAAGGGTTCAATGGCAATAACAGGAGCTTTTGCGCAGAAACCATGGCATCCTGTTGATCGAATTTCAACTGTTTCAGAAAGACCTTGTTTCTTTACTTCTTCAACGAGCGCATCTTTAACTGAAGCTGCACCGTAGGCGCGACAGCCTGTCATGCAGACATGTACAACAGATTTATCTTCTGCGGTTTTTGACAGGATTCTGTTGCGGAGCCACTCAAATTGTCCAATGGATGAAAGTTTCTCCATGATTTAATCCTCTCCCTTATCCTTCCGGTACTCGCCGAGAACACTTGTAACCTTGATCGGATTCAGTTTGCCGTAATATTCACGATCGACCATCATCGCCGGTGCCAGAAAACAGGCTCCCAGGCAGGCTGCGGTTTCAAGGGTAAACTGATAGTCAGGGCTTGTTTCTCCCTCTTCCAGGTTGAGGTCTTTTTGTATCATTCTCAGAATGGACTTGCCTCCCTTAACGTGACAGGCAGTTCCCCGGCATACTTTAAGAACGCATTTTCCCTTTGGCTCCGTGGAAAAACCAGAATAAAACGTGATGACACCCTGGACCTGGCTGGGGGGGAGATTGAGGGTCTCAGCAATAGATTCTATGGCTTCGGGAGGAATGAACCCGACACTTTCCTGGATTTCCTGGAGCAGGGGAATCAACCCCCATTTTTCTCCCTGATGCTTTCCTGTAATTTCAGAAAATTTTCCCCAGTCTATTTCATTTGGATTCATTATTTCTCCTCTCTCACCTTTCCAGCTGCCTGTTGTTAACCCTATCAACCTTCACAACCGAGACCTGGCATGAATCCCATCCGTTTGAGCTGGCGTCGAGAAGGGGTGCCAGTTGGATAAGGTGTCTCGCATCATTATGATTATAGGCTGTGGGGATATGAATAAAACCTGAACGGATATCTCGATTAATTTTAACCGTTCTTTCAAGTTCTCCTGTAACTGAGGTGACTTTGATCCGATCATCTTTAATCAGATTCATTTTTTTTGCGTCAATTGGAGACACTTCAATTTCCCCTTTAGAATCACAAGTGCTTATTCGGGTGGAATGTTCAGTCCTTGTGCCGCTTCCTAAATGAAATCGAAGTGATTCGAAAAGAGCGGTATATGGATAATCATTGTCCCCGACAGTTTCTTTGCTTGAAGCTACAGGTGAAAAACAAATCTGTTTTTCGTCCATGTTGTTTTGTTCTTGAATTCTCTCCCGGATCCATATCGGATGTTTGCAGGCAGTTGTATCTGAATAGGTGGAGAGAGTACCGCTGATCTCTTTTCTGATACCTTCATGAGTGTTTTCGTATTCAGGGGAACCCATTTTTTCAGCAATGAGACCTAAAATTTCCAAGTCAGATTTTGCATTTCCCGGAGGTTGTAGAGCAGGGGAAAAACATTGAATTTTCCCTTCCATATTTGTAAAACTGCCCGCTTTTTCAGAAAATGCTGCGCCAGGTAATACTACATCTGCAATATTAACCGTTTCGTTAAAAAGAATGTCCTGAACGACAATAAATTCCAGGGATTCAAGTGATTTGGAAAGGATGTTTGGCTGAGGCAGACTGCGAAGGGGATTTTCTCCCATAATGTAGATTGCTTTGAGACTCCCTTCTTCAGCCTTTTTCATCATTTGAAACAGGTCTAACCCTTTGGTCTTGGGAATCTTTGTTTTCCAGGCTTTTTCCCATATATTGCGATCGTTCCCATCATTAATCATCAGCCGGCCTGGAAGGGTTTCCGGGACTGTTCCCATGTCCCATGACCCTACCATGTTATTTTCTTTTGAAAGAACATGAAATCCAGCACCTTTGTAGCCGATGGATCCGGTCATCAAGGCAAGATTGAGGAGCGATTCCATGACCTCTTTGCCATATCGCTGCAACATCAACTCATCTCCGATCACAAAGGTTATTTTTTTCCCTGTTAATAGATCGACCGCGTTATTTATGGCTTGGATATCGAGATTTGCTTTTTTGACAGATACTTTCTGATCCAGTGATAAAAGATCTGTTTTATATTTCTCGTAGCCGCTGGTGAAACGGGACATAAACGAGGTGTCAGTTGCGTCTTTTTCAAGAAGCTGGACTGAGATCAAATTGACCAGCTCAAGATAAAAAGTGTCTAGAAAATTCTGGTTTGACAAAGGGGCGCCAGAAGGGTGAATCCAGATGGAAGAGTTGCCTGTCAGGCTACCTTTGCAAGGATTAGCCACAATCAGCGGGATACCCTTTTTAACACTTCTTTTAAGATAGTAGTCCAAAACCGGCGCAGTTTGAGCTGGCTCTGCCCCAAGAACGAAGATAACTTCTGCCTGTTCTAGTCCGGAAAGAGGACCGGCAAAGAAGTTAAAACGGCCTGCCGTATCAGCTCTTCCTTCGATTAGGCTGAGAAAAAGTCTGCCGGAGAGATATCCGCCGTTATCGACATTGTTTGTTTCTACGATCCCCCGTGCAATTTTTTGAAAAAGGTAGTTCTCTTCGTTTGAACATTTTGAGGAGCCGAGAAATGCGATACTTTCCGGTCCGTGCTGTTTTTTTATTTCTAAAATCCGCTTTGCAATGGTTCCCAACGCCTCATCCCATGAGGCTGGGGTGAGGTTTTTTTCTTTTCGAACAAGGGGTTTGGTGAGTCTTTGTGTAGAGTTCAGAAAATCATGGGCGAAATGTCCCCGGACGCAAAGTGTTGCATCATTAACACTTTTCTCAATGTGGGAAGGGTTAACATCCACAATCTGGTTTCCGGCTACACCCAGGGTCAGGTTGCAGCCAATACCGCAAAAACCGCAAATCGAAGCCGACTCCCGTTCCGGGGTTCCGGCAAAGTCAGTTTTTGTTGATAGGGCACCCGTAGGGCAAATAGACACACATGTGCCGCAGAAGGTGCATGTAGATTTTTCCAGAGGCAGTTCATGAAGCGTTGCCGGACGAGATTTGAAACCTCTTGAATTATAATCAATAGCGCCGGCACAAACCAGCTCGTGATCTGCCCGAATGCATTTGCCGCAGAGAATGCATTTAGATAAGTCCCGAATGATAAAAGGATTGGCCTGTTCCAGCGGTTTAGGATTTGGCATGGGATAGAGATGGTTTTCACCAATACCCAGCTCTGCTGCAATCATCCGCAGCTGGCAGCGATTACCCTTGTTACACACGATGCAGGATTCAGGATGTTCGGCCATCATCAGGGAGATAATGTTTCGTCTGTGTTTTATGATTTGAGGCGAGTCTGAGAGAAGAACCATCTCCGGGGCCGCAGGAGTGACGCAGGATGCGAAAAGTCGGCCCGTTTTTTTATCTTCAACCAGGCAAAGTCGGCAGGCGCCAAAAGGTTGAAGACTATGGTGATAACACAGTTTCGGGATTTTTATACCGTGCGATTCTGCTGCTTCGAGTATACTTTTCCCCTCAGGGCAGCTGATCCTTATCCCGTTGATCGTTAGAGCAATGGTTTCCATGAGGCTGACTCCTCATCTGTACACTTTTTATGTTTTTTATGGACATCTATCTTTTTGACATACTCGTAAAAAACCCCATGCGTCGTCATTATTTTAACTTCGCTGCATCAAGATATTGCCTCAGTCGCTGTTCTCCCCCTATCGAAATAATGTGTACTCCCTGGCATATATCCTTAAGGCCTGAAACAATATCGGCGAAGATTTCAATGGATGCCTTTTGCTTTTCCGGAGCCTGGGAAAGTTTTTTTATGACCCAGTCCGGTACCAGGCCTGGTTTCATATGTCGGTTAAGGAATTGGCCCATTCCTGCTGTTCTGATAATCAGGACTTCTGCGATAACAGGGACTCCGAAGGTGTTGACGTTTTTAATGAATTTTTCAAATGAATCCAGATTGAAAACTGGTGTTGTTAGAAAATAACCGGTTCCGATTTTTGTCATTTCCTCCATTTCCCTCATTTCCAGGTCAGGAATGTTTTTCCCCCAGGAAGATTCTACGCCGGAACCAAGCAAAAATTCAGTTTTTTCGGGAAGGGCATCACCCTCTACGGTATGGCCTTCTTTCAGATGATCTAAAACAGAAGATAGCTTTCCAGCATCAACATGAAAAAACATCATTTCCTGAAGGCTGTCTCCGGTGAGGCGGTAGTCTTCTGTAAAAACAAGCAGGTTTTCAATGCCGGCTTCATGGGCTCCGATGAGGTCTTTTTGCAGCTGCAGCCTGTTTTTCTGGCGGGTCGTTGTTTGGTAAATTGGATCGAAATTACTTTTTTTTAGAAGGTCGCAGGTCTTTATGGTGTCTCCTACCACACCATCGATTTCTATTTCAGAAACAGAAACGCCGTCAACACGACCTCGAATGAGCTGTAAATTTTGTATAAGCTTTTCCGGATCATCTTCAACCGGTGACTGGACTTCGGAAGTAACAATAAATTGATTCTTTTTCAGTGCATCCTTTAACTTCATCTTTACCTCCTTGCCACGATAAACTCGAAAAGGTACTCCCGGTTTTTATCTCAGCTCCAACAGGCGGGCCACTTCTTCTTTGAGTTGAGGCAATGGCAGTGGCTTTGAAAAACAGACATCAGCGCCATGCTCCTTCATCTGTTTAAATTTTTCCTCATCCAGATATGCTGAAAGTACAACAATTTTGGTATCTTTTGTTTCAGGATTCGATTTGACCATTTTACATACTTCATAGCCTTTAATATCCGGCATCATTATATCGAGAATAAGGAGGTGGGGTTTGAAGTGATTGACCTGAAGACCTGCCTCAAAGCCATCAGCTGCTGAAATGACTTCATAGTCAAATTCATCCTCTTCCAGGGCCATAACAATAGTTTCAACAATAATTGGATCATCATCCACCACCAAAATCCTCTTTCTTTTCTCTTTCATTTCGTCTTCAGGAATGGGGATGCCCTGTTTTTCCATGAAGGTTTCGAGGTTTTTCTTTTTTATGCGACGATGCCCGCCAACTGTTTTGTAAGCCTCGATATGACCAGCCTCAACCCAATTGATAATCGTTTTAGAAGAGACGCGACAATATTCGCTGGCTTTTGCTACTGTTAATATATCATCCACGGTAACTCCCTTGTTATAAGTACTGATAATATGATAATTATAGATATTATAGATTTGCTTCTCTGTCAAGTACTTTTCGTAAAAACATGTCATGA
>MAXH01000003.1 GCA_001750925.1 Desulfobulbaceae bacterium S3730MH12
TCTGAAAAAGAAGAACAGCTTCTGCTGCAAAAAGAGGTGGTCGGCAGAAACAGCTGGACGACTCTTTTTGATAAAGTCTTCGGTAATTTAAAGTTTGGGGACGAGCAGAAAACCGAAGAAGAAGTATTAACCGAACTTTATCATGAAAACAGGGATAAAAGAAAAAAAGCTGCCAAAGAGATGACTAAAGGGTTGAAGAGTCAAAGCCATGTCCTCACCCATATCTTCAACGCCCTGGCGGCTGATAAAATGGTCACCGACCGGCTTCGGAATCATACAAGCTGGGTCAGTTCCATGAATCTCGACAATCAATTAAAAGACCGAACTGTTGATACCCTGGTTGAAGCCGTCACTTCACGCTATGACATAGTGCATCGATACTACCGGGTGAAGCAAAAACTTCTCGGCTTTTCGGAATTGAGAGATTATGACAGATACGCACCTCTCCCGTCCCTTCCCGGCCAAAAAATCGACTGGTCATCCTGCAAAGCAACAGTACTGTCCTCCTTTTCTGCATTCTCCGTAGATCTTGCTGAAATTGCAGAAAAGTTTTTCAATCAAAGCTGGATCCATGCTCCGATAAGCCATGGCAAACGGGGCGGAGCCTTTGCTCACCCCTGCGTGCCGGAAATCCACCCCTATGTGCTTGTCAATTACACCGGGAGTTTAAGGGATATTTCAACGGTCGCCCATGAACTGGGCCACGGCGTCCATCAGGTTCTCGCAGCAGAACAGGGATATTATAACAGCGACACACCTCTTCCTTTGGCAGAGACAGCCTCCGTTTTTGCAGAGCTTCTCGTTTTTAATGCTCAGCTTGACCTGCTCTCTGATAAAGACGAAAAACGCGCCTTTATATGTCAGAAACTGGAATCAATTTTTGCCACTGTATTCAGACAGACTGCGATGAACAGATTTGAACAGCGAATGCACAACTCCAGACGCGATGATGGCGAATTAAGCAGTGAAAAATTCAACAGCCACTGGATGGAAACCCAGCAGGAGATGTTTGGCGATTCGGTCACCCTGACTGAAGATTATGGTGGCTGGTGGTCATATATCCCCCACTTTCTATCAACTCCCGGTTATGTTTATTCCTATGCCTTTGGTGAATTGCTGGTACTGGCTCTCTATGGCCTGTACCAAAAAGAAGGTCAGTCGTTTGTAAAAAAATATATAGATCTTCTCTCAGCCGGCGGTTCATCGACACCTTACGAACTTCTTAAACCGTTTGGCATCGACCTCGACAGCCCAGCCTTTTGGCAGACCGGACTCAAGGTTATTGAGGATATGCTGGAACGTGTCGAATAATTTTATATCGTCCGGATAATGCAAAAAACTACTCCTCGAAACAACTCCAGCAAGAATGATGAAAAATGGATGGGCAGAGCATTGGCCATGGCTCTGGAGGCTTCCAGGAGAGGAGAGGTTCCGGTTGGAGCAGTCCTGGTCATGGACGACATGATCATTGGAGAGGGGGGAAACAGCCCCATAGGTCTGCATGATCCAACAGCACATGCAGAAATAATTGCCATCCGTAATGCGGCCGCCGCCTTAAAAAACTACAGGCTGCCCCTTACAACCCTTTACGTAACCCTTGAACCCTGTATAATGTGTATGGGAGCAATACTCCATGCACGTATCGACAGACTGGTCTATGGCGCCTCAGATCCTAAATCCGGCGCTGTATCCTCCGTCTATACTATAGGAAGTGACGAACTGCTGAACCATTATCTAAAAATCACCGGGAACATCCTTGAACAGACATGTTCGTCATTGCTAAAAGATTTTTTTAGAGATCGGAGAAAGTTTCAGAAAAACAGGGCTAATGACCTCATCTGATGTTTTTTCCAAATGTATTCACTTTTTTGATTGCCAAAAGCTCTTTGGCAGTTTACATAATACCACACATTTTTTTATCTATTCAGTGTTGGAGAGGTGACCGAGTGGCTTAAGGTGCACGCCTGGAAAGCGTGTGTACGAGAGTACCGTGAGTTCGAATCTCACCCTCTCCGCCATTCTTGGTTTCGATTTTGATAGCCGGGTCCTGAGCAACAGAGAATCACGAACCCCGCCAGATCCGGAAGGAAGCAACGGTAGTGACACTCTTTGTGTGCACAGGTAACCCGGCTATCATTTTTTAACCCATTGCCGCCCCGATATTTCCCGCTCCAGGCCAGGGTGTTACATGTCATATCTTGTTCTTGCCAGAAAATCACGCCCCCAGACATTTGATCAGGTTGTTGGACAACGCTCTATTGTCAAAACATTACAGAACAGCCTTTCCATGGACAGAGTTGCCCATGCTATTCTTTTTTCGGGGGTTCGCGGAGTAGGAAAAACAACGCTTGCCCGCATTATGGCCAAGGCGATCAACTGCCAGGCAACTGAGACAGACCGCCCCTGCGGGAAATGCACTTCATGCCTTGAAATTGCCGCGGGAACAGCACTGGATCTCTATGAGATTGACGGCGCATCCAACAGAGGTATCCAGGAGATAAGAGAGCTGAAAGAAAAACTCCGGTTTCTCCCCACCTCTTCCCCGTATAAAATAATTATTATAGACGAAGTTCACATGCTGACCACCGAGGCTTTCAACGCCCTGTTGAAAACCCTGGAGGAACCTCCTGCGCATGTGTATTTCATGTTTGCAACCACCGAAATCCATAAAATCCCCATTACCATTCTGTCCCGATGCCAACAGTATGAGCTGAAACGAATTCCTGCGACAGAGTTATATGACCATTTTCATAAGTTGACCCACGCCGAAGGGTTTGAAATTGAAGAAGCCGCCCTCTCCCTTATTGTTCGAGAGGCTGGAGGTTCTGTACGAGACGGGTTAAGTCTTCTTGACCAGATGTTTTCTTTTGGTGAAAAAACCATTCGAACTCAAGATGTTATAGAAGTTTTAGGTCTTGTCGATAGAGAAATGCTCATGCAGTTGACCCGAGGACTTCTGGATCGTAACTACGGCGATGTTCTTCAACCTCTTGAAGAAATTTTCAATTACGGAATGGATATCAAGAGATTTCTCATCGACCTGATGGGATATTTCAGATCCCTTCTTCTCTGTAAAATAGAAGGGTGCAGCAACCTGATTGATCTGCCGGCTGAAGAATTGGCAGAATTTCAAAAACTCGCGGAAGGCTATTCCACAGAGACTTTGCACCAGAAACTTAACCTCCTGATGACTGTAGCGGAAGAGATCCGCCACTCTCGTCAACCGCGCCTGACCCTGGAAACATCCTTTCTAAAAATAATCGAAGCCGATAACGTGGTAAGTGTCGGTGTACTTCTTGACAAACTCAATGAAGTGCTTCACGAATTGCCTGTCCCGGCAGACCAGCCTGTGGGAGAGCCCACAAAGCCGGAGAGTGCCCCGGAAGACAAAAAAAAAGCTGAAGTAACGCCGCCGCAACAAGAATCGCAACCAATCGAAGATATCACCAGGGAAGAAAATAGAGCACCAGCACAACCACCGGACATACCCCTTCCACCTGAAGAAATCGAGATTGATAGTCCTGCAGCTATCCGACCTGAGAAAAATGCAGCAGGGGCTTCTCAAAACGAGACAACTCCGCCAACGGTTGAAATTCATCCCCATGAAAAAGATGTCCGAAAGGACTGGCTTGATTTTATAGCCTACGTGAAGGACAGAAAGGTTTGGATGGCACAGGATCTGCAGAGGGCAGACAAAATCAAGCAGGAAAATGGAGAACTGCATCTCACATACGATGACTCCGCGAACTGTTCTGTCCTCAGGCAAAAAGCAAATCATCAGCTCCTCACAGAATTTTCTCTCGATTTTTTTCAGCAACCAATCAAGATACGTTTTATAGTACCTGAGAATGACAATTCTGCGAACGGTAATGGGGAAGAATCACCCCAGAGGAAAAGGCAGGAACTTGCCAATAACTCTGTGGTTCTTATGACCGCAGAAATTTTTAACGGCCAGGTTGGTGATATCAGGATTGGACCGAGAAGCAGGTAGCGGGAAAAATGAAAAATCATAACAACGGAACAGAAACATATGGATCTTAACAGCATAATGCAGCAGGCAAAAGGCATGCAGGAAAAAATGGCAAAAATCCAACAGGATTTAGCTCAAAAAACCATCACTGGAAGCTCCGGCGGAGGAATGGTGACAGTCACTGTCAATGGCCAGGGAGATGTACTCTCAATTTCAATCGAGAATGCCGTTATTGACCCTGCGGAACAGGAAATGCTGCAGGATCTCATTGTCGCTGCGACCAATGACGGTATCAGAAAAGCTAAAGAACTCGGCAAGCAGGAGATGGCCCAGCTCACCGGCGGCCTCAATATTCCCGGACTTTCAAATCTTACTTAGTTTAACACTATGCAAGTCCTCCCACCAGCACTTGAAACCCTTATAGAGAATTTATCCTTTCTGCCAGGGATCGGTAAAAAAACTGCAACAAGGCTTGCACTCAATATTCTGCGCAGACCTTCGTCCCAGGCAAAAAATCTTGCTCTGGCCCTCTCGGAGCTCCATGGCTCTATCCAGCTCTGTTCATGCTGCTTTACCTTTTCAGAAAGCGATCCGTGCGATATCTGTGCCGAGCCCAAACGTCAGGCTGATATTATTTGCGTCGTAGAGCAATCCGCTGACCTGCTTGCCATTGAAAAAACTGCTGCGTTTCCTGGCCATTACCATATCCTGCATGGAGTACTTTCTCCCATAGACGGCATAGGGCCGGAGGAAATTAAGATAAAAGAATTGCTCGCGCGGGTGTCAAACGGTACTGTCA
>MAXH01000004.1 GCA_001750925.1 Desulfobulbaceae bacterium S3730MH12
CCTGCAAGGTATAGTCGACTTATTGTTGTCACAGATGCCGATGACACCTCTTATTTTCTGACAGATAAAATCACGGCTTTTTGGCATCCAGACCAACCTGGTGTAGATGACCCCAGCTTTGACGGTACCTGGAGGTATAGTTTGCCGACTGCTGTACACCAGGAAGAGAGTGATGAGGTGTGGGAAAGCTCTCCTGTCTACAGGGCCAGGGGCATTATTCAGCATCAAAGTTTATATTTTATAAATTCTTATCCATCATTTCCTTATATCAGTAATTTACCGGCACCGCCTGAAAATGCTTTGGGACCCTTTCCTGCAACCATCGATTTGTCCAATTAACTGGAGGTTACAATGAATAAGTTGTTGTTAAGGATTTTTGTTTCCTTGCTAATATTCACCGGGATCTCATCCTTTGCATTTGCCGAAGGGATGATTCTTTTTCCTGATCAGAACTTGATGGATCTCACCCTGGTTGAAACGGAGCCGGAAACCGGTTCGTTTAGTTTTCTGGATAGATTTGGAGAGTTGCATGATGGCAGTACTGGTGATTTAATTGGTATTGAAGAGGTTATAGTTTTGGAAGTCCATGATATTTCAATAGTTGTAGTGTCGTATGAAGAGTATGAAGGTTATGACTGGGATGGTAGTGAAATTATACGTACACGTACCAACGTTCAAACAATCTCAAGGGCTCGTATGATGGAAGGGGGCAAAGGGGTTCGTTAAACTCGACCTCAAATGTCTATGATAGTGATTCGATCATGCTCAAAAATTCTGTGGGAGTGTACGCAGGAATTTTTGATTTTGTAAAATCCTTAATATTCCTGGTAACAATGTACTCTGCCCCAGCGTGTCTTGCTGATTCATGCAAAACTGAATCTTCAAAATCGGAAAATTTTGATTCCAGTGCATTCTCAATAACCAGCCGATTGACTGAAGCTACCTCAAAGAGTGCCATTATAGACTTTATGCTGGTAATGGCTTCTTTTCTGGTGAGGTATTTTGAGAGGAGATAGTGAATTGTAGTAACCGTAGTGGCACAGACTAAACCATTAATTTCCGAACGTTCTACTTTAGACAGTAAATATGCACCATTTTCAGAAAATGGTTTACGATCCAGAAGAACATCTAAGATAATATTTGTATCAAAAAGTATTTTCATAAATATTTTTCGTCCAGATAGTTTTTGTAATCCTCGTCTGACAACTTTGCATCACTCAAAATACCCTTCAAAGACTGGACAGTAGGGGTATTTGAGTAATTCTTTGTTAATTTTTCATTTTTAATGATTGTGAAAAAATCAGAGACAATTTTTGAGACAGATTTACCCGTTTGGGCGGAATATTCTTTTGCAGATTTAATGAGATGATCATCAAGTCGTAATGTGAGTTTTGTATTCACTGCTCTCCTCCACCTTTATTCTGACGGATCTTTTTTACAAAACAGTACGTCATTGGGGGGAGGATGTCAAGTTTAACGCCGGTGTATGGAAAAGTCGGTTCTGGAAAAAGATGACGAAATATGGTATGCAGGTATCATATTTCAAAACATGGAACCGTAAGTCAAGGACCTCTTCATGAAAAGCCGATTATTCTGCTTATATTGCGCTGCAATCCTTTTGCTCTGTTTTATCAGCTCAGATCTCCTCTTTGCTGCAGAGTGGCATATTAAACCCACTACTGAGGTTCTGCTCAGGCGGGGTCAGGGGACTGACTTCAAGATTGATGGTGTGCTCAGTGACGGGACAAAGGTGACTCTTCTTGAAGTGGATGGGGACTGGGCAAAAATCCAACTGGCTAACGGGAGAGAGGGATGGACTCTCAGACGTTATCTGACAGATGAAATACCCTTGAAAGACCAGGTAATAGCACTGGAGGAAAGCAAAGCTGAGCTGCAGGAGGAGCTGGCAGGGATCAATGTCCATCTTTCGGAGCTGATTGAGGTGAACAGCCAGACAGAACAGGATCTTGCCGGCTGCACGGTTGAACGTGACACAATCAGAAATGATTTTCAGCATCTGCAGCAGGACACGGCAGATGTTGTTCAGACTAAAGAACTTCTTGTTGCCACGGAAAAAAAGCTTAGTGAGCTGTCAAACCGCCTTACCGGTATGGAGCTTGAAAATGAAGAGATGAAGAAGAATTCTTCTTTGAGGTGGTTTTTGACAGGGGCCGGTGTTCTGCTGGCCGGTTTATTCCTTGGACTTATTGTCGGCAAGAGGAGCAAAAAGCGTTATGGTTCATTGTCGTAATTGCCAATTTAATCACTGTATTTTTCATATACCCTTCAGCCGCTGGTACCAGCAGGTCAAAGTTGCCGGTTTAATTCCACAATTGTATCCGACGACTATCAACTGATTGATGAGTGTTGTTCGTATTACACCCATATTCTGCCATCTGCGGGCGGATGTTAACGCCGCCTCATCGAGAATATATATCTTTCCATGTTTTCTGAGATTCCGGATAAAGATATAGTCTTCCATTATCGGTACCTCTGCAAATCCGCCAACCCTGTCATGGGAAAAAATGGATGCGATCTTCTGGCATTCGCAGCCATACCGTCTGGCCAATATGAAAGGATGGTCGTCTGCAGAGGACTGTAACGTGCTCTTCTCCCGTAACTGTAACCGTAAGTCTGGTCAGACGTCCTTCAAAAACTACTCCGGTTATTGTTCCCTCAAAAAACTGTTGAGGGGAGACCGTCTCCCTGTGTTGGTCAGTGGAGTATATCTCAACATCTTCAGGGCGGATGGTGAACAGCTTTTGGTCGTTATGGAAGTCGCCTGATTGTTGCCGGAATGAGCCTGTAGTGGTGAAAATATTATCACAGCCAAAAAACCGAGCCACCTCGGGATCAGCCGGGGAGTAGAAAAGCTCTTCCGGGCTCCCTGTCTGTCTCAGGCTGCCGTCAAGCAGCAGGCAGACGCGATCACTTATGGCCAATGCTTCGGACTGGTCATGGGTGACAAAGAGCATGGTTGTCTCCGTCTGTCTCTGCACAGTCTGGATCAATTCTCTCATCTGTTGGCGGAGCTCTGCATCCAGGTTGCTGAGCGGTTCATCGAGAAGGAGAATGGCAGGCTCCAGAACCAGTCCCCGCGCCAGGGCTACCCGCTGCTGTTGTCCGCCGGAGAGTTGATGGATTTTTCTGCTATTCAACCCTGCAAGCTCGGTTATTTCAACTATTCTACCGATCTTTCTTTCAGCTTCCCGTTGCCCTATTTTCTGCATCTTCAGGCCGAAGCCTATATTTTGAGCAACGTTGAGAAAAGGAAAGAGGAGTGGTTTTTGAAAAATAAGTACTGCGTCACGTTTTTCGGCAGGAAGATGATTGACAGAGATATTGTTGATAAGGATTTGACCGGCCGTCGGTTGCAGCAATCCTGCTATGGTTTTGAGGATTGTCGTTTTACCGGCCCCGCTTGGCCCCAGTAAAGATACAATCTCTCCATTTTTAATTGAGAGGGAGAGATCACGGATGATAGTGGTTTCTCCGTACCGGATGGTGAGATTTTGCAGTTCGAGTTGTCTCATCAGCGGATTCCCTTTAATCCTGTGCGGCCCAAATAGTGAGCACTGCCCAGCAGGGCGAGAAAGGCGGGCAGGATAAAGACCAGGCTTACCGCACCGGCAACCGGTCTGTCACCACTGCCTATCAGAGAAAAGAGGAGAATGGGGAGAGTGAGCATTTTCCCGCCGCCAATGATAAGAGTACTGAGGTACTGGGACCAGGAGAGAAGAAAGGAAAACAGTGCAGCAACAATGATACCAGGGAGAATCACAGGGAACATAACTCTGAATATGACTGTTAAAGGTGGGGCTCCAAGAGATCTCGCCTGGGCCTCAAAATCCGGGTTATAGTTTGAAAAAACACCCCGGATTACAAAGATGGTATAGGGCAGGCAGAAGGTGAGGTGGATAAGAACAACACCAAAAAAGGTCTCAGCAAGTTCCAGCCTGATAAACCAGAGATGCAGTCCCATGGAGACGGAAAGAGGCGGCACTATGATCGGCAGAGTTAGAAAAAGCATGGTTAGCTTTTTCCCGGGGAAATCATACAGGCCGAGGGCCCTGCCGGCTGGAACACCAAGGAGCAGAGAGACGGCGGTTGTGGTGAGAGCCAGACCAAAACTGGTAAAGAGGCCATCCAGAATCTGACTGCCGGCTGTGGTGAATACATAGGACCATGCTCTTGTACCGAAAGCCTGTGGAAAGAGGGCGGGATAAAACCATTTATCGGCCACCGACCAGAGCAGCAGGGGCAGAAATGGCAGGGTGACTGAGACGAGAACACAGAGGAGGAGTGTTTTCCCTCTCATATTATTACCCCTCTTTTGCGGGCAAACTGTATCAGTACTTGCGACAGAGTGATTGAAACGGTGATGATGGCGGCAATAATGAGTCCGATGGCAATGCCCTCGGGTCTTGCCAGCAGATCGATATCACTGTAGTTTTTATACGCCCAGACCGGCAGGGATACCGGATATGTCTTTCCCAGCAGGTAAGGGACTTCAAAGGCCCCGAAGGTAAAGGCAAAAACGATGAGACAGGCCGCCCCCAGACTTGGACCAATTATCGGCAGGGTAATATAACGAAAGCGCTGCAGGCGTGAACCGTTCAAGGTTGCCCCGACTTCGCTCAGTTCGGGGCCCAGGTTTTTTAAAACAGAGAGGAGCATAAAGGTGATAAAAGGTATTTCCTTCCATACATAGACTACAAGAATGGATATCCCATAGTCATCGTTTACCAGGAGAGGGAAAGCTGAAGGTGAGGGCATCATACCGAAAAAAGAGAAAAAACGGGAAAAGATTCCACCAGGTGATAGAAGTAAAAGGAATGAGATAGCAATAACCAGATGGGGCACGGTAAGGGGAATCTGCAGAATAAAATTGAGTATGCGGTTGTTTGCAGCCAAGTGTGCAATGGTTAGTGCCAGTACGATACTGATCGATGCGGCCAGCAAAGTTGAGGTAAGGGAGATATAGAGTGTGAGTGCAATACTTCCGGCAAAGTCGGGATCTGTGAAAACTGTCCTGAAATGATCGAAGGTGATGCTTTTCATTCCTGTGACAGAACTGAAATCAAGAGCCTGGAAAAGGCCGAGGAGAAGACCTCCGCCAAAAAGAAGAAGAATAATGGTTAGAGCCGGGCCAAGAAGATATGCCAGCTGGCGGTGACTTGCCTCTCTGCCCGGCCCTGACATTATCTTCCCTTAAGAACGTGCTTTTGCCATCCCTTCTCGAGGTGAATGAGGATTTTACTGGGGGGTTCAGGCAGCTGATGGGCCTGGAGTTCTTTGTCGGTTAGAGTTGCTTTTCCTCTTGGCAATTCCAGGAACTTCTGCTGCCATTCCTTTGGCAGTCGGTCAAGGTTGACTACAGGGAAATCACCCCACATCTCGGGATCGGCTTTTATCAGTTGTGCCTCCGGGGAGAGGAGGTAATTCGCAACCACCATAGCGGCAGCCTTATCTTTGGCATTATACGGGATGGTAACAAAATGGGTGTTGCCGATAGTACCTTCTTCAAATACATAAGTTCGTACACTTTCGGGAAAGAGTCCATCGAGAATATTGCGCGAAGCCTCTCCCTGATGATAGGAAAAGGAAAAATCAATAACTCCATCGGCAAAAAGTGTGTTCATCCGTACCGGTGATTCCGGATATGTCGCACCCTTTTGCCAGAGAAAAGGTTTTAACTCAAGGAGTTGAGTGTATGTTGCGTCTGCCGCCTGCTGCAGATCTTCATCCGTATACTTTTCCTGCCATTTATCGACACTTCCCGATGCATTGTAAAAAAAATGGCGGATAAAAACCGAACCCGTGAAGTCTGGTGGTGCCGGATAGGTAAAACGACCGGGGTTGCTGTGGATCCACTCAATAAGAGCCGGTATGGATTGCGGTGGTCGGGAGATCCTGGCAGAATCATAAATCATGACAACCTGGGCACTTCCCCATGGAGATTCCATATTCTCAACAGGGGTACCGAAATCGTTTGCAACAGCAGGGTTGGTTCTGTCCACATATTTAATATTGGGGAGAACGTCTGCAAAGGGCCCATAGAGCAGATTATTAGACTTGCAGGTGCGAAAGTTTTCTCCATTGATCCACATCAGATCAACGTTTCCACCGCTTTTCTTTCCCGCCTGTTTTTCAACTACGAGTTTGCTTACCACCTCGGCAATATCCTTTACCGGCACCTGCCGCAGGGTGATGCCATATTTTTCTTTCAGATTTTTTGCCAGAAATCCATTAACATATCTGTTTACTGCAGGAGAACCGCCCCACATATACCAGTCGACGGTTTGCCCTTTTGCGGTTTTGACCGCTTCATCCCAAGAGAGTATTTTGTGTTCACCACCAAAGCTCTGGCTGCAGGAGAAGAAAATGAACAGTGAAATGGTTGCTGTCAGTTTCAGAAGAGATATCATAAAGTTAATAAGAGTTGAATTCCTGGTTCCCGGTTTTCCAGATATTACCGGGTTATAGCTTCGGGGGCAGGGGGAGGATTGTGACTCTGTTCCTGCCGTTTTCCTTGGACATATAGAGCGCGCGGTCAGCAGTGTCTATAAGAGTTTGTTTAGTTATTTCGCCATGATCAGGGCTGCAATGAACAGCTCCGGAACTTATGGTTACTTTAATTTCTCTGTTATCAACAATGGTTGTGATCCCCAGAACACAGCGCCTGAGGCGCTCTGCAAATACTCTCAGCCCGGACTCTCTGGTCTCGGGAAGAATAACGGCGAACTCTTCTCCTCCGTATCTGGCAACGATATCACTTGGTCGAATAGCTGTCAGTATCTGTTTGGCCAGGGTGGCCAGTACCTGATCTCCTGCAGGATGGCCGTAGTTGTCATTGATCGCCTTGAAATAGTCTATATCAAATAAAATAAGGGAAAGGTCGTTTTTGTATCGTTGTGCTCTTCTTATCTCTTTTTCAAGAATTTCCTGAAAATATCGATGATTATAGAGGTTTGTCAAGCCGTCACGAAACGCCAGTTCCTCCAGCTGTTCATTAGCTGTCCGTAAATCATTGGCAAATTTCTCTGATTTATTCTTTGATTCTTTCAAGGCCATCACTAACTGCTCGTAGGAGAGGTTGAGGCGCCCTAGTTCATCATTTGCTTCCTGCAGCATCTGGGAATAGGGTTTCATCTGACCGGGGTTAAGATCAAAAATACCCATGATGTCAATGGATTTTTGGGCGACATCATCGAGAAGTTCATTGGTTTGTTGTTTATCCATGCCAAATAGCGTTTCCATCTGATTTTGCAGGAGCAGGACGTTTTCAGATGTCTCCGTTCCGTAATAGATGGTTGATAACAGGTCAGCTATTGAGAGGATCTCTGCTGTTTGACGGTATTGTCCGGGAGCCTTTTCCGGTTCATGGTGGTAGCGCACCGGTTCCGTGATTGACGGCGGCAGTTTCCAGTCATGGATAAGCGTGTAGCTGATTTGCTGGTGGTCGAACTGGTATTCCTGTTGTTCTAACTTGATGAGACTGGTGGATCTGTCAGACCTGCATGCAATCAGAAGCTCGTCATATTCTTTTCCCTTGCTGAGACACAGTATAAGGAAACCTAAATCCTGCAGAAGTGCTGTTACAAAAATATCGTCGTCCTTTTTTTGTATCAGATTCTTTACAAGTTCTGCTGCTACAGCAGTTGTCACTGATCGTCGCCAGAAATGGTCGAAATCAAAATATGAAGTTGTATTTCTGCGTAATTCCTTGGTAATCACGAAAGAAAGAGCAATATTTTTGATGACGTTGGTGCCAAGGATAGACATGGCCCGGGTAATATTACTCACCTTGTTAGGCAGGGAATAAAAGGCGGAGTTTGCTATTTGCAGCATTTTCCCCGTAAGGGCCGGATCTGCAGAAATAATTTTCTCCAGATCGTTCAGCGAAAATTCCTTGTTGTTCTGGACAGTGTTGAGGATTTTGACAGCGATTGTCGGAGGTGATGGGAGGTTAATCTGTTGCTGGATCAGCTGTTGGATTTCTTTATTGGGCTGTTCTGGTGTCATTTGTTAACTCCAGGTACAAAGAAAATACTTAGGTTGTTTAGCCTAATCAACCTGACCAAATATTATATCGAAGTCAATGCTATTTAAGCCATCACCTGTAATAAAGGCTCGGGCTTCCCATAGTCATCAGGGCTTTATAAAGATTCTTCCTGAATTCGCGGCGATCCCATATCCCCTGGATGTTCCCTCTTTTCAGTGCGTTCCTGGCCGAATGGTAATTGGGCGGGATCTCTGTTCCCGTTGTCTCTCGTATCACCCGGGGCCCGGCAAAACCTATCCTGCTAGACCTGATGGCAAACTGGTAGGGAGAGCAGCCGAGGAAAGATGCCACCGGACCGGCATAGGAGTTATTGTCATAGACTACCAGATAAAGTCCTCCGGAATCAATATATTCCCGGACGGCCATTGTACATTTGGGCATCTGAATAACTCCCAGGGTGCCTTCCTGAATCCGTATTCCACCGGTTGTGTGTACATAAGCAAGCAGCGGTCGTTTTTTTCGTTTTGCCAGGGCACAGGCCTGGGCAAACTTCTCACCTTCGGCGGAGCCGACGGTACCATTACGAAAATCAGAATAGAGCATACTGACGATAATCTGGATACCGTTTACCTTGGCATGGAAGATCATATTTCCTGAATGGCGGCCTGTTTTGTTTTTCGATGCCTGCAGTCTTTCTGAAAACCCGGTGTAGCCGAGAGGGTTGCCGGAGGATATATCGAGGTTGAGTTGGCGAAGAGAACCTGAGTCGAAAATGTTCTCCAGGTACCATTCATGTTCAAGGGGGAAATGATGCCCGCATGTTTCACAGACGCCAGCAAATTCACCGTAGAGATCCGGTATCCAGAGATCTTTACAGCCATGTTTCTCCGCATTGGGGCAGGTGACGGTGCGATCTTCATTTGCCAGGGGACTGGTGTAGGTGTCGGTAAGCTCCAGAGGGTCTTTGCGCCTGGGCTTTTCCGGTTGACCGCCCGAGTAGGTTATGAGTCGCTGGGGTCTTTCTGTTTTTCTTTTGCTCCAGAGATCCATTAGTGCATTGATAGGTTCCGTGATACGTTTGAGCATAACGGAACCTTCACCTGAAACATCGGTGAGAACCTTTTTTACCTGGCGCCTGTGGTTTTTCATGATGTCGTAGCGCAGGGTATAGTAGACTTTTTCGGTTTTTACCTTGGCTAGAGTGTATATGCCGTCTGTAGCCTCCGTATTTCCCGTAAATCCGTTCCTGCCCATGTCATGATACTTCTTGGATCGGAGGGAGATAAGACGTTTGATTTCATCTTTATTAAGATCCCAGGGAACTTCGAGCTGGAGCTCTTCAGTCTCTTTTTGATTCTTTTTTCGCCTGATTTCATAGGTGCGCAGGGCACTGAAACTCTTTGTTGACAGAACCACCTTGTCCGTGGCTCTCAGCATTTCTGATCTCAGTTTTGAAAAGAAGCTGAAGTCATCTTTTCTCGCTCCCATCGGCGGTTCATAGATAATGCGGTCTATGGTTCTGTTCTTCAGGTTGTCTTCGGCGGTCAGCCGCAACCGGTCGGCACAGACTTCAATGAGTTCTTTGGGTACCTTCGACCCTTCCCGGATCTTCCCTTCAATGGCGGCGGCTCCCTCCGGCGAAATGACCGAGTAATAGCCATGGGACGTCATCATTCTGAAATCAGATAATCCAATTGCCTCAGCACCGCCTGAACCTCCTTCAGAGATCATTGAGATCATGGGAACCCTGAGTTTTGTCATGGCATAAATATTACGTGCTATCTGCTGGGCTGCTCCCGGATACTCTTCAACCGGATAAGAGCCCGGGGTGAAAATATAGAAATGGATGGGAATGCCTTCCGTTTCCGCAACCTTCATATAACGAAGAGCTTTGGCATTGCCCTCTGGTCTGCAGGAACCGCCGTTCCGGTACTCCTCCCCATGGCCGCACTCCTGGCCGATAACCATGACGGAGGCTGTATACGGTTTGTTTTTAATTTTTCTGACAATTGTTGCCTTGGCGCATATCATTGCCGGATCTATATTTGCGTCTTCTTCCCCGCCAAGTTCTGTATAATCCTCATACACATTTTCAAGGATGTCTTTTAAGGTGAAACGCTGAGCACTTCGCACGATCCTGACTCGCTCCATGGGTGCAAGATGCTCTTCCGCCCTCTCTTCAAGAAAGGAGATCGATTCATTGAGTTTACGGATAGCTGCAGCAAACTGCTCTTCTGTATGGTCATAAACAGAATGCTTTAACTCATCGCAATTTTGCTTGAATCCGTCCAGGTTGCCCCAGTTGGAGTGATCCTTTATCTGGAGCAGGTAATTAATCCGTTCTTCTGTCTTAAGGAGTTGTTTGACTAAATCATTCATGGTTCTCAAGGCATCCTTATATTAAAAGGCCAACAACCTATCCAGGTTGTTCTTCAGATATTCCAGATTAGTGATAATCGGGTTATTGTTCGAGTCCTGACCGCGGATGATTGTTTCGTCGATAAATTGAGCTGCTTTTGCCTTGGTATCATCCATATCCTCCCCCCAGACCAGTACCAGGGCAAGGTTGGGGTCGAAATCGCTCGGGATGGGGTAGGGTCTGTCAAATGGCACATGAGAGTATACTACAGACCAGTCATGATCGGGAAATGTGAATTCGGTGATGGTTCCGATCCAGGGTGCAAACCCCCGGCGTGTATCCTCTGCGACAATACGCAGTTCAATAGATGCACCTTTAAATGTAACATCACTTTGATTATAACCAATCTTTTCCCCAAGCCCTAAGCGAATCTGTTCACGGATTAGATTGGGGTGTTCATTATTGAGATAACTTATTCGGGCAGAGACATCATTTTCTACCTGGATACGGGTGTTTACTTCAAGAAGATATGGTTTTCCCGATCTACTGACTATCCATTCCCATGTGCCGACATTGTCATAGTTGACGTGGGCTGCCAGTTTCAGGGAATATTCGACTATCTGGTCAAGGAGTTTTTTTTCATCGAAATCGTATTCGAAACAGGAGTCGTGGAAACCGGGAGCAGCTTCAACACGTTTCTGCCGACCGGTTGACTGGATTGTGCAGTTCCTTGATCCGAAGTGGATACGCTCACCATGTCTGGAGCATACAAGTTGAACCTCCAGGTGGTTATAGTCTCGTAAACACTGCTCGATCAGTACGCCTCCATCTCCAAACTGGCGCTTGGCATAATTCTGCAGCTGCCTGTAAATCCTTCGGAACTGTTCAATCTCGGTGACCTCTTCAATACCCATTCCTCCTCCCCCGGCCGCAGCTTTCACCAGGATTGAAGGATTATCAATTCCCTCCTCTCTCTGTTCTGCAAGGAGCCGGGCTGCAATCTCTTCTGCCTCCATTTCGTTGTAAATAGGAGAATCCGTACCCGGTATAGTTGGGATCCCTAACTCGTTGGCAACTTTTTTGGTATTGATTTTATCGCCCAGATCACGGATTACCTGCCAGTTCGGACCAATAAAAGTGAGACTACGGTCGCGGATGGTAGTTCTCCTGGCAAAACGGAAGTCTTCCGAGAAAAAGCCGTATCCAGGGTGTATCGCGGTACAGCCTGTATGGTCGGCAACTGCAAAAACATCATTGGGCTCTGTATAACTCGTTATCCGCCAGGCATTTTGTCCTTCGCCAGTGGTTATGTTACGCTGAACATGCTCAGAGTCTTTATCAGCATCTGTGTAAACAACAACGTAGTCGAGACCCAGATCCCTGCATGCATTCATGATACGAACCGCGATTTCACCACGATTGGCTATGAGAACCTTTCCTTTCAAATTTTCCACCATTCTGTTATTCACGTCTGCACGGGAATGACGATTGAAATGAGTTTTTACGACGCCACCAAAACTATAGCACCTGAAATCATTGCCATTATAGTCATGGCATGCTGATTAGAAAAGTAAAAATGTGAATTTTTATCTTGTACCGGTGTTTATAGCAAAGTTTTTTTCAATTTGCCTTTTCTACCGGGCTAATTATTTGTATATCACACTGAAGAAAGTAATTTTGGCTGATTGGATGGGCGTTAATCTCCCAGCAACGCAATTTTAATCAGCTTCTCAGGTAAAACAGATGCTGGTTACAGAAAGTCATACATAATTCTCAAATGGAAAACGATACAGTAACTGAAGAACAGGATTCCACACAACAGAAATCTATTCTGTCAAAACTGTGGTCATTTATCAATTTCAGGAGACCCGGTACAAAAGAAGACCTTGAGCATGAAATTCAGGAGCTTCTTGAAGAGGGTGAGGAACACGGCTTAATCTCCAGCCTGGAAGAGAAGATGATTAGTTCTATCTTTGATTTCAGAGAAACCCTGGCAACAGAAATCATGACACCGGCAGCAGAGGTCGTCTCTTTTGATGAGGCTTCCCCTGTCTCTGAGCTTATCGATATTGTAATTGATAACGGTTTGACACGAATACCCGTTTACCGGGAAAATCCAGACCAGGTGATTGGTGTTGTTCATGCCAAAGACCTTCTTGAGTTTTGCATTCGCCCGAGAAAGGAAGAGGTGACATTGGAAAAATATCTGCGTCCTGTCCATTTCATCCCCGAATCCAAGCTGATAGTTGATCTGCTGCCCGAATTTCAAAAGCGTAAAGCACATATGGCTATGATTACTGATGAATTTGGTACTATTCGCGGCCTGATAACCCTGGAAGATATTCTGGAAGAGATTGTCGGCGAGATTGATGATGAATATGATCTGGAGCAGGACGAAGTAGAGATAATCGATCAGAAAACGGTTAAAGTACATGCCAGGGCAGATATCGAAAAAATTGAAGAACAGTTTGGCATACAACTCCCTGAGGGCCCCTATGAATCCATCGGCGGCCTTGTTATTCACTCCCTTGGACGTCTGGCAGTGGCGGGTGATGCTGTCCAAGTGTCGGGTTTTCGTTTTGAAGTGAAAAGCGCCAGTGACAGACATTTGAAGATGATTACAATTACCCGCCTTGCAGATGCGGATCCGGCATAATGTTCTTGCGTAAATACTTTTTCATCCTGCCACTTTCAAGCGCAGTTTTGCTCTGGTTGTCTTTTCCCGGCGGGGGGGAATTGTGGCCGTTGTTATTTGTGGCACTGGTCCCTCTGCTTGTTCAAATCAGTAAAAGCTCTGTCAAGACGGCTGGATTGTGCAGTCTTTTTTTCGGTCTCGTTCATTTTCTTTTCCTGCTCTACTGGATTGTGATTGTCCTGGGGCGGTACGGTGGTCTGCACTGGTTCGTTGCCGTGCTGGCGTTGCTGCTGCTTGCCTTGTACCTGGGCAGCTATTATTTCATCTTTGGTGTTTTGGCCGGATATGTTTTGTCATTTTTCCCGGGTGCAGTTGCAGTATGGTTGCTGCCCACGCTCTGGGTGGGACTTGACTGGGTTCGTGGGATTCTTTTTACCGGTATGCCATGGATGGATCTGGGTTATGGCATTTGGGAAAAAACAGATTTCATTCAGGTAGCTGATCTTCTTGGACACCATGGGGTGACCTGGGCAATTGTTTTCACTAATTGTCTGCTGGCAATTCTGTTGACAAAAAAACAGACTGTTGCTGTCTCTATTTTTTTCTTATCGTCCTTCTTGTTTATTTTCGGCAGTGGTGCAATCTACTCTTCTTGGCGTACTGAAAGGCTCTCGCATGTTTTTTCAGAAAAACAGATTAAGTCAGTAGTGGTCGGGATTGTTCAGGGGAATATCGATCAGAGTATCAAATGGTCCGCTTCACAACAAAAAAATACAATTGACGGCTATCTTGCTCTTTCTCACCAGCTTTTAGCTGACGAGAGAGAGCTGGATCTCCTTGTCTGGCCTGAAACAGCGTTGCCGTTCTATCCTCCCAAAAATAAGTTTATACTGCCTCTGCAGGCCTTGACAACCCAATTTGATATTGCACTGTTAACCGGAGCCCCATGGTATGAAGTTATTGACCGCAAGGCACGAAAGGTTGAGTTTTTTAACAGTGCTCTGCTTTTGGATTCTACCGGCCAATTCAGCGGCAAATATTATAAAACACATCTCGTGCCTTTTGGGGAATATGTGCCTTTGAAAAAATTCCTGCCTTTTCTGGCTCCAGTTGTAGAAGCGGTCGGTGACTTTACACCAGGCATGATTGAACAACCACTGGTCATAAAAGATGGTCATGCCGGTGTGTTAATCTGTTTTGAGTCTGTATTTCCAGAACTTTCCAGAAAGTGGGTTCTTGCAGGGGCTAATATGCTGGTAAATTTGACCAATGATGCCTGGTATGGTAAATCAAGTGCCCCCCATCATAGTCTGGCCATGTCCGTATTTCGTGCGGTGGAGACCAGGCGCAGCCTTGTACGCTCTGCCAATACAGGGATCTCTGCATTTATTAACCCGCTTGGCAGGGTTGAATTCCGTTCGGAACTTTTCAAGCCATATGGTTTTGCCGCAGATGTTGTCCTGTATGAAGAGGAGACGTTCTGGGTACGTTATGGATATCTCTTTGGGCCTCTTTGTCTTTTTATTGGCGTGAGTGCGGCACTTGTTGCGGTAATACGGGGAAGATCCCGACGAACAGCCTTACTCAGACATCGAAAGAATTGACTATTTTGTGAAGATATATAAATGTAGAAAATAGGTTTAAGTTTTTTGTCATTTATGACAGAAATTCAGGAGTAAGGTATCTAACCTACAGCCTGACACGCCAACCAAACAGGAAACCACCATGTCCACTGAAACAGGTAC
>MAXH01000005.1 GCA_001750925.1 Desulfobulbaceae bacterium S3730MH12
GATTAAAGATCCACTTCACAATTCATACCACAAGTTGGCATTAAATAATTCAAAACCCTGGTAAAGTCAACAGATAATGTAATTACAGATAAATACTTTTTTATTTTACCGACGACAGAGAGCACAATCCCCGATAAACATGATCATTTCTGGTATCTCTCTGGCGCCACTAACCAAGTTTACCAAAATAGTTAAATGTCGACAGTTTGCCGTATTTACCACTATTCATAAGCCGTTCTTTCAACTCCAGAAGCTCCCTCTTGCCGGTCTTGCCGCCGGTGATATCAACGACAACATAATCAAACCTCATCTCTTTTAACTCATTCAGCCAGGGAAGCAGGGAAAAAGGCTTCTGGGGAAATGTCTGAATAAACCCTTCCTTCTTCCGTACAATAAATGGTTCCTGCCTGGGACTTATCACCGGCTTTTCATATTGAAAACCGGACGGCAGCAGTCTCGAGGTATAAAGTGCCGGTGCTCCATACACAGTAAGTCCCAAAGGAAATTTTCCACCCTGCGCCCTGTGCCCGGCAACAGTATCTAAAAGAGCTTCCTTGTCCATTTCTATCGAAAGCTGGCCACCTTCAAAACCTATTTCCCGGGCCATGTTAAGTGCCCTGTTGTTCATCAGGTTCATGGTATAATCTGCAAACAGCCTGACCTTCCGGTCGCTGAAAAGCTCAACCTGACTGACATGTCCAAGCTGAAAATCCCTATAGCCTGACCGAACAAGAAGTTTGATCTGTTTTCGACAGCGTGCCAAATCGTTTTCCATGATAAGAGGTGGAAGAGCCCAGATAACTTTTCTCACATTTCTTCCCAGGTATCTTTTGATCACCCCTGCCTGACTGACAAGCTGTTTCTCAAAAGAAAGCAGGAAACGGTCAGGAGAAAAAGGGAGTTGAACCTGCACCGATTTTATTGAATCTGTCTTTAACCACCAGTCAAGAGGGATATCACGAAGGCTGGGTTTTCCAACCTTTTGTTTTTTTCCTATCCTTCTCTTTTCCAGCTCTCTGTTCTCTTTTTCAAATACTCCTCTGCAGACATCAAGGCAGACTGCCTCGACCTCTCCGCTCAGTTGTTTTGTGAAGGATGATAACTTCTCTCTGAAGCTGTTTATCGCAAGCCTTGATTTTTTCCCGGCGTTTCTGCTGACTCCACCATCTACTTTATAGACTTCAACGTGCCCTCCGGTTATTTCAGCAGCTTTATGGGGGATAGTAAGAGAGACCTTCTGTCCACCATGGGCCTGACTCTGCTCCTCCCCGGCAACGAAGAGTTTTTTGAGTCTGAACGCCACCCGCTCACCTGAAGGTTCCATATGGAGGCGAATTCTGTCACCAACAGCCAAATCCGCCTTCAGAGTAAATCGACAGACATGCTCATTTCCGACCAGTTTAACAGCTGAAAAACGCCCGAGATGTGTCCCCATATTACCTGAATGATATGGAGTGATGGCCTGGGCAGGCTGTGGAGAGAAAAAATATCCCGAGGTCACCTTACGACTCATAGCCTGATCAGCCAGAAGTGATGCCTCAGCCAGTGCGTTCTCCCGGTTCTCTTCCGAACAATCGAGTACTGTCCTGTAGGCCTGCACAATATGTTTTACATAATGGGCAGAGCGCAATCTTCCCTCTATTTTGAAGGAAGAGACCCCTGCGTCACGCAGCTGTGGAAGAGCTTCAAAACCGCACAGATCATTCATCGAAAAAATATATCCGCCGGATCGTTTTTTTCCGCTCCCCTTTTTTGACTTGGTTAAGGGAGTATACGCCCTGCGGCAAGGCTGCACACATTTGCCCCGTAAACCACTCTTGCCTCCAAGGTAAGAAGAAAACAGGCACAGACCGGAATAGGAAAAGCACATGGCGCCATGTACAAACACCTCAAGCTGGATGTCACCGCATCGTGCACTGATTGCAGCAATCTCCTTTAAAGTAAGCTCCCGTGAAAGTACCACGTTCTCAATGCCTAGACCGGCCAGAAACCTCACAGAGTCAGAATTGTGGGCGGTCATCAGAGTAGAGGACCGAAGTCTTAAGCGGGGGAAATAGTGGTTCACCAGGTTGATGATACCCAGGTCCTGAACAATCAGGCCATCGGGTTCAAGTTCCTGTATGAGCGCAAGGTTCTTTATAACAGGAGCCAGTTCATCCTCAAGAATCAGGCTGTTGGCTGCAATATAGAGTTTCCTCTCCTCGGCGTGACAATACTCAATCATTGCCCCAATTTCTTCAAGGCTCAGATCTCTTGCCAGATTCCTGGCGTTAAAGCCGGGTGCCCCGACATAAACAGCGTCAGCACCAGCCTCTATTGCCGCAAAAAAGTTTTCAATGTTTCCGACAGGTGCCAGTAATTCAGGTTTGCTCATTGTCATTTATGATGATACTCTTTGCCAGTAATAATCTACACCTTTCTGATCAACTCTGTTAATTGCCTCGGGAAAGGCTTCACACTCCATTGCAAATACAGTAGACGCAATGGTGTCAATGTCATCATCGTAGCCAATTTCTACACATTTCTGCAAAATAATCGGTCCTTCATCGTAGTTTTCATCTGCAAAATGAACCGTACAGCCACTTACAGTGCACCCTCGCGCCTTGACCGCCCTGTGAACAACATTCCCGTAAAAACCGTCTCCACAGAAAGAGGGGATCAATGATGGATGGATATTGATTACTGAACGCTCAAGTCCAGCGGGAGGAGTGTATAGTTTGAGGTAACCGGCCAGGCAGATAATATCAATATCATATTTTTCCAGTATCGTATTTGTCTTCTCACTATCCGCCGCATGAAAAGCAGGATACCCGTATTTTTCAGCTTTTGTCAGTCCCAGCACATCTTTCACATTAGAAATCACCACCTGAATCTCTCCAGCCAGGGTTCCATCCTGAATCCCCTCATGAAAATTATCAAGAGTACGCCCGCTTCCTGAAAGTAAAACTGCCATTTTTAGCATAATTATTCTCCTGAGAAAAAACTATTGCTGCCAACATCCACCTTATCAAGCCATTTTGAAATTGTAGTATCATACCTTGAGGTAAGGGCAAACACTTTCGCGGCCAGCCTGAACCTGGTTTTTAAACTGGTATTACCTGTCTTTTTCACTTCTTTTAATACCAGGGGATAATCAGCAGGATCAACAATCACTGTCACATCATTAAAGTTTTTTGCAGCTGCCCGCAGCATCGTCGGACCGCCTATATCAATATTTTCGATGGCATTGGCAAGAGTGCAGTTGGGATCTGCAATGGTTTTCTCAAATTCGTATAGATTTACAGCTATCAAATCAATGTCTTCCAGACCATGTTCAACACATTGTCTGCGGTGGTCTTCATTCTCCCTCTGGTTGAGGATGCCGCCGTGTACTTTAGGATGCAGGGTCTTCACCCGACCATCGAGCATTTCGGGAAAGCCGGTAAATTCAGAAACGTCCATTACAGTCAAACCGACTTCTCTCAGTTTTTTTGCGGTTCCACCGGTGGAAAGCAGCTCAATATCAAGATTTGCCAGCTCGGTGGCAAAACCCTCAATACCGGATTTGTCAGTAAGGCTAATTAATGCTCTTGTTATTTTCTTCATCACTATCTCCTATCTATGACCGTCCATAACTCCCTCAGGACAGACACCAGTTAGTTTTTTCTGACAAACTCTTTTATCTTACGACGATCACGCTTATTCGGTTTTTTCGCAGGTGCAGAATGACTTGCATTAAACATTCTGCGCAAATCTCGATTTTCTTCTCTCGCAAGAATGGACTCTTCATATTCTTCATAAAGCAATTGAGCCTCCACAGCCGGTCTTCTATATAAAGAAAGTCCCATTACTTTAACCTTAAACTCCACATTTCCCCGGGATACAAGTAAATCATCACCCACATTCACAGCACGGGCCGCTTTGACACGGCTACCATTTAAGTGCACTTTGCCGCCGTTCACGGCCTGTGCCGCCCGTGATCGTGTCTTAAAAAACCTGGCAGCCCATAACCATTTATCCAAACGGACTTTTTCTTTTGTCTCTTTCATTGATAAGCTCGTCAAAACCTAAATCCTTCATCCTCCAGTCATTCTCTACTTTTTCTTTTGCCTCTTTCATCGTAAAATACACATATTTTTTTATAATCGCATGATAAATTAACCCCTGTACCGGTATCCTATTGTCGAATCAGGACAAAAAGAGTAAGTAATGTGCGTTATCACTGGTTCTGTTTTCCTGGAGAGACATCCTCTCCCCGGATGAAAAAATGTAATAACCGAGCAAAAATAATGCACATCCAGACTGTCGGCCTGAAAGATATTAAGACACCTGTACGGGTTAAAGAAAAAAGCGGGAAACTTCAAAATACCATTGCAACAATATCTATGCAGGCCAGGCTTGCAGACGGTCATACAGACAACTGCGTAGAAACATTTATATCGATCCTTAACAGCTCATTGGGGGAGATCTCAGTTACCAGCTTTTCCTCTATCCTGTCCAAAGTCAAAGAAGAACTGCAAGCTAAAAGTGTCCGGCTGGAGATGTCCTTTCCCTATTTCATCAACAAAAAAGCCCCGATCAGCAACACCCATAGCCTGATGGAATACAGTTGTACCTTTTCCGGAGGAATCGGGCACGATGAAAAATTTATCCTCTCTGTTCGTGTACCGGTTACAACCCTTTGTCCCTGTTCAAAAGAAATCAGCGCAGGGGGCGCCCATAACCAGCGTGCTGAAGTTACCCTCAATGTTAAGTTTAATAATTTCATCTGGGTTGAAGATCTGATTTCAATGGTTGAAGAATCCGCATCATGCGAACTTTACGCTCTTCTAAAACGCCCGGACGAAAAATATGTGACGGAAAAGGCTTTTAACAACCCCATGTTTGTGGAAGATGTAGTCCGTAAAGTTGCCGTACTGGCACTTGAAAACCCCGATATCACCTGGTTTTCGGCAAGTGTGGAAAGTTTTGAATCAATTCATAAGCACAGTGCATATGCCTATGTAGATAGTGATGAAGTACGTTAGCATAACAATCAGGAGAAACTGCTGAATTTAGAAAACTTCTTTCGAAAGGAACCTGACTCCTTTTGACCATCAAGCATTTTACGCAGCATCTGCAGTTCTTTCCTGGCAACTTTCAGCTCACTCTTCAAAGACTCCTGTTCTTTATAGTCCGCCTTTTCGATCTCTTTCTGAATCCTATCTACTTTTTGTTGGGCACGATAGAGTTCAACAGCAAGCAATCTTATAGACATTCAAACCTCCCCTTCACACTATCCTGCAACTTAAAAAAAATCAGGCTATTCTCTGTTGGAATTCATCTTTTTCAACAGCAGCCTTGAGTATTCGAAAAATCTCCCGATAGTGGGTATGGATACGCGTCCTGGTATATTGAAACACGGACTTTCTCAAATCACCCTCGTCAAGCGGGTATCTCTTCGCAACTGCATCAATTTCCTCTCCGGGCCAATCCGGTTCCCACTCGGTTCCGGTTTGCAGACAATACTGCTGATCGTCAAGTGCCTCATTGATAATCACATCACGCAGCCTTTCCGCTTCACTGTGCAGCCTGTTGCTCTTCAGCCTGGATCCCTTTTTTTCTGCCAGATAGTCTAAGATTTCGCTCACAGACCCTTGACGCATCACCTTGGCAAGATATTTTATCTGTCTTTTTCTAGCCCCACCTTTCAAGACTCTACATTTTTTAACCTGATCTTTTACATCCTGGCTGCCCGGAAAATTTTTAAGATCTTTATCTGACAGGAGCGCAATCTGTTCTGCGGCTTCCTCTTCCTGCTTAAAGATTCTCTTTTTTGCAGATTTACTCATTCGTTCAGTCATATTATTCTGCTTTTTTAATTTTCAGGAGAGTCGGCTCATATTCTTCCGGCGGTTGATAGCCAAGGAGTGTACATATGGTTGCGGCAAAATTTGCAAGTCCAGGCTGCTTTATATCCGTCAGGACAAAACTGTTTGAACCGCTGAAGTCCTTAACAATAAAAGGAACCGGATTCAGGGTATGCGCCACCATCGGAATAATCCTGCCTTCTTTTTCCCTCCACATGCAATCCGCATTGCCATGATCAGCTGTAACAACTGCAATACCCCCTGCGTTTCCTATGGCGCCCAGTAGTCGTTTGAGACAGAGATCAACAGTTTCAACAGCAATTCGTATTGAATCAGGAAAACCGGTATGCCCCACCATATCGCCATTGGCAAAGTTCAGACGAATAAACTTATATTTGCCGCTCTGGATAGCTTCAATTACATTATCTGTGATTTCTGCAGCCTTCATCCAGGGGCGCTGATCAAAAGTCACCTTATCAGATGGAATCTCAACATATTTTTCAAGTTGTCGGTCAATATATCCTGACTTGTTACCGTTCCAGAAATAGGTTACATGACCATATTTCTGAGTCTCGGAAATAGCATAGGAGGTAACTCCCGCTGCACAGAGGTATTCACCAAGGGTGTTATCTATTGCAGGAGGATCTACCAGATAGTGCTTAGGTATCTTCTGATCCCCGTCATACTGCATAATACCTGCATAAAAAACCTCAGGTAACCTGATCCTGTCAAATTCTGTAAAATCTTCTTCTTCAAAGGCACGGGAAATTTCAATTGCCCGATCTCCACGGAAATTAAACAGGATGACCGCATCTCCATCCTCAATTGTGCCCACCGGAATGTCGTTTTCAACAACCACAAAACTATCCATATACTGATCCATTATTTCAGGATCTTCAGCATAATAAGTTTCAATAGCAGCAGAGGCGGAATCAAAAAGGCGTCCCTCTCCAAGAACGTGTGCCTTCCAGCCTTTTTCAACTACATCCCAGTTTGCATTATAACGATCCATCGTTGTAACCATCCGTCCGCCGCCTGAACCTATTCGATAATCACTGCCACCTGTTGAAAGCTGTTCCAGTTTTTTCTCCAAAGGACGAATATATTCCAGTGCACTTTTAGGATCTACATCACGGCCGTCAAGCAGGGCATGTACCCTCACCTTCTTGAAGGAGTCAACAGAACACTGCTCAAGCAGACCATACAGTTGGTCAATATGACTATGTACATTGCCGTCTGAAACCAACCCTATGAAATGAACTGTTCCACCACTCTGAGCTTTTTTTATTACACTGTTCCAGCCAGTGCCTGAAAAAGCCGATCCGAACTTTATGGCTTCATTGACAAGTTGAGCTCCCTGGGAAAAAATTCTTCCTCCACCTAGGGCATTATGACCGACCTCCGAATTTCCCATATCATTTTCCGACGGCAAACCGACTGCCCTGCCATGGGCCTTGAGTATTGTCATTAAGGGTTCGGCAAACAGTTGATCGAGTGTCGGACTGTTTGCCATATAAACGCCATCACTTTCATCTCCGGGCCCTATGCCGACACCATCCATAATGACTGCCACTACAGGGCCTGGGAACTGTTTATACCCGGAAAGAGGTGTCAGGGTTTGTGTGGTCATTTTGTTTCCTTTTCAACAATAATAAAGAATTTTGTCAGTACTTTTTTTAACAGCAAACTGCTTTAATTTTGCTATATTGGGTCTTGTACCTTAAGATGATAATCTGAGATAAAATCTCACTGTTGCGCTTTTAACAAGATTAACTGATGATGCCATGGACAATCAACCAACAATACCTGAACTTATCCTCACACTTGACCGGCAAGATCTCTCTTTCTACACCACTCTATTACAATCCGGTGTAGAAATAAAGGGTAGTGAGGGCGAAACAATGGCCATTTTTTTAGACAGGTTGCCCGGTTTTACTCTGGATTATATTTCCGATGTTGTCCAGACAATATTTTTAAACGGTACGGCCGTAGACGACCTTACCACTCCACTCAAGGGTAAAAATCCTGTTCTTGCACTTTCCGCAGCTATGCCCGGTCTTGCCGGTGCCATATTCAGACGAAACAGTTTCCATGCTGGGCTGAGAACACAACCTGACAAAGAAGTGTCGAAAGAAATCAAAAATAGACCTTTAACCGTCACCCTGAAGCTCTTCAACAGTATAGCCCTTGAAAGAGGGCCGGAGCTTCTTCAAATCGGTGTCTCTATAACATCCCGACTATTCATTGACTTTCTGGGCAAAAGGAAAACCCTGCTCGAAAAAATCAAGCAGGTATCTCTTGCGAACACCATTGTTAATAAAAATGATCTGACTGCACTTCTGACGGACATAAAAAAGATTAAACTTAAAATCAGTACGACTCATGGTTGAATCAAAAGCTACCAAAGATATGCTTGGCCGTTCGGGTCTTACGCTTGTTGATGAAGCAGTGCAGATCCTGATGGAACAACTCAATACGTTTGTGCCAAAGAGTGAAACTATTTCTCTGGATCAGGCATTAGATCGAATTCTTGCGGGACCTGTCATTTCACCTGAAGATTTACCTGCTGCAGCCCGGTCAACAATGGACGGTTATGCGGTTCGTGCAGCTGACACCTTTGGTGCCAGCCAGACCATGCCCTGTTATCTGAACATAACAGGAGAGGTCATAATGGGTGAAGAGCCCGTTGGTGAAGTTAAAAAAGGTTGTTGTCATAAGATCCCAACCGGTGGCCTGCTGCCTCCCGGCGCAAACGGTGTAGTCATGTTTGAACACACGGTACCAGTTGACGATACCATGATCGAAATCGTCAAAGGAATCGGTGATGGTACAAACCTGATCCAGAGAGGAGAGGATATTTCCATAAACGCCAAAGCACTTCCGGCGGGTCACCTTCTGCGTCCTCAGGATCTCGGCCTTCTTGCCGGGTTGGGAATTGCAGAAGTTTCAGTGTTTTTTAAAGTCAGGGTCGGCATAGTTTCTACCGGCGATGAGATAGTTCCCTATGGTGAAAATCCCCTTCCCGGCCAGATCCGTAATATCAATTCAATAACACTTGCAGGAATGATCAGACGTACCGGTGGTTTATGTATGGACTATGGTATTGTCTCAGACAAATTTGACATATTTTTTCCAGCTTTAGAGAAGGCGGTTCATGAAAATGACATCGTGCTCTTTTCAGGGGGCAGTTCCGTCGGGGTAAGAGATCTTGGTGAACAGGCCGTCGAAGCCCTTGGTCCTCCAGGGATATTCATCCATGGTGTTGCCTTGAAACCAGGAAAACC
>MAXH01000006.1 GCA_001750925.1 Desulfobulbaceae bacterium S3730MH12
AAATCAAGTTATTCCTCTGTCTTAGCATTCATCCCCCATGTAGAATAATATTCCACAAAAAGAAGTAATGTCTTCTTGAGATACCTGATAATACATGTAGCTACTTGTATTTAAACATTTTATTATGTATTGAATTCTATGTCGAGATTGCACTGAATGACATATTGTAGTTCTTGACAAATATAATTTATACAGTATATACATATATTGCATTAAATGACATTCGGCGCTTGGTTATTGCCGGAAACATGGTGAAATCATTTGTCTTGTTTATCGAGATTAGTGAAAAATATTTTCCAGGGAGGAGAACATGAAGTCAGCTTTGAAGATCGGTAATATAATGATTTTGCTCATAGCGTTTTTGCTGCTATTTTCATTTTCAGCTTCAGCCGTGAGTAAGGATGAACTTAAAATTGCCACCTGGGAGGATATAAGTACTTTCGATCCAGGCTGGATGACCAGTGGTGAAAGGGAGCTGACGATTATGAGCTCACTTTATAATGGATTGGTCAAATATAAAGAAGGAAGCTGGGATATTGTTCCTGACCTCGCCGAATCGTGGGAGATGGGCACTGATGGAAAATCGGTAGTTTTTCACCTGCGCAAAGGTGTTCAGTTTCACAAAGACTTTGGTGAAATGACAGCTGAAGATGTCAAGTTCTCCTTTGAGCGAATAATCGATCCTGAGGCCAAAGCTGCAGAGAAGGGTACATGGAAGCTGTTGGAGAAGGTAGAAGTGATCGATAAATACACAGTGAAATTGATTTTAAAAGAAAAAATGGCAAACCTGTTTACATCGGCACTGCCCATGAACTCGGGTTATATCGTTTCTAAAAAAGCGGTCGAAAAAATAGGACAGGAAAAATTCGGTAAAGATCCGGTTGGTACAGGACCTTACCAGTTGGATTCCTGGAAGCCTAAAACACATGTTAAACTTGCAGCATTTGATAGCTACTGGGGAAAAGCCCCAGCTATTAAAAAAATAACTTTTCTCCCTATCGTAGAAGACAGTACCTGTGAAACTGCTCTCAGAACAGGTGAGATTAACATTGGTCGTGCTGCCATGATCAATGTGGCGTCATTCAAAAAGAATAAAAAATTCAGTGTATACTCCAATCCGGCCTTAAAAACATACTGGCTGGGAATGACCGTTAATAAACCGCCCTTTGATAAACTTGAACTTCGCCAGGCATTTCGGTATGCCGTGAACGTAGACAATATAGTTGAAGCTGCTTTTTATGGTACCGCCAAAAGAGCTAATACTATCTTGCCGCCAGGTCTTCCTGACTACTGGACTGATGCTCCGGTTTACAAACAGGACATTGATAAGGCGAAAAGCTTGATGAAAGCGGCCGGTAAGGCTGATGGCTTTAAAGTTAATCTCTATGTTCCAGCCAACGATGCTGAGCGAATTATGGCTGAAGTGATTAAGGCCGATGCTGCTAAAGCCGGCATTGAAGTTATTATCGAAGTTAAAGAGATCGGTGCTTTTAATGAAGCTGCTAATAAAGGAGAGACTGATGCCTATATTCAGTTTTATACCTCTACCATCGATCCGTATTATATCATGCAATATTTTGCAGGCGAATCCTGGAATCCAAGTCAGTGGCGTAATGCTGAGTATACCGAGCTGATGAAGAAGGGTGCCAGTGAAGTTGATTCAAAAAAGCGTAATCAGATTTATGTTGATGCTCAAAAAGTAACTGACAAGGATGCCTGGGCGATCTGGTTGACCCACGGAACAATGGTCTGGATTGCTCAGAAAAACGTTGACATTGGGGATATCTATCCCAATGGCCGATTAGCACCCTGGACCATGAGTTTGAAATAGGTACGCAGGAGCCTGGTACAGGTTGAGCAGTCAGCTCCGGGATAAGTATATCAACAGCCAGAGGGGAGAGATTATAACATGCTAAAATACATCATCAAAAGAGCACTCTGGGTGATTCCAACCTTGCTCGGTGTTATGATTATTCTATTTGGTCTGACTTATCTGATGCCCGGTGATCCGGCGTCAGCAATGTTAGGCCCCCGGGCAACCCCTGAACTGGTGGCCGAGCTTAATGAGCGGATGCATCTTGATAGAGCTATGCCGGTGAGGTTGGGTTATTACCTGGTGGGGATTGTAAAAGGGGATTTGGGTACTTCGGTCTGGTCTGGCCATAAGGTCAGCACCCTGCTCGCAGAAGCATTACCTCATACTGCTTTACTTGCCTTTACCAGTTTGGGAGTTGCAGCTCTTATCGGCATCCTCCTGGGTGCATTTGCCGCCGTCCGGCGAGACAGTCCCATCGGTGGGGCTGTCACTATCGCTTCCCTTCTTGGCGTAGCTGTGCCCGATTTTGTGGCAGCACTGCTTTTAATGCTCCTGTTTTGTGTACAGATTCCGATTTTACCGGCTCTGGGAGCCGGTACCGATGATGGTCTGATAGGTATTGCTTTGCATCTGATTTTACCGGCTACAGCTCTTGGTATTGGCTGGGTGGGCTATCTGGCCAGACTGACACGCGAATCGATGCTGGATGTTCTGGATGCAGACTATATCCGTACAGCCCGTGCTTTTGCCGTCCCCAGAAGAGCTATTGCCTATCAGTACGCGTTGAAAAATGCGGTGATTCCTTCAATTACCGTTATAGGGTTGGGAGTGGGTAAGCTTCTGGGTGGAGCGGTTTTTGTGGAGATTATCTTCAGCCGACCGGGTCTGGGAAAGCTGATCGTAGATGCCGTTTATGCCCGTGATTTTCCAGTAGTTCAGGGAGGCATTCTGGTGGCCACCGCTTTGTTTGTTTTTGCCAATTTACTTGCCGACATATCATATGCTTTCGTGGATCCACGTATTCAGTACGATTGACAGAGGAAACCTCTTGTGAAAACGAACAGTATAAATCAAGCCGAAGCTCAGGTGAGTCCTGCCCAATTAATGCTCAAACGGAAATGGACAGACACCTTGCGTGTGACACTGCGTGCTGTTGTTAAAGTCAAAGGTGGCTTGTGGGGTGGTATCTTTATCTCCATTATGCTTCTCTGCGCCATAGGTGCTCAGTGGATAGCTCCCAGCGACCCAAATGCCCAGGACATTATGCACAGGTTTGCCGGGCCCAGCCGCGATCATTTTCTGGGAACGGATTACCTGGGCCGCGACATTTTTTCCCGAATTATATACGGTTGCCGTATTGCTGTGCTGGTTGCCTTTGGATCAGTGACCCTTTCGTCTATCGTTGGTGTGTTCTTAGGCGTCGTGTCCGGATATAACGAGGGCAAAAAAATCGATTACTTCATTATCTGGATTTTCGATATCGTACGTTCCTTTCCCCAGATTATTTTAGCCCTTGCCATTGTGGCGGTGCTGGGCCCCTCACTGGTAAACGTTGTTGTCGCACTGGCTTTCACAGCTTTTCCTTTCTATGGACGGGTGGCCAGAGCGCAGACACTATCGGTCAAGGAAGCTGACTATGTAAAAGCGGCTGAGGCCATGGGCCTCAAGCCATTGAAAATCATATGGCGGCATATTACTCCCAATATCATGGCCCCGGTGATCGTTTGCCTGGGGATGGATATGGCCACTATGATTGTCTGGGAATCCGGTCTCTCTTTTCTGGGACTGGGGGTCAGGCCTCCTACTGCCTC
>MAXH01000007.1 GCA_001750925.1 Desulfobulbaceae bacterium S3730MH12
GACATATCATGGAAAGCTGATTCATTTTTCATTTTCACATAGTTTTTGTACCGTTGTTCATCCAGTTCACGGGCATTTATTGCTGCCAATATTGCGCACCCTTTTTCATTGCTATGGCAACCCTACTGCGAATCAAGAATCGTTACGTTTCCTGATGCTGAGACCAGTGCTTTGAAAAGTTCCAGGAAGTGGGCATGACGAGCTGTGAGGTCCTCAGGGTGCCACTGTACACCGATGGCAAATTTGCGATCCCTATGTTCCATCGCTTCTATAATTCCGTCTTCCGAAATTGCAGTTCCGATAAAATCCGCGGCGAGCTTTTTTACAGCCTGGTGGTGGAAAGAATTGACCATAAGCTCTTCCTTTTTGAAAATATTTCTAAGCTTTGACTCTTTCTGAATGAGGACGCTATGATAGAGTTCATCAACTGGCATATCAACTGGCTGGTGCCCCAACACATTTTGTTTTTGGGTAAAAATGTCCTGGTAGAGTGCTCCCCCAGCTGCAACATTCATTAGTTGCATGCCACGACATATGCCGAGTACAGGCATGTCTTGTTCCAGTGCGCCTCTGAGGAGGTAGGTTTCGCATTCATCGCGACTGGGACAAGTCGCTCGAAGAGCAGGTATGGGATTTTCTCCATATAAGAGTGGGTTTACCGCTTCATCCCCGCCTGTGATAATTAGTCCATCCATAATGGTTAAGTAGTCATCTAAAATTTCTTTATTAACACAAAGTGACAGGAGAATGGGGGTTCCTCCTGCCAATTGTACAGAGGAACAATAGTTAGTACTAACCACAGCGTAGGTTTTTTTTTCCCGCTTTTGATTGACGGTTGTTATGCCAATAATTGGTCGTTGATTTCTCATGTATATCCTCCTTAGTGGTGTTTACTATAGTCACTATTTATTCAAAAATGTAACTATGGTTATCTTGTCTAAAATAAATCATGAGAAGTGGTAAACTCAATAGTGGCAATAAAACGTATACAGCCTCGTGGTATAGCGCAAAAAACAAACAAAAAATTAAACACGTTCAACAGACTGGATTTAAACTATTTAGAGGTTAATGTTAACTCGACTGAATGCAGGTATATGAATAACTACGAAGAAGAATATTCTGAAGTTGAGGAGGGGAGAATTAAATGCGCTGGCTAGTGGTATTGGATTCACTTGATGGACTTAATCCCAAAACAGATACGACTCTTGCTCTTATTAGGCAGGGACGGGCTAAAGGTATTCAGATTGATACGGCAACCATTGATAGGCTGTATTTTGAGCGGCAGGCTTACGTTACAGCAGAGGACTCAAAAGGTAGCTTCGGACCACAAGCACTGAACAGTTACCAATTGATTCTGATGCGTAAGGAACCGCCGTATGATTTAGCCTTTCATTATGCGACGCATTTATTGTCCCTTTCCGGCACTCTAGTGGTCAATGACCCATCGGCGTTGCGAGATCTCAATGAAAAGCTCATTGCCCTGCCGTTTCAGCAATATATGCCTGCCACCCTGGTCAGCTCAAACCAGATAAGTATAGGCGATTTTGTAAAAAAGCATAAAGGTGGTGTCATTAAAGCTCTGGATAGTTTTCAGGGCAAATCGGTGGAGCGGCTTTCCATTTCGGATGGAGCACTGATTAAACGTTATACCCATGACGGCACTCAACCGGTAATGGTACAAGAGTTTCTCGACAGTGTTTACGATGGTGACAAGCGGGTTCTGATTCTCGGCAAAGATTTTCTTGGTGCATCGCTGCGTCGGCCCCGAGAGGGATATCACGCTAATTTTGCCAATAGTGAGGCCCTGCCTGCATCACTTACATTGAGAGAACGGCAGATTCTCGATGAACTTGCTCCTTGGCTGGTCGAACAGGGTGTCCATTTCGCTGGTCTTGATTTTATCGGCGAAACATTAACCGAGATTAACATTACCTGTCCTACAGGAATTATGCAGATATCAGAGATCGAAGGGAGAAACCTGGCCCAGGAGATGATCGATTATTTCATCACCCTTTGCCAAAAGTAGGTTAGGGACATAAATGCTTGCACTTGAAATAGACAATCTTCATAAGCGCTACAGGGGTGGTGTCCAGGCACTGCAGGGTATTTCCCTTGGAGTTCAGGAAGGAGAATTTTTCGGTCTTCTCGGCCCGAACGGAGCAGGTAAGACAACAACAATTGGTATAATCACCTCACTTGTTACGAAAACAGATGGCAGGATTAAGGTATTCGGTATCGACATTGATGAAGATTTTCCAGCTGCCAAGAGGCTGATTGGTGTTGTACCTCAGGAATACAACTTCTCAATCTTTGAAAAAGTAGAGGATATTGTTTGCCAGCAAGCCGGTTACTATGGTATTTCCAGATTGCAGGCCCATCAGAGTGCAGAAAAATATCTGCGGAAGCTTGGTCTCTGGGAGAAACGGCACGTGACAGCTCAAACATTGTCCGGCGGCATGAAGCGCAGGTTGATGATCGCTCGCGGCTTGGTACATGAGCCCAAATTACTGATTCTTGATGAACCGACTGCAGGAGTTGATGTGGAGCTTCGTAGAGGAATGTGGGAGTTCCTGGCAGAACTTAATGCATCAGGACGAACTATTATCCTTACCACCCATTACCTTGAAGAAGCCGAGTTGCTCTGTAATCAGATTGGTATTATTTCAGGAGGGAAGTTGATTGAAAACACAAGTAAACGCTCTTTACTCAGAAAACTGGACAAAGAAACGTTTGTTTTCAATACCAAAGAGCCAATTACGGGCCTACAGTCTCTCAAACCATTTGAGTTCATTGTAGTTGACGAGACAACGATGGAGATAACCTTGAGTAAGGAAGAATCACTCAACCATATCTTTGAGGTTTTAGATAACCAGAACATCATTATAGAGAGCATGCGAAACAAGACAAATCGGCTCGAAGAGCTTTTTCTTGAGATGGTAGAGCAATGAACCGTAACCTGACTTCTTTTATCTGTATTGCCCGGAAAGAAACAACCCGAATATTTCGTATATGGATACAGACACTGGTGCCGCCGGCGATAACCATAATCCTTTACTTTATCATATTCGGACGACTGATAGGCTCCCAACTCAGGGATATCGGCGGCTATGATTACATGGCTTTTATTGCACCAGGGTTAATAATGATGTCCATCATTACCAATTCCTACACGAATACAGTCTCTAGTTTTTTTAGTGCCAAGTTTCAACGTAATATTGAGGAATTACTGGTTAGCCCAACACCGGATTGGATTATTGTTCTGGGGTATGTCTCAGGTGGTATGGTCCGGGGGCTCTTTGTCGGCTTACTTGTGTCGATTATAAGTTTCTTTTTTACAAGGTTACCACTTTTTAACCTCGGTTATGTCGTGATGTTCGCAGTTCTTACCAGTTTTGTTTTCTCATTGGCGGGAATGATCAACGGTATCTTTGCCCGGAAGTTTGATGATGTTTCCATAATCCCTACTTTTGTCATAACGCCCCTGACATACCTTGGAGGGGTTTTTTATTCAATATCTTTGTTGCCTGATTTCTGGCAGACCCTCTCCCGAACCAACCCGATCATTTATATGGTTGACGGCTTTCGCTATGGTTTTCTTGGGATCTCTGATATCAGTGTCTTGGTGGGTTTGGGTATGCTGTTGTTGTTCTCAATTATACTTTTTTCAATAAACCTTTTTCTGCTCAAAAATGGAATAGGCGTCCGGACGTAAGATCAACGGGATATTAATGCTTTGGAAGCGATGAAAGGAGGTGTAATCCTTGATAGACACGGCTATTGAATCTCAATACCGAGTCAGGCCACGGCAACTACCTGTTGTAGCGAGACTGTAGCTCAAGTCAGTGGCAATTTCATCTCGTATAATCCCTTTTTCCGATATCAAAAGTGGATTATGAGAAATGTCCAATGGAAATCTTAGCAACTTCATGTAATTCTAAACCATTACACTGCTACTATTAATCTCCGAGGTATCTATACAGCAAACGGACAAAAACAATTATCCTGCGTAAGAATAAATTGTCCACATTAGATAAGGTTTTCCCATCTTCTTTAGAAAATTCCAAGATCTACTCCAGCAGATAATACTTGTCCCAACTCTTCTAAATCGACTAAATTTTGTTCTGTGGGTGTTCCAACGATTCTAGTGTGTTCCTGCACTTTTCTCCATTTGTAACCGGCTGCAATTCGTTCTATTTGGGTGATAGCACCTCGTCCGTCATTTCCAGCACATACAAACACAATAAAAGGAAGTCCAATTGTTTTTTTCTGTGCGGCCTCATAAGTACGATCAAAGAAATCTTTTATCATGCCTGCCATCGTGCCGAAATATTCGGGAGATCCGATAGCAATTCCATTACAATTTAGCAAATCATCCAATTTAGTATCCGCCGCTTTTTTTAATGTGACTGCAATGTTTTTTTCTTTTACTGCTCCTTCTGCAAGCCGATTTGCCATGAGTTCCATAGTACCGCTTTGGGAATGGTAAATAACGAGAATATTTTTTTTCGGTCTTTTCAATTGCTACTCCTTGACTTTGAACATGATAATGAACGTTAGCACTTAAAAAATGTGAGAACTTCCATTTCTGACAAAGTTGTGAATTTGCCTAGTTGTACTGTAGGTAATACGTGATCAATTGCTAAAGGAGGTGTTATGAAAAAATCTATTAGCCACAAATGGATCAGAAACTGGAAAAGACACCACGCCCAAAATCCTACCAACTACTAACTAAATCAAGGTACGAAATGAAAGAAATAGTACTCCATAACAGATACATGGCGACAACCTTAAACTACCACCATACTACTCCTTACCCCTCTTTATTTCCAGTAACAGGGTAGGGAGGGGATTGCTTATTGATGCAGAAAGCCGTTTTTATCAAAGCGCAGATCTGTAAAACCAAACATGTAGGGATGGCCAAACTCTTTGAAATGGTATTGGTTTTTCTGGTTGGAGATGATGGTTTTCTGCATAGTCTTCAGATCAAGGCGCCATCTCCCTTCTCCCTTCTCTAAAAACCAGGGGTTACATTGACGCTCTTTGACCGGGTAACGGATGACGGCAAGATTGTTGCTCTGGTCAAAGAGTATCTGCGATTGAAACTTTGAGCAACGTTCAATCCCCTTGACCCCGTTCCTCAGTTGGGCAGGCGTGACCGTCCAGTTCTCCATCATGGCCCTTGTCTCTTTGGTATAAATGTCTTTTTGTGGGTCAGTGTTGCCTGCGGCCATAGAGAGTTTGTAGATCATGATCGTTTCCATCGGGCTCATACCCGCCTGAATTTCTTTCGTCTCAATGAGACTTTCCCTCTCAGGAATAATGCTGTTGCCTGATATCCTGGCCTGAGCAGTTGCCCCTCCACCTCCGGCCAGAACGTCTTGCGGTTCTACGAAATCCTTACCAAGGCCTGCATCGCGCGCCCGCTCATAGATCAGTTCGCTAGCAGCCAGAACACCATCCTGAATGCGCTGCTCTCTGAAAAAATAGACCATGTGCTGCTGCTGGATATAACCGCTGAAGGCATCGGTGTAGATCCATTCCAGGTCTCCTGATATCTCAAGGCGCACGAGGTCGCTCTTAGAGTCAATATAGAGAAGGATAATCCGCCCCTGTATGGTTTGGGTCTCCTCTACCACCTCTTCCATGAGCCTGTTGGCATGCAGGTTGAATTGAGTGCCATGTAAGCCCCCCTTTTCCATAATTAGGCGGAAGTCGATATCATGGTCCCTGAGCAGAGCAGCATTGTAATCCTGCAGTCTTTGAATTTCCTTTTTGTTGAGGATTCCGCTTCTGTCAATGACTGTTTCAGGAGGCTTGGAGTCGCTACATCCGTAACAGAGGAGAAGAAGGATCAGGAAATAATTTTTCATTATTACCATGTTGTTATTTTGTACAGAGTCACGTGAAGGGATATACTATAGCCTGTGCACAGGAAAATTCCAAAATAGAATACTGTTCTTATACGCAAATTTGCGTAATCCAGCCTGAACAAGAAAGAGTTTGCTGTGAACAGCCTCTTTCCACCATAATTTCAATTGATGAGATTCTCAAAACAGGTATATCAAGTTTTGAACCCTCTTTAGATCTGCTGCTTAGTCGCCATAGAACGATGATTGGTATACACCCCGGTTACTGATAGCGGTCTCGTTAATCCTCCGCTGCTCTCAACGCTGTTTCATATTCCCGCCAACAATGGATCCGATAAACAGAGTAAAAGAACATCATAGATAATTAAAAATGCATCTATGTATCATTTTATTGCCCGGCTGTTCTGGAGAGAAAAATTGGATTTAGCCTGATCATTGATCCAATCGACGATATCATTCATCACAATTTCTGCCTGAAGATCCCTTAACAGCATATGATAACCATTTTCATAAACGAGCATTTTTTGCTGCCCTTCAACCTTTAATGGTAATCGCTTGTAAAATTCAAAAACAGGTTTTTTGGGAATTATTTCATCTTTTTCCCCATATAACATCAATGCATTAATTTTAAAAAGTTCTGCACTTCTGTAAGCTTCATCCATCAAATTAGACAAGCCGTATAGAACATCAATTCTTGTTTCTTTAATAACCAGAGGGTCTTTGCCTAACTCCCTCAGCATTTCAATATTATCTGAAGCTGTAATCTCAAGTGATTCTCCTGTTACTTTTTCCCAGGGCATAGTATGAGCAGCTATCCATAACAAACACCTTTGATAGAAAGGCATTTCGGAACGAACCCATACGGCAGGAGCGACAAGTATGACACCACTTACTTCCGGATGATCTTTTTTAACCATAGTTACTATGGTGACGGCTCCACCCATACTGTCACCAAGGATATATATTGGACTATGAGAATGGATTTTTCTAACCAGTTTAATAAAAGTAGTTAAATCATTTGATAACGTTTGCCATCCACTCCATCTACTCCTTGTTCTGGTATCTCCAAATCCTCTCTGGTCATATGAATAAATAGCTAGCTTTTGATTATTGAAGAACGATACAGCATCTTTGATAAAATTTGAATAGTCATTGAAACCATGTACTGCGATAATTACACCATCTATTTCACGAGAAGGTAACCACATTCTTAGTGGCAATTCTGTGTTGTCATATGATGTGAATATGTGCCTCGAAATACCTGGGGAAGACGATACTGGAATTGGCGATGTAACAAAATTTGGAGAACATGCTGTTAGAAAGAATATTATGACAATCTTAAAAAGAGAACGGTTAATTTGCATTTATGGGAGATCCGTCACCAACCATAATATTCATCAGGTATATCTTGGTCAGTCATTATAATATCATTATCCTTAAATAGAGGCAAAGATGTGAACTTGGGGGGTCAAGTGACTAGTCAGCGTTCCTGAGTGAAGTGAAAACTTAGCATGAATTACTATCCAAGGGCAAGGGAGTATCATCCATCATTTTTCCATCCCGTGTAAAATTGATTTTTTAAACACCCGCAGGAGTGGGCGATCTTGTTTATTTTAACTGTTCTTAACATTGTTGTACGTTCCTGCTAGTACGGGATCTGAGATGATCTGGATTTATTGTTTTACGTAAAGAAGTTACGAAAAGGCACACTTAAAGATCATTAATATGGTAAACCAAGTAAAAAGATCAGCAATCATGGGATTTTTATGGGTTTTTAAAAGTAAACCAACATAGAGCGCAATTGTTATCTGCAAACAAGGGTAAAAAGATGTCTCGTTTGTCGGAGTTAGGAATAATTCATCGTGTCTTTCATAAACTATAAAGATCCTGAGGTCACTCATGATACACTTTTTGATGGGGAACTTGTCTGTTTGCAGCATAAAAATGGCTATCGCTTCTCCATAGACTCTGTCATTCTCGCACATTTTATTCGTCCTGATAAAGGTGATATTCTTCTTGATCTGGGCTCAGGTTGCGGAATTATCAGTCTCATAATGGGTTACCGATGGAAAGATATTTTAGAATCAATTACAGGCGTAGAGAAACAAAGTTCACTTGTAACTCTTGCTAAACGCAGCATCGCCATGAATGGATTTGATGAACTCTGCCAGGTTATCAAAGGTGATGTAAAAACTCTTTTTCAAACTGTCGATCGGGAATCTTTTACCAAGGTTATATGTAATCCTCCCTTTTATCAGTCCGGCACAGGGAGAATAAACAAAAACCGGGAAGCTCTTCTGGCTCGACATCAAATCTCGGCAACACTTGCTGATTTTATCTCTGCTGCCGCTGCTGCGGTTAAAAACAGGGGGGCGACATATTTTATATATCCGGCCCGGGGGCTTGGAGATCTGCTGTTGCTGAGCAAAAAACATCGGCTCGAACCAAAAAAAATCATGTTTGTATACAGCTACCCTCAACCAGCAAAAAGTGCAGAACTGGTGCTGGTTAAATGTTTGAAAAATGGTGGAAATGGGGTTGATGTCATGGCGCCTTTTTACGTTTATAATGAAAAAAACGGGGCCTACAGCACAGAGATGGCAAGTTATTATGCTCGCTAAGGTTCCAAGTTGTTCGGTTATCGGCATCGATGGCTGGTTAATTCAGGTTGAGGTTGATATTGCCCTTGGTTTGCCAATGTTTTCAACCGTTGGACTGCCTGACAGTTCTGTTCGTGAAAGCAAAGACAGGGTGAAGGCAGCCATTAAAAATTGCGGCTATGACTTTCCCAATAGACGCGTCACTGTGAATCTCGCGCCTGCAGATATAAAGAAGGAAGGCTCAGGTTTTGATCTACCTATTGCAATAGGTATTCTTCAGGCTACAGA
>MAXH01000008.1 GCA_001750925.1 Desulfobulbaceae bacterium S3730MH12
ACGCAGGAATTTCTCTTGTCGGCAAATGCACCCTGCAGTTTTCCCTCACAAAATGTGCCGGCAATCGCCCAGCATACTCTGCCGCCATTTTTGCCACGGTTTATCCCGTCAAAAGAAACATCCAGCGCAGCAGGACAGACTCCAAGTTCAGCAGTTCTTTCACCGTTTTGCTCTCGGCCGCACTGTTTATATTCCCAGCAATTAAGTCTTGTTCCTGTCATGTCTAACCCAAATAAATTGGGCTGCCCTCTCTGCAACTCCATCAAACAGCTAGGAGCTTGTCCGAGAATGCATTTTGCCCAAACTCTTATTCTCGGAGAAGCTCCTAATCCTCATACCGCTGTTCAATAATCAGAGCAGTCCTGACAAGCCATGTGACAACAGTAATACCCAGGCATAAAATACCCAGCGTTACGCCAAGTTCCACCCAGGTCGGCAGATAGTCAACTATTTCACCCAGTGGCGAAGGAATAAGACCGGGTACAATGAGACCGATACCTTTTTCCATCCAGACCGCCACAAACAAAAATGCACAGGCGGGCAGGAGCACCTTGGGGTTGTTTTTCCCCGGGTTAAATGCGAGTACTAAAGTGGCAGCAAGATTAACACTCACTGAGGTCCAGATCCAGGGCACTAAAGAATTATGACCATCTATACCGAAAAAGAGGTATATAGCAGAAATTGAGTGATGGGTTGGAAAATAGAATTCCTTGAATATTTCAGAAAAGAGCATAAGCAGATTGATAATCGCTGAAATAACAATAATCATCCGTAATTTGTTAAAAACCTTTGGATCAATTTTATAACTGGTGGTGCTGTGAATAATTGCCAGAATTAGTGTGATAAGAGCAGGGCCTGCTGCAAAGGCGGAGGCAAGAAAACGCGGCCCCATGAGTGGATTGTTCCAGAATGGTCTTGCCGGCAGCCCCTGGTAGAGAAATGCTGTCACCATATGGATGGAAAAAGCCCAGAAAATTGACAGGAAAACAAAAGGCCGGTACTTTCTCTCGTCAGCTTCACGCCCCATATAATGACTGTAAAGAATATAAGCAGGAACAAGAGCATTAAGCAGAAGATATCCATTTAATACAAGTACATCCCATGCCAGGATTGATGAAGGAAAGTTAAACAGACCAATACCTGGAATCAGATGCCAGGCTTGAAGCGGCCCACCCATATCTACGACGATGAAAGAGAGGCACATAATCAAAGCACCAACGGCTACACCTTCACCAATGAGGACCACCCGATGAAAATCGGGATCATGAAACATGTAGGCAGGCAGAATCAGCATGACAGCTGCAGCTGCAACACCCACAAGAAAAGTGAAGTTGGAAATATAAAAACCCCAACTGACAATATCAGTCATCCCTGTAACGGAGAGACCGTACCGGGCCTGGAAGGAATAAGCATAAATTCCAACACCCATACCAATGAGCAGAAGAATCCTGAAAATCTGAAAGGGGATACTGCCCTTGAGATTCCAGCGAATGGCATCAACAAAAAAGGTTTTGAGATTTTTACCTGGGACTGCTTTCATGTAGCTCCTCTTACGAATCCATCTTATAAATCAGGTTTTTACAACACCATCAGTCAATGAAGTACCAAAACTTAGGCTGGGTCCCTATTTCCTCCTTCATCCTGAAAACCTTTTTATGTTTCAGCACATAGCGGATTTCACTGTCTGGATCGAGCAGGTTGCCAAAAACCCGCGACCCTGTGGGACAAGCTTCAACGCAGGCAGGAAGCTTGCCTTTACGGGTACGCTGGATGCAAAAAGTACATTTTTCCATCTTACCCATGGGCCGCTTCCGGTTGCCGAGATAGTGCTGCTTGGTCGTGATTTCCTCTTTAGGTACTTCACCTTTGCCCCAGTTAAACCGCCGCCCATAATAGGGACAAGCTGCCTGACAGTAGCGGCAGCCGATACACCAGTTATAGTCGACAACTACAATTCCATCGGGTTCTTTCCAGGTTGCTTTGGTAGGGCAGGCCTTGATGCAGGGAGCTTTTTCACAGTGGAAGCACTGGGCGCCCATGTAAAATTTGTCATCCACCGGCACCTTATGATAATACTGACCATCCCCGGTACTGGGATCAAGCTGCCCCGGCTCCATTTCAAAGATTCGGATATATTGAGTGTTGGTCTTGCGATCCAGGTTATTCTCTTTCACGCAGGCGGTAACACATTCCATAAACCCTTCGCAGCGCGTAATGTTGAAAGCATAACCAAAAAGCACTTTTTCAACCGGCGGTTCATTGCCAATCTGCACATCCACATTATCCTGCATTTTTGCCAGCCTTTCCAACCGCGTCACTGTCTCATCTTTTTCTTCCTGGGACATAATCCGGTAATTCTTCTTGAAATATTCCTGCCAGCGCAATTTCAATTCCCCGGCGGAGGCTGGATCAGCAGCTGACATGTAACTCGCAGCCACCGCCGCACTCCCCGCTGCTGCGGCAATGGATGCCCCTTTCAAAAACTTGCGTCTGCTGCTTGGTTTCTCCAGGACATCTTCAATGGTAGTTTTTGCTTCGTCTTGTTTTTGTGAACTCATTATATCCTTGTCAGTTCAACGGTACCGAATAGGTTGCCGGGAATCGTTTTTCAAATCGTGGAGAATGAGGATTATGACAACTTGCACAGTTATAAACCACACGGTCGCCAGCCCAGTTTGAGACACGTTTGCCATGTGCGCCACCCAACCAGTCACGTTTCTGACGGAAATGGCACTGCCCACAGAGCTGATAACTGTGATCGAAATCAACCTTTCTGCCCTTTTTATCCTCAAGATAGTCTCGGTCGTCAGGGTGGTGGCAGTCAATACAGCCCAACTCATCCCCTTTCCGACCATGATTTATGACCACATTACCATGGGTCAACTCTAAGCCCTGAGTTACAAGAACCGGTTTATCCAGGTGACAGCGACTGCACTTATAGCGCTCTATAGCATGTTTCCTTGCAAGAACCCGGAACGTACCGCCCTGATATTCTTCCTTTGCCAAAACCGTTTTCTGCGTCACGGGTCGAACCTGTTTGACCGATTGACTGTCAAATGGCTCATTGACAGCTTTAACTTCTTCGAGGAGCGACTTTTCACTCGCTACCGCGACAGCACCATCCCTTAACAGCATGAACATAAGCAGAACAGAGATGATAGGCAGAATAAAAAATTTGCTATTTGTCTTCATATGAGGTTGTTGGTCATAACATTATGGTTTGCGCACAAACTCTTGTAGCGGAGTCGTTTGCACAGCAGGGGCATGACACTGACGACAGTTTCCTCTAGCTGAATGATCTACCCTGATCTCAACCACAGCGCCCGGCCCGGTATGGCATGAAATGCAGTTTTCCCGCATCTGCAGACTGTGTGGAATCGGTGGCGGAGAACCACCCAGAAAAGATCTGCCAAGACGGGGCGGCATGATAGACTTCCACTCGGTTTCAACAAACTTCTCTTCGGTCAGAACTTGAGCATGACACTGATAACAGAGAGAATTCTCCGGGTGTGGCGTCACCGGAACGAACTTGCCGAACTCCTGGCTGTAGCCACCTCTGGCATGACAGGAAAGGCAGTCGGTTTCATCACCGCTGAAAGTCAGATCAACCTCGTGAGGAATACGTGGTGGCGAACCGGGGTATTGACGCAATTCATAAAAGGATGCCAGATTCCGGTCTCCGGAGTCAGCAGACATATATATCTGTGGTGTTGCATCATTGGCCTCATAGATTTTTTTACCCTGGTTATCAAAATCCCTCAAATCAACCGAAGCTGAAAATGCGGTAGAACCAGTAAAAATCAAAGCACAGAGAAGGCAGAGAGCGGCAACACCAGTCACCAACCTGCCCCTCTTTTTTGATCGTTTCATCATGCTTTCTCCAGTCGCACGGCACATTTTTTATAGTCTGCCTGCTTGGAAATCGGGCAGAATGCATCAAGTGTCACCTCATTGATCAGGTAACTTTCATCAAAGAATGGCACAAAGACCATGCCCCGTGGTGGTACACCTCTACCTTTGATCTGGGCGGGCATAGTGACCTCACCGCGCCGAGAAATGATTTTTACCATTTCACCGTTCACGACTCCAAGTTCAGCAGCATCTTCAGGATTGAGCTCAACATAGGAAGACGGCACAGCATTGTGCAGAACCGGTATCCTCCGGGTCATTGACCCTGTGTGCCAATGCTCAATAACCCGGCCGGTATTGAGCCAGAAATTGTACTCGCTGTCCGGGGATTCCGCAGCAGGTTCATAGGGTCGGGCCCAGATCCAGGCCCGGTTATCTTTCTTGCCGTAAAAATCAAATTCCTTACCATTTGTACAGGCCGGATCATATTTCGGGTTGAAACGCCAACGAGTCTCCTTACCGTTAACAAACGGCCATTGTACACCGGATCGTTCCTTCAGCACTTTATACGAAGCCATCTCATGCTTCGGTCCGGCATGAAATTTTCGGTATTCCTCCCAGATTTTGCCGATATAATCATCCTGAGTCCATGGGAACTGTTTCTCAAAACCAAGTCTTTTGGCAACCTCGATGATCTGCCAGGTATCAGACATCGCTTCACCCGGAGGTTTGACGATCTCGGCGAAATGTTGGGTACGCCGCTCTGAATTACCAAACATACCTTCCTGTTCCACCCACAAGGCGGCGGGCAGGATCACATCGGCAACATCGGTGGTCGGTGTTGGATAAACATCTGAAACGACGACAAAACGGCCATCCTTTAGAGCACCGTCACGATAGCGTCGCAGGTTCGGCATGGTGACCATCGGGTTTGTCACCTGAATCCAGATAAATTTGATATCACCGCGGTCTAGGGCGCGGAACATCTCAACGGTATGATAGGTCGGTTTGGGATCGATATTACTAACCGGCACATCCCATATTTCCGCCGCCATCTCCCGGTGATGCTCTTTCATAACCACACCATGGGGTAACTTATGGGTGAGCGTACCTACCTCACGAACGGTTCCACAGGCACTCGGCTGACCTGTCAGGGAGAAGGGGCTATTTCCCGGAGTTGAAATTTTACCGACCAGCAGGTGGATATTATAAACGAGATTGTTGATCCAGGTTCCCCTGGTGTGCTGGTTCATTCCCATGCACCAGAAGGAGGTGACTTTCAGGCTGGGATCCCCGTACAGAGCTGCCATATATTTGATATCCCGCGCCGAAACACCAGAAATTTTCTCTACCTTTTCCGGTGTATAGTCCTCGAGAAAAAGCTTATATTCTTCAAAGTTGATCGATTCGGCCTTATCTTTAAAAGCAAAGTGATCCTCGGTTCCATAGCCGATATTGGTCTTGCCCTTATGGAAAGAGACATGCTCGTTGACAAAGTTCCAGTTCACCCAGTCATTTTTGATGATTTCATAGCAGATGGCGTTTGCAACAGCGAGATCAGTCTGGGGTCTGAAGAGAATCGATTTGTCTGCCGCCTGGCTGGTTCGGGTTGACCGTGTTGCAAAGTCAATAACAGTAACATTTGTCCTTCGTTTGCGATTGGCAAGCATCCTGGAAAAGAGGACAGGATGCATCTCGGCCATATTATTCCCCCAGGTGATGAACACATTGGCATGATCCATATCCTCATAGCACCCCATCGGTTCATCGATGCCAAAGGAGGTCATAAAGCCGGTAACGGCACTTGCCATACAGAGCCTGGCATTGGCCTCGACATTGTTGGTGCCAAGACAGCCTTTAAACAACTTTGAAGCAACGTAGCCATCGGGAATAGTCCACTGGCCGGAACCGTATATGGCAACAGAATCCTTGCCATGTTTATCCTTGGTTTCCTGGAGTTTTTCAGCTACCAGGTCAAGTGCCTCCTTAATGGGAACTTCAACCATTTCGCCGTTCTTTCTGACCTTGGCCGTGGTAATTCGATCCTTGCCGTAGAGCATCTGGACGGAATGATAGCCCTTCATACAGCAGAGACCTTTGTTGACGCTGCAGTTCGGATCTCCTTTTACGGCTACCGCTCTGCCGTCGGAAACTCCGACGAGAACACCACAACCGGTACCGCAGAAACGACAAGGTGCCTTTTGCCAGGAAATTATCCCCGAATTATTGGTCAGATTCTGCCAGTTACCAAAACTTACTCCCGGGAAAAGTGCTCCCGCAGTTGCAACTGCACTGCTGGCTGCAGCATACTTCAAAAACCGTCGTCTGTTGAGTTTCATTGTCACCTCGTTATCTCCCTTGTTTTTCGTAACTGTTCAGGTACACGTAAAAACCTTCAAAATATATGGGACTGTAACTGTTCAGGAGTGCCTTATATTTGTCCATTTAGGCCTTCGAAGCATAGTTTGCCTATTCGAGAATGCCAAAACGGACGAAGATGAGGTGCTCCTGAATCGTTACTGTTTTTCTTGGTCATCATAGCCGAATGCCAGGCTCAGAGACTGCAGGGACTGCAGATTATTCAGACTCTTCTGGAGCTTATCCTCGGTAGTTTCATCCGGTGTATCAGTGACTAAAACGACAACCTCCTGGTTGTCTGATGGTATTACTTCGCAATTGGATAGAGCGGCAAGATCGGCACAGAGTACCTCCTTGGCACCACTTTTGGGCATGGCAAGATAGCTGAAAATAGGCATCCCACTCCTTTATATTTGAGCATCTACTGCGTTGTAGTATTGCTGCCAACTAAGGTATCCGAATCAGGAACGGTCTCCTTGACTAAAGTCAAAAAGCTCCTTCCGTTGACTACAATGTGGCATAAGAAGAATAATTATTCAATCGTTTTTATAAAATATTTCAGACACGCCCCCATTGATAATGGAGACGAAGTACTATAAATTCAATATTTGATGATAGTGTAATTCTATGCAATAAGCAGGCAAACAATATGAGGATGAAACTATGAAAACAATTTTCCTTGATGCAGAAGGTCTCGATAACCTGGTATTGGAAGATCTCAAAAGTGAATGTGATTCCTTTGAACTGTTCAGTTCAACAGATCCGGACAAAACAGAGGAGAGAATCACCGGAGCGGAACTTATTATTGTCAACAAGGTGAAAATCACTCGAACACATCTGGAAAATGCACCCTCGACAAAACTGATCTGTGTAGTGGCTACCGGTACGGATATTATCGATCTGCAGGCGGCTGCTGACCTGGGTGTTACCGTCTGCAACTGCCAGGCATACGGCACAGATTCTGTAGCCCAGCATGTCTTTGCTTCCATCCTCGCCCTCTTTACCAGCCTGCTCTCCTACCATGACAGTGTGCGAAGGGGACAATGGCAAAAGGCCAGTCAGTTCTGTTTTCTCGACCATCCCATTATCGAGTTAAAGGGTAAAACTCTTGGCATAGTCGGTTACGGCAACAATGGACGGAGAGTGGCGGAAATTGCCAGGGCTTTCGGTATGAATATTGTGGTATCCCGTCGCCCGGGGAAAACAGAAGATGACCGCCCTGAACTGAAAGAGATGCTGCCGGAGGTAGATGTTCTGACCCTGCACTGTCCCCTCACCCCTCAGACAAAAAACCTGATTAATAGCGAAACCCTTGCTCTTATGAAACCAACGGCTTTCCTGGTCAACGCTGCCCGCGGCGGTATTGTTGATGAGGAAGCACTCCTTGAATCTCTCAAATCCTGCAGGCTGGCCGGAGCCGCGGTCGATGTACTGAGTGTTGAGCCCCCGAGAGATTCTAATCCATTACTGGATGCAAAACTGCCCAACCTTATAATCACCCCCCACTGTGCCTGGGCAAGCAGGGAGGCAAGACAGCAGATAATCGATCAGACTGTAGAGAATATTCGTGCCTTTAAAGCTGGAAACCCGGTACGGGTAGTACAAATACAATAAAAGCAACAATCCATTGCCATTACCTGCCATAGATGTATAGTAATGTGAATATGAACGAAACGTTGTTTTGCACACTATCCCTATTCCCCATAAACAAGGTGAGAAGATATGGCAAATTTCCTATTTATACTCCGATCAAATGACAACGAGAAGGCAACACGCTGCTTTCAGTTTGCAAAAATTGCCCACTCCAAGGGACATCAGGTAAATATATTTTTAATTGACAACGGAGTTGACTGGGCAGTCAGCGGCAGAGACGGATCAACCCGCACTGTAACAGGTGACTGTGTAGATGATTACCTACCCTACCTGATTGAAAATGAAGTTGAAACCGGGGTATGCACCCCCTGCGCTAAAAACAGGGACATGGACGAAGCCAAATTCAACAGCAATATGGTCCTCGACGGTGGCCCCCACCTTATTGACATGGCGGTAGAGGCGAAGGTCTTTAATTTTTGAAAAAAACCGGGATAGCACACAATGCTATCCCGGAACTTCTGTGATACTCTCTGTTATGATCTGTCTACCAATGTCCTTCCTTATTGGCACCAGCACTATACTCAACAGGGCCGGTCTTAAACGCTTCAACAGCTTCCTCAACCGTTCCTGCGACATCACTGACCACCTTTATTCCGGCAGCCTCAACAGTTTTAAAGGCATTCGGACCACAATATCCGGTTAAAAGAACCTCAGCACCTTTTTCACTCACCAAGGTAGCCGCCTGGATCCCCGCCCCTTTGAATGCATTTACATTTTCACTGTTGTCAATTGCTTCAAAATCCATCGTCTCAGTATCAACGATCATAATGTAGGGAGCCCGACCAAAGCGTGGATCGACTTCATCACTGAGATGAACCCCTTTCGCTGTAATAGCAACTTTCATACCAACTCCTCCCAGCATACGTTTCTCATCTGATCATTGACCACCGCCACCACCACAGACCTGATCTTCCATGATCATCGGAACGTTGCCCGCAATCATATCCTCTACAACAGGGCGAATATCAATTCGCTCAGCATCATGATACACATCTATGCCCACCTGTTTAAATCCCATCAACGGACGCATGCCGATTCCGCCAACTATCAACTGCTGCACATTGTTCTCTGCCAGCAGATTGACCGGAACCATACACCCCCCCTGTACATGCTCTTTATTATTCAGAATAGAAACCTCTTTTACCTTCCCATCTTCTACATCTATCAGGGTAAAGACATCACAATGTCCAAAATGTCCCGCTCGTTTACCGTCCAATCCACCCATTCCCTCTGATGGAACTGCAATACGTATTGTTGCCATTACTTTCTCCTTTCTTTTACTTAACCATCTGAAATTAAGCTTATTTACAAGCTTCTGTTATTTTATAACTGCTGAAAAATCCTTTAGCCCCATCAGGTTCATGGACGGAGATTGCAAAATTTCATCCCAGACCTTTCGAACCGTTGCAGCCACTTCTGAATTCTGCCGATATTCCAATATATTTTTTCCTTCAACCATGGCCTTGGTAAAAAGAGAATCAAAGGGGACTCGTCCCACAACTTTCATGTTCCTCTCTTCAGCGACTGCTTCAATTTTTGAAGTCATATCCGTGTTCAGGTCATATTTATTCACGCAGACCAGACCCGGAATTTTAAAATGTACGGCAAGATCAGCTACCCGCAGCATATCATGGATGCCTGATACTGTTGGTTCGACAACAATAAGCAAAGCAGTGGCTCCCCCGATTGCAGCAATGACCGGACAACCAATACCCGGCGGACCATCGGTTAAAATAAGCTCGCTACCCTTCTCCTCTGCCAGCATTTTAGCCTGCTGACGCACCAGACTCACGAGCTTACCGGAGTTCTCTTCAGCAATCCCCAATCTCGCATGGATCATCTCGCCATACCGGGTATCCGAAATAAACCACTCGCCACATTTCTGTACAGGAAAGTCAATTGCCTGTTCGGGACAAAGATCAACACAGACACCACATCCTTCACAACTTATTGCATCAACAACAAATTCTTCAGAAATAGCTTCAAATTTACATAACTCCAGACACCGGCCGCATTCTGTGCAATCAGCAGTCCGGATTTCTGCTATCGAACCACCCATGAAATCCGTTCTCTTTTTTATCTTCGGGTTCATCAGCAGGTGCAGATTTGCGGCATCGACATCGGCATCACATAAAACACTATTTTCTGCCAGAGATGCAAAAGCTGCGGTGAGGCAGGTTTTACCCGTCCCACCTTTACCGCTTATAATAACCAGTTCTCTCATTCCTCTGCTCTCCTCTTCAGCAATGCGCTAGTTTTTCTATACGGTTATAGAGGTCACGAAACTTACCTGCCCATTCCGGCTGTACCTCTATTATCAACTTACCGATGGAGTAGGCTTCAGCAATATTACGATCAAAAGGGATCTCCAGTAAAACAGGAATATTCTCCTCTGCGGCATACTCCCTCACCCCTTCATCTCCAATATCAGAACGGTTAATCACTAACCCGCATGGGATACCAAGTGTCTTGACAGCTTCAATTCCCAATTTTAAATCGTGCAGACCAAAAGGCGTTGGTTCAGTCACCATAAGAACAAAATCAGCTCCCTTTATTGCTGCTATCACCGGGCAGGAAGTACCCGGCGGAGCATCTATAATTGTTATACTGTTATTCCTGCTGATTGATCGCACCTTTTTGATAAGAGGGGGTGACATCGCTTCCCCTACCCTCAACCTGCCATGGGAAAACAGAATATCTCCGGCAGCACCAGACTCAACCGTACCGAGTTCACGCTTGCCATCCTTGATAGCACCCTCCTCACAAACCTCAACACATCCGTAGCAACTGTGACAAAGCTCAGGAAAAACCAGCACCTTACCCCCTACGACAGCAAGGGCACGAAACCTGCAAATCTCGGCACATTTCTTACAGGCTGTACACAGTTCATCATCTATTTCAGGAATAAAAGTTGTTACTTCCTCAATCTGCTTAATCTCAGGATTGAGAAAGAGATGCGCATTCGGTGCTTCCACATCACAATCGAGCAGCCTCACACCCTTGCCAAGAGCAGACGCCATATTGGTTGCAACCGTTGTCTTGCCGGTTCCTCCCTTGCCACTTGCCACACTGATAATCATTTTTCTTAACTCCTTCTCATGCTTTTAGCAGCACATCAATTGAATTGAGGATTTCCAGCATCTTCTCAGCTTCTTCTTCTCCCGGACTCAGAGGGAGCTGCATAAAAATTCCCAGCCCCTCTGAGTACTCATGAAAATCTTCGTGGGGAAGAGAACTGACCATCGCACAGTTAATCAGTGGTTGCTTTTTCATTAATTCGGTGACGAGAGTTAAAGGTTCTTCATCCGTCAACTGTGCATCGACAACGACTACATCAATCGTATCTTTTTCAACTCTCTCCAGAACCTCTTTTTTCGAATCAACGTGGATCAACTCGATTCCATCCCGTCTCTCCAGTCCTCTTGCCAGACCTTCAAGGGATGCCGGTTCTTTACTGACCAACATAATCCGTATCATTCTCTTCTCCATTTTCTACTTCTGCCGTGCTTCCATGGCAGCAATCTTCTCCTGTAACTCTTCCATCATCGTCCGGGCGGATTCATACTGAACCTTTAAGGATTCCAGTTCATTCACTGAACCTGCACTTTTAGCATCTGATACCGGCATTCTTCCCATGCCCGCACCCTGTGCCATACCTTGTCCCATACCTTGTCCCGTGCCCATCCCCCGGCCTCTTCCTCTGCCGACACCAGAAAAAGCTGAATAATCGGTTCGTTGACACATACCTCTCCTTTTTCCGGTTACAGATCCTTGCCCTTCCGGGCCACTTTGATCAAATCCTGGCATAATAAGCCCTCCTGATTGTGTAATATGCTGCCCACGTTCCATATGCTAGAGCCAGCACCACCTGATTCGCTGCTGTCCAGTTGCACATCGATTTGTCCCGCAACACCTGTTGCGTGGACACCCGGGCATAGTAAAATCTGCCAAATCCACACCTTTGGCATAAAGAGACAATATTGGTTCCACTTCACCAGTCATAAAAGGAATAACCTGGACCCCTGACGCATCCAGCAATGCTGCAGGTTCATGGGATAACGCACCGCAAATCAGCACCTGTATCTCCAACTCTGCAAGGAGGTCGATAAAACGGCTGAACAGGCCCGCCTGAAACATTTCAATCTGCCTGCCGACAACTTCATCCTGTCGAATTTCTGCAACAAGGAGCGTTTGAGCTGCATCAAATACAGGGGAAATTCGATTACCCCACACTGTTATGCCTAGTTTCATTCCTTATCCTCCCGCTTCTACCTATAGCAATCTATGGGCCATTCGACAAAATAAGTTTTAACTTCTCTTATTACAAATAGTTACATAAACAATATTAAAAAGTTAAAACAGAGCCACAAAGGAAATGGTCGCGGCTTTGCGACCATAGGAGCGCAGACAGGGTCGCAAGGTTGCGACACTATTGTTGTAAACGGCCGGATCGGCCGTCAGTTCCGGGGAGGGGGATACTATATTTTTTGAGTTTTCTAAAGAGGGTACTTTTATGAATGCCAAGCTCTTTTGCAGCGGCCAACCGATTATAGTTATTTTTTTTCAGCGCTTCGATAATTCTCTCTTCCTCGGTTACTCGTACCGATTCACCTATCGAAGAATGGGATTGACTCTGCCCTATGTTCTCTTTTTCGAGCAGATAAGCCGGCAGATATGAAAGTCCAATTTCTCCTTCAGAACAGAGGACAAAGCCGTGCTCAATAATATTTTCAAGTTCACGAATATTGCCGGGGTAATCATGGGCTAACAGAACAGCCATTGCCTCTTTACTGACTCCGGATACTGATTTCCCTTTGAATCGATTCATTTTCCTCACAAACCGTTCAATCAACAATGGAATATCCTCCATCCGCTCCTGCAGGCAAGGGAGTTGAAAACGGATAATATTTATCCTGTAGAAAAGATCCCGACGAAATTCTCCACTCTGAACCATTTCTTCAAGATCCCGATTCGTTGCAGCAATTATCCTCGCTTCTGTTTTAATCTTTTCCACGCTGCCGAGAGGCTGAAACTCCTTTTCTTCAAGGACTCGCAGCAACCGGACCTGGAAGGCAGAGCTGGTGTCACCAATTTCGTCAAGGAAGATTGTACCTTTTCCTGACGCAGCGAAAAGTCCGGGTTTATCTTTGTCGGCACCGGTAAAGGCCCCGGCTTTGTAGCCAAAAAGTTCAGATTCAAGGAGGGTGTCCGGCAAGGCGCCGCAATTTATGGCAAGAAAAGGTTCATCCTTTCGTAAAGAGAGATTATGAACAGCTGAAGCCATCAGTTCTTTTCCCGTTCCGGTCTCACCTTCAATAAGAACAGTGGAATCACTCTCTGCAACCCGGGGCAGAATGTTGAATATTTTTTTCATAGCCTTGCTGCGACTGACCATATCTCCAACCTGATAACTGCCGGTCAGCTCCCGTCGCAATTCTTCTACCAGGCTATGATCACGAAAAGTTTCCACCCCGCCCAGTATTTCTCCTCTCTCATTTCTCAACGGGGCAGTAGAAACTGAAATGGGAATACGCTTTTGCTGATTATTAATAATATATGTAGAGCTGCTGACAAAAGATTTCCCTTCTTTCATGGTGCGCTTTAAGGCGCAAGCCCCCTCACACATATTAGAGCGAAAAACCTCCCAGCAGTACCTCCCTATTGCCTCTTCCCGGGATGTTCCCGTTATCTCTTCAGCCGCCCTGTTAAAAGTCATTATCCGCCAATTATGATCGACGGTAAAGACGCCGTCCGAAATCGATTCCAGGATAATTTCATTTGCAGATTTGGCAATTTTGCCGGATTCCTTCATCTCTCCATACCACTATAAATTTTCTTTTTTTATCACAGCCTTCAGAACATATGGATATATATTATCAGCGATAATTTTATACCCATCTCCATTTGGATGCAGACCGTCACTGAGAGCCAACTCGCTCTTCATTGCCACATCTTTCAAAAAAAACGGTAAAAAAATGACATCAAATTCATCCGCGAGTCTCGGATAAATACCGTTAAATCTCTTAACATATACCGGTCCGAGGTTCCAGACCATCTTCATCCCAGCCAGAACAGTAATCACTTCCGCCTCTTTTAACCGAAAAAGAATATCCCGGATGTTCTTTTCCACCATCTCAGGGTCGATGCCGCGTAGCCCATCATTGGCCCCGGTCTCCAATATGACAATATCGGGATTGAGTCCAAGAACCCATCCAACACGGGACAGCAATCCACTGCTTGTCTCTGCACTTACTCCACTGTTGACCACCCGGCAGTTATATCCCTCAGACTTGAGTTTTTTGCCAAGGAGAGCTGGATAGCTTTCCTCTTCAGCAACACCGTAGCCAGCGGTAAGACTGTCCCCGACAGCAACTATTATTATCTCACCATCATTATTACTCTCGACCATCAACTCCTTTTCCTCTTCCTGACTGCAGCCTATGCAGGTAAGCATTATAAGACCTGCCGGTAATAAAAAAAATCTCATTATCTTGTGTTTGTTCATACTCTGATAATTTCGTAGAATTTAGTCATCAGTTCAGTTGGCGCAAAAACTGTGCAGGTTTCTTCCTTATAATCGGTATTGACCCCAGCAAACCAAGGATGACAACAAAAATTATGGTTAAACCAACCAACCCAAGACAGGCTCCCCAACCGGGTGCATACGATATTCCAAGGAAAAAATGACACAGGCTCCATGCCGCCGCCTGGGCCATCACTATGGCAAAAACAGAACTCAACAATCCAAGCAACAGATTTTCAAGGAAAAAAATATGCAAGACAAAACGACTGTCCGCTCCCAGAATTTTATAATAGACCGCCTCCTTTATTCGCTCAAACCGTGTAGCCAAAATGGAGCTGACGATAATCAAACCACCCGCCAGAATGGAAAAAGCAGCAAAGAAATTCACTATCTTACTGAGTTTTTGCATCATCCTGCCCATTTCTTTGGCGGTTTCTGCAATATTAATGGTACTGATATTAGGAAAGCCCTGTACTATCCTGTTTTCCAGAAACGGTATCTCTTCACTTTCAACATGGAGCGCTGCAAAATACGTTTGAGGTGCCTCTCTCAAATATTTTTCTGGGAAAATAAAGTAAAAAAACGGGTACAACATTGATCGGGTACGACTTCGTATACTGGTAACTTCAACCTCCATCTCCACGCCCTGTATATTGAATTGAAGAATATCTCCAAGTTTCATATCCCCCATCTCCGCTACCGTATCAAGGAGTGAAACCTGAATTATTGGTTCTCCCTTCTCATCTTTTCGAAAAAGTCTCTTTCCGGCTACGAGAATCTCATCTTCCAGTAAAGCATCTCTATAAGTCAGGTTAAATTCCCGCGCCAGATTGTCACGCCGTTTCTTCAATTCCCTGCCACGATTCACAACTTTCCCGTTAATTGAAATCAACCTGGCCCTTATTACCGGATGGAGAGTAACCTTACCTCCAACAAGTCCCAGGAAAGCTTCCTGTTGATTTTTCTGAATATCGAGACAGAAGAGTGTCGGCGCATCAGCCGGAAACGAATCTATATATGTGCCACGCAGGTTGTTCTCAACGAGGTAGATGATCAGCAGGAGAGCAAGGGGTATGGCAAGTGTCACCACGATTGACTGAGTAACATTGCCTGGCCGCAGAAGACTTCTCATAGCAAGCCTGGCCCCTGGACGTCTCCACTTGATTTTTGAAAGAAAATAAAGAATCAGCCGTGTCATCAGGGTGACGAGCAGTAAGAGCAGGAGAATTCCACCAAGAAAATAGAACCCCGTACTGACCTCACCCAGATAACGAATAAGAAGAACGCACAATCCACTAAAACCCAGCACTATACAGAGATAATAGGTAAATGATTTTTTTGCCCGGGAAGATTCACTTCTGAAAATTACCGCAGGTTTTATATTATTAATCCGCCAGAGAGGCAGAAAGGTGAAAAACAAGACTACCATCAGCCCGACAACCACGCCCTCTGACAGATCTGCAGCAGAGGCTCTGAAGACGATATCCGGCGGCAGAAAATCACTGAGAAGTACAGAAAGATACCCTTTAACCAACAGGCCGACTGCTATTCCAAGAGCGGTTCCAACCGCACTCAGAATAAGGACAAACAACAGGTAGTGACGAAGCAGATAGGCTCCGGTTGCACCAAATGATCTGATAATGGCAAAATTCTTTTCTTTGAGGCGGAGTATGGCAGAGAGTGAACTCTCAATACCTATCCCGGCAAGCAGCAGGGTACAAACTGAAATAAGAGATAAAAAGAAAAGAAGATTATCAAAAAAGTGCTTTATTCCCGATCCCGCATCCCTGAAGGTCTCAACACGCTCCTGACCTACCAGCCCCCTTTCTCGCAACCGGGCAGCAACAGTGTCAACAGTAGTTGCATCGGCCATTTTAAGCAGAGTTTCATACGCTACTCGACTTCCCTGTTTGACCAGATCCATACCGGCAAGATCCTTGTATGAAACCAGGACAGGTGGCCCGATATTGAAAAAGCGAACCGGTTTTGCAGACTCATAAAGGATAACATCAGCGATTTCAAAGAGACTTTTTCCTATCAGAAGTTGATCCCCGACAACTATGCCAAGTCTGTCCAAAACTCCCTGCCCGACGACAATCTTCCCCGCACCAACAACCTGAGAAAACTCTCTTCCAGATGCAAGATCAACCCTGCCATAGAGAGGATAGCCATTCTCCACTACCTTGATATTGCATAAGAGTGATCCACTTTCATCACTCTTCCTGGCAACAGAATAAAATGCCCGGGTACGAACAGCAGTTGCCTTTTTTCCCTCCGTCAACCCCACAACAGCACGCTGCAGCCCCTGTGATAAATCATAATGTGAATGAAGTATTATATCACCACCATGGAGAGCCCGGGCATCACCGCTTATGGATCGATCTATATCCCGTTTGAAACTATTGACAGCGATGAGGGACACAAGGGACAGGGACACGCAGAGAATGTAAATCGCCGCCTGTTTTTTTGAATATAAAAGTTCCCGCAGTAGAAATCTTCCGTTAATCACTCTCTTCACTTTTCACCTTTCCACAGAAAGCCGACCGTCATGCAGGTGGAAAATCCGGTCAGCATTCTCAGCGATAGCTTTATTATGCGTGGCCATCACAATCGTTGCATTCTGGGCCTGATGGATTCCCCTGAGCAGCTCAATTATTCCATCGCTGTTTTCCGAATCAAGATTTCCTGTAGGCTCATCCGCAAAGATTATTTTAGGCTCATTTATCAAGGCCCGGCATATCGCTACCCGCTGCTTTTCTCCCCCTGACAACTGCTCAGGAAAGTTATTCGATCTCTGGCTTAGCCCCACCCTTTCAAGAAGTTGTTCAGCCTTTTCTTTTGCCTTCTGGTCTCCCTGCAGTTCTGCCGGGAACATTATATTTTCAAGACTATTCAGGGAAGGAATAAGGTGAAAGGCCTGAAAAACAAAGCCGGTAAGCTGGTTCCTTACAGGTGCAAGCTGATCTTCCGTTAAATCGGTAATATCCTGACCATCAAGAATGATCCTGCCGCTGCTTGGCCTGTCCAGGCCTGAGAGAAGACTGAGCAGTGTCGTCTTGCCGCTACCGCTGCTGCCTGAAATAACAACAAATTCGCCTTCCTGGACAGTAAGTGACACAGACTGAAGCACTTGTATCTTTCGCTCTCCAATGGAGTACAGCTTTGACAGATCCCTGGTTTCAAGAAGAGTTTCCACAATTTTCTCCAATCAAATGTATATCTCATTTTTTATCCTCCGGAGACAATAACCATCTCCATCAAAAAAACGAGAGAGTCATCACTGGGAAGCTGTCCGGTTTATACCTTTTGACATTGCCAATCGCAGATACGGGATATACAATGGTTGCTTATGAAACCTGTCAAAATCACATGAAGAAGCCACCTCATACAGATGAAGGCACCACCCCGCGGCGAGCCACAGTTTCTCAGATGTTGGGGCTTTTGAGTGGCACCTACAGAAAGCACCGCTGGCGTCTCCTGGCCGGATTTGCTGCTCTGCTCCTGGTTGATTTCCTGCAACTGGTAATACCGCGTATAATCAAATCCGGTGTCGACGGTCTGACTTCCGGCACAACCGGCAGACCTGAGTTGCTGAAGCTTGGTCTCCTGATCATCCTGATAGCCCTCTTTGTTGTAATCCTTCGTTTTACCTGGCGTTACCTTATTATCGGCTTCTCCCGTCTTCTTGAAAGAGATATACGGAATCACATCTTCAGCCATATTCTGAAAATGGATGGTCCTTTTTTTGAAAAGCGAACCACCGGGGATCTTATGGCCCATTCCAGCAACGACCTGTCGGCTGTCCAGATGGCCTGCGGCATGGGAATGGTTGCTGCAGTAGATGCCCTGGTTATGCTGGTTGCCGCTATTGGATTTATGATAGCCATCCACCCGTTTCTCACATTTCTGGCTCTCCTACCCATGCCTTTACTGGCGGTCAGCACCCGTTTTCTCTCAGGCAGACTTCATAAACATTTTTCAGTGGTACAGGCTCAATTTTCCCTGCTGACGGAATTTTCCAGATCAACTCTTGTTTCCATAGGTCTGATAAAATCCTATACTATGGAACAGTTTCAAACCGACCAGTTCGGTCACCTTGGGCAACAATACGTAAAGGCTAATCTGCGTGTTGCAAGAATCCAGGGGTTGATCAGCCCTATTGCTACCCTGGTCGGCAACACAGGAATGCTTGTGGTTCTTTTCTGGGGTGGTAAATTCGTCATTGAAGGCCAGATCACCCTGGGAGATTTTGTCGCCTTTATAATTTATCTTTATATGCTTATCTGGCCGGTGATGGCCATCGGCTGGGTAGCAAACCTGGTACAACGAGGAGCAACCTCACTTGGTCGAATCCACGACCTGGTCTCAAGCAGTGCTCTGGTACCTGATCCCGCAACAGGCCCCTCCTCCGACAGCGATCAACCTGGTTTTCGACTGGAAAAGTTGTCATTTTGCTACCCGTCGACCCCACTTCCTGTGCTAAAAAACATTACTCTTGAATTTGGCCCCGGCATACATGGAATTACCGGCCGTACAGGATCAGGCAAATCGACCCTGTGCAAACTACTGACCAGGCTCTACCCGGTAAATGATGGTCAGCTCTTCTTCGCAGACCACGATGTCAATCATTTTCCACTGTCGCAGATCCGCTCTCAGGTCGGATATGTGAGCCAGGAGCCTATACTTTATTCAAATACAATTGCTGACAATATCTCACTTGGCCGTCCGGATGCATCACAGGATGAAATTGAAATGGCCGCTCAGAACGCTGCCGTCCATAGAGATATTCTCTCCTTTGAAAAAGGATACCAGACCCTGATCGGAGAAAGGGGAGTCAAACTTTCGGGAGGACAGCGACAACGGCTGGCTCTTGCAAGGGCACTGCTTTGCGACAGACAGGTACTCCTTATAGACGATGGGCTCTCGGCAGTTGATGTGGAAACAGAACAGGAGGTTTTTGCCGGCCTTAAGCGCTATTTTAAAAACAAAGTGGTCATCATCATTTCCAATCGAACCAAACTCCTGTCGATGACCGATCGTATCATCGTTCTTGCAAACGGGCAGGTGGAAAATATTGGCAGCCATGAACGGCTTCTGGCTGAAAATGCGCTGTATCGTTCAATGTATGAAAAACAGATGCGATCCCAATCCGACGGGGAGCTCAGGGTAACATGATGAATTTCGGCTACCAAGAAGAAGGACCGCCCCGTTCTGTCGGCGACATCCATCTCTGGCGCAGAATCAGCACATTCTGCATGCCTTACCGTACCCTCCTCGCCTTTGCCCTCTTTCTTTCCTTACTGGTGACCGGGGCAACACTCTCCCTTCCCTACCTGATGCAGAACGGGATCGACAATTATATTACCAACCAACTCCTCTCTACAGAACTGCGACTCTCCGGACTTGGACGAACAGCAATCTGGTATGGCAGCTTTATAGCTCTGCTTTTTCTGGCATCATTCAGCCAGATATTGACTCTCGAATGGATCGGCCAGTCTATAATGCACACTATACGGCAGAGACTGTTCCTGCATCTTCTTGAACTCGATATGGAGTTCTTCAACACTCATCCCACAGGAAAACTTGTAACCAGATTAACTAATGATATCCAGAACATGCATGAAATGTTCACCTCGGTTATCGTCACTCTCTTTAACGATTTCCTCCGGCTGATCGGCATCCTGATCCTGCTGTTCTGGATAAACCCGGAACTGGCGACAACCATGACTCTGTTTGTACCGATTGCATTGATCATCACCGTCTTCTTTGCCCGTCTGGCAAGGGAACGATTCAGAGCAATCCGCACTCAGCTGGCAAAACTCAACAGCTTTTTAGCAGAAGCCATCGCCGGAATCAGTATCCTGCAGCTCTTTGGCAGGGAAGAGTCGAGTAAAAAAACTTTTAATGAATTGAGTGAAGGTTACCTGCATCGGACGCTGCAGCAGATTAAACTGTTTGGCACCTTTATGCCCCTTACAGAATTTATGAGTTCGGTCGCTATTGCGCTTATCATCTGGCATGGCGGCGGTGAAGTCATTCAGAAGAGACTTACTCTTGGGGAATTTGTCGCCTTCCTTTCCTATATGCGACTCTTCTTCCAGCCACTACGTGAACTTTCTCAAAAATACTCAATCGTACAATCGGCAATGGCTTCAGCCGAACGAATTTTTCAACTGCTCGATACAGAGAACAGGATTTCCCAACCGGCCAATCCTGTCAAGGTTCAGAAATTCAAAGGCGAACTGCAATTCACCAATGTCTCATTCAATTATGAAAAAAATACACCGGTTCTTGACAATATCTCACTCAATCTGCCTGCCGGCCAGACCATAGCACTTGTCGGTACTACCGGATCGGGAAAGACCACACTGGTCAACTTACTGCTGCGCTTCTATGATCCCCAAAAGGGTAATATCACTCTCGATGACATAAATATAGCTGATCTGGATCTGAAAGAATTACGAACCATTATCGGTGTCATTCATCAGGATGTTTTCATCCTGCAGGATACTCTTTTTGCCAATATCGTTCTGGACACCGGCTGTTCACGACAAACAGTAGAGAAAATTCTACAGCGAACCGGAATGACACGTTTTATCAACAGACTCCCCGGAGGGCTTGACACCCTTATAGGAGAAGGCGGTCAGGAATTGTCTACCGGAGAAAAACAGCTGTTGGCGTTTGCCAGAGTGCTCTGCAGGGCCCCCGAAATCCTGATACTCGATGAAGCTACCGCCGCCATAGATACTGAGTCCGAGAATATTCTTGAGGAAGCCATCGCAGACAGTTTCAAAGGACGAACCTCCCTGATCATTGCCCACAGGCTTTCAACAATCAGACGTGCTGATCAAATTATAGTCATGAGTCACGGCAAAATTGTCGAACAGGGCAGCCATGACCAGCTGCTGAGGGAAGATAGTCATTATGCGAAACTGGTGGCAATAGATCTGAAAGATGGCCATCCTTTGGAATAGAGAGTGTATCACCATCGTCCAACTGGTAATGTGTAAAGTTTATATGAAAGTCATGTTCGCTCCCAGGCAGGGAGGGATTATATTACTTTCATGTTTTGTTGTGAAATTCATTTCATGGGTGTTATGAAAAGACCAAAAACCGAAGTCAGCGACCAGGATCTGAAAAAGGTAATAGCTGATTTCCTTGATATGGGGCATGTTGAGAACATTGTCGCAATGTTTCGGCGTGAACCGCAGTACTACGAATGGACAGGAGAGCTCCTGCGTGATGAACGCTTCAGTGTACGCCTTGGCCTCTCGGTCCTTTTTGAGGAACTTGTAGAAATCCAGCCGGACAAGCTCCCCCTGGCCATTCCGTCACTTGTGGAAGTGCTTAACTCTGAAGAATCTCTCTTTCGCGGTGAAGCGGTTTCACTCCTTGGAATAATAGGTACCGGTGCAGCATTATCCCATGTGCGGAAACTCCTCAACGATGACAGCCCCCAGGTACGGGAAATGGTCGAACTTGTACTGGAGGAAGAGTCATGAAAAAGAACTGCTACTCCCCGGTGCCTCACTTTTTGCGGATTCCATGGTGGCTCAGTGTACTGCTGGCAATCTTCTCATACTGCGTCTTAAAATATTTCGCTCCTCAACTGCAGCTGTCCAATGAGACTTTGCAGAATATGGCAATGGCCGCGCCTGGACTTGCACCAATTGCTGCCATACTTTTCCTTCTCCTGGCAGCCATAAGACTCTATGATTTTGATGGGGATACAGCCGATGATGATAGCGAAGAAAAATAGATAGCAAGGTGATAAAATTGTCAGAACAGAGTATATGGGATGGACATTTGATTTCATAAATGTCCACGCCAGGAGTCAGAGGGGAATGACAAAGTTGGTTTTTTTTTACGATACAATCAAGAGTGGCTAAATCATGAAAAATAGAGAAGATCTGACCGCCAAAGCACAGGCCGTCATTGCAATGGGAGAGAAGGTTCTCACCACGGAAAGCAAAGGGTATCAACAGCAGACCTTTGTAAACGAACAGCAATTCCACGATTTCAGGATTTCAGGACTTTCCTTCCTGAGCCGGGTTTTTGGTGACAACAGTCAGTATTATCAACATTTTAAATCAGAAGTAACCAGTCCCGGAACCAGTCGGACTAAACGAGGGCTCGGTATACTCTCTGCCGCCACTGCTGAACTGCAAAACAACTGGGTCGAAACCACAAGAGGCTCAATTACTTCAGAGATACTGGCTGAATTTATGGCTATGGCAGAGAACCATATAGAGGCAGGCAATCTGCAAAGTGGACTCATACTGATCGGTGCGGTCATTGAAAAGCATCTACGAAATCTCTGCCTCGCCGGCAACATCAACACCACCAACCAACAATCGGGATCGGCAACCCCTAAGAAACCGCTCCAGCTCACTGGAGAGGCATATAAGAAAAAACTCTACGACAGACAGCAGCACAAAAAGATCATCACCTGGCTTGAGATATGCGGCAATGCAGCCCTGAACACCATGAATGATATTTCAATAGAACAGGTTCAGGATATGCATGCCGACGTTAGCAGATTTCTGGCGGACACTCCCTACTAGGAACCTGTCCGGGATCACCACAAAGCCCATGAACCTGTCAGCAGAACATAGATTCCCAGAACCAGGTTGCTGGTACCATGAGCCACGATACAGAGCCATAAATCTTTTTTCC
>MAXH01000009.1 GCA_001750925.1 Desulfobulbaceae bacterium S3730MH12
GGAGGGACGGGGAGGCTGCTTATCCATGATAATGCTCTTTATTTTGATTTTGAATCGGAGTGAGGTTGCAATCCTTCAAGCGCCTGGCGGAAGATGAGCTCCATAGCAGTGCTTATTTCCTCAGTTGGAATTCTTCCAGAGTACCAGGCTGACATCAGGAGTATATAAAGACCATAAAAATGCCCTGTAATGTGGAGTAGTTCAAGATCTTTTCGAAGTTCGTCTCGCCCCTGGGCTCGTTCCAGGATAGGGAAAATTAACTGGAAATATTTATCCTCATTTTTAAGGAAATTTTTGGCGTCGTTTTCATCAGGGAAAATGGTCTGGCGCATGAAAATTCGCCCAAATTCCTTGTTTTGCGTGACATATTTGAATTCAGTCATGTAGATTGTCAGCATTTGCTCAAGGATTGGTGCCTCCGGATTTGCCAGACTCACCAGTTCCTTGTATATCTGGTCCAGTTCATTTTCACAAAAGGCATGAAGGATTTCTTTTTTTGTCTGGAAGTATCCGTACACTGTGCCTTTACCTACACCGGCGACTTTTGCGAGCTCTTCAATGGATGTGTTTTCAAAACCATTGGCGCTGAAAAGTGTAATTGCTGCGTCCATTATGGCTTGCTTGGTTATTTGCTTTTTTTCTTCTCTTATAGACATGTAATCCTCCTGACAATTTCGACTGCAGTCGAGATTTAAATGATATTTTGTGTATGGTCAAGGGAAAAATGACTGTGGTCGGAAAATTGCAACACGTAGCGTGCGGATTTATGGGTTGCTCTACGGAGTCTCACAAGCTCGCTTACCTTTCCACTTTTTACTGCAAATTTCTTGATTTTCAAACATGTTCATATTCAATTTTTATCATACGAGCTTCTCGCAAAGACAGATAAAAATCAAACACAAAAATGTTAAGAGGTAAGCGTAGACTATGAAATACTACGAAATTTACAGGATGACGCTCCAAGGTAAGCGAGCTCGCGAGACTCCTAGAACAACCCACAAACCCTCTTGCAGATAGCGTAGACTTCGAATCCTTAACCGGACACTACTGAAGAAAAATAGAATTTCGTGAAAATATTCCGACCTCTATTGTCGGAAAAATTATTCGCAGGAAGCTGAAAGAGGAAGATGACTATGCCAGACAATTTGTTAGCCCTTTTGGTGCTGTCCTGGCGTTAAAGATTGTTTTATTGCTTTAATGCAAAAGTTGTTTAGGCTATCTCCAGACTGCATTGCCTTGAGGGATAGAACTTTATGTAATTCGCTCCCCAATCTTAACTGAAATTTCCCTGAGTATTTTTTGTTTGTGGGGGTTGGCAGTTGTATACCTTCGTTTTTGTATATTTCAACCCACTCATCTACGATCTGGCAGAGTTCATGGTAAACTTTTTCCTCATTTTCTCCGTGGCAGCATTGACCAATCCAGCCAGGAATCGAGCCAATGTAACATTTGTCTTCTTCTGACCACTCAACGAATTTTATATATTGATCGCGTTCTTTCATTTTTGGGCCTCCACGATTTTTCTTTTTACTTCGTTTTCCTGATATTTTTTTGCATCTTCGCCCAGTTTGCCAGATATTGTGACGGCTATTCCTTTCGGGTGAATATAGTTCCGATGACTGCCCTTGCCTCCACGGTTGCTGAAGCCAACTTTTTCGAGTTTTTTTATGAGTTCACGAATTTTAGGTGGCATAAGCAGATAGTACTGCTTTGGTACTATATTGTCAATGTGGCGATTCTTGTACATCACCCTAACAATGTTAATTGTCTGCTTATCCAGGGTGAGTGGGTGTTGCCTCAATGGCCACAGTGGCTCCTTTATATTTACAGAAAAGAATGTCTATTGACTTTTTGACTTAGTCATCTAAAACTTTGAAGGACTTTTTACAACTTCATCATTAGTGTCATGTGAACTAGAGAAAAATTAAGTTTATATGAAGACCATTATATAGAGGAATAAATATGGAAGCGCAGGTTGGAGCTAGTCAGATGTTGAGTCAACTGGCAGGATTATTACCTTTTGGATATGCATTTGGTGCAGGCATGGTCTCAGCCGTGAATCCTTGTGGATTTGCGATGCTGCCGGTCTACCTTACCCTGTACCTGGGAGCAGAGGACAGCAGTTTTCGTCAGAAATCAGCGTTATGGAAAATGTTGAAAGCGTGCTGGGTTACTCTGGTAGTAACTGCGGGGTTCGGCCTGCTTTTTGGTGTCGTCGGGGTAATCGTTTCGGCAGGGGGCTCATTTCTTATGGGAATTATGCCCTGGATGGCTGTCGTTGTAGGTGGTGTACTGATTCTGCTGGGAGGATGGATGCTGCTCGGACGGAGCTTTTCCCTGCCTTTTATGCTCAAAATTGCAGGCAGAATAGGTGATCCCAGAGAAATGAGCATCTCGGGATTTTTCCTCTTCGGAGTTGCTTTTGGAGCAACTTCTCTCAGTTGTACTTTGCCCATTTTTCTTATGGTGGTGGGCAGTTCCGTTGCAACAGGAAATTTTCTGGCCGGGATATACCAGTTTCTCAGCTATATCCTTGGCATGGGTAGTGTACTGTTGGTTTTGACCTTGGGGATTGCGCTGGTGAAGGAGGGGGTGGTTGTCGGCACCATGCGTAAGATTCTTCCGTATGTACAGAAAATCTCCGCACTGCTTCTTATGATTGCCGGTGGTTATATTGTCTATTACTGGCTATCCAGCGGGTTGCTTTTTTAGTGTCTTACTCCTGAACTTTGTTTTTCAGCTGTTCCAGGGTTTCTGATTCCATTTTGAAAGAGTGTTCCGCTGCCGGGAAAGTTTCTTCCTGGACTTCCTTTTTATACGCTGCCAGAGCCTCCAGAATGATCGGGCGGATTTTTGTGTACTGTTTGACGAATTTGGGGATAAACCTGTCAAACAATCCTATCATATCATGGGTTACCAGTACCTGACCGTCTACATCTGATCCAGCGCCGATACCAATCACCGGAATGTCGACCGCTTCTGAGACCAGTCTGGCAAGAGGGGCTGGCACGGCTTCAAGGATGATAGAAAATGCCCCGGCTGTTTCCAGTGCCCGGGCATCGTCGATTATCCTGACCGCACCATCCACATCTTTTCCCTGCATCTTGAATCCACCAAGGGCACTGGCAGTCTGTGGCGTCAGGCCGATGTGTCCCTGCACCGGAATGCCGGCCTTAACGATGGCAGCTACAGTCGGGGCAAAGTCAACACCGCCCTCAAGCTTGACAACGTCACAGCCTCCCTCTTTCATCAGTCGACCTGCGTTAATAATGGCGTCACGAATTGAGGTATTATAGCTCATGAAAGGCATGTCACCAACTACAAGGGGGTTTTTGCAGCCCCTGACCACGGCACGAATGTGGTGAATCATATCTTCCATGGTCACTGCTAC
>MAXH01000010.1 GCA_001750925.1 Desulfobulbaceae bacterium S3730MH12
CACACCCGCCATGTTCGATGATGTTGGTCACGAGTTCATCAAGTATGAGGTTGAGTTCCATAACTGTTTTGCCGGAGAGGAACCACCGCTTTTCAAGTTTGACAAGAATAGCGTGGAGAGTTGTGAGCTCTGAACCGTTATTTTTTAATTGAAAAGATAATTCCATATGCCATTCTATAGAGCTGTTATCCCTAACCTCGAAAAGCAGCAGGAGGCTGCTTCAGAAATATTTTTTCTCTCCCAATGATTAATCTCTTTCAAGGCAGCCGCCAGGGAGATAGGCAGGACTTCAGGGAATTGTTTAAGGATTTTTGAAAATTGTTTCCTGCTAAGTGTCAGTACAGACGTTTCTGTTTCACTCGTCAGGTTAAAAAGTGCAGGCATACTACCGAGGAGAGACAGTGATCCAAGGAAATCTCCATCCCTGAACTGCTGAATTGTTACGGGTTTGTTGTCATCTCCCTTTGCTGTGAGTGCCAGCCTGCCATGGAGAATCAGGTAGGCCCTGTGAGGGTCATCACCTTCTTCATAGAGAAGATCTCCCGGTAGAAAATCTCCCCTGGTAGTGAGAAGAGCAAGAATTTTCAGTGCCTGAACCGGAAAAGGAGAAAAAAATGGCAATCCTTTTAGTAATTCCAGATTTTTCTGCATCTGAGGAACCTGGTCATTTCCTTCCGTAAATGAGCTCATAGAGTATCCCTTTCTTGTCAATAAGATCAGAGTAAGTGCCCCATTCTACAATTTTTCCCGTCTTCATTACAGCAATTTTATCAAAAGTACTAATAGTGTCAAGCCTGTGGATAACAGCAATGACTGTCCGCTTCTTTTTCCATCTTGTTTCTATGAGCCGTTGAATTCTGGTCTGTGACTTGTTATCAAGAGCTGATGTAGCTTCATCCATTATGATAACGCCAGGTTGTTTTATCAGTACTCTGGCAATGGCCAGTTTCTGTCTCTGACCGCCTGATAATCTGTCTCCGGTGCTGCCAACTTGAAAATGCATGCCAATTGAGGCAATTTGTTCCATACAGTCTTCTTCAATAAGGAGATGAATGATTGCCTGGTTTATCTTCTCCTGGGCATGGGCCAGGTCAGATTTAATTTTGCCAAAGAAGATATTGTTGAGAATGGATTGGCCATGAGTGTAACTTTTTTCATCATAAAAAAGGAACAGGCCTGGAGCCACCTTGTCACACCATTGCGGGAATTTGTCCCGGGCAGAGAGAATGGTCCCTTTGAAATCCTCTCTTAATGGTGTCATGGTATGGATAGCAGGTGTAAAATTAAGAGCCAGGCTGAGGAGAAATGTCTGTTCTTTTGGGGGGAGTGAGGATGGAGGCGTCTTTTTGAGATGGTTCAGGATGTGCCGGCACTCTTCCAGCCTATCTGCCGGTACGGGACTTTTTTCAAAAAAGATGTCTAATGTATCAATCCCGCCAAGAATGTCGACAGCTTGTTCAGCAAGTTCTACCCCCAGGTCAAAGAGTGGTCGAAGGAGACCTTCTATTCGCAGGAAATTTCTGAATTGAGCGTTTTCAGGCAGGAGATGATGGCCAAACTTTTTATTCGTTGCCGTTCCAAAAACTATATTTTCTGAAACGCTTGAGTTTAAATGGTAGGAATGCTGGTCAAAGAATTCGACATAGTTGCGCATCCTGTCGCCAAAATTTTCTCTGAATGACATCCGTATACGGATAATTGTATCGATCATTTTCTGGTCGTCAGGATTGATAAAACTGTCGAGACCAAAGCGCAGGACATCGACGAAGAGACCCGCCTGCTGCAGAACCAGGATCATTCTGTCAAGATCAGGTTCTTCTCTGTTTTCAGCACTCTGCTGGTTGGCGGAGGCTGTGGGTAGCATTGCCTGATAGGCATAAAGGAGATTCTCTTTTATTGAACCGGTAAAAATGAATGGGTTTTGGGAAATGTAGCCGACGTTCTCGATGATTTCCGTCTTGCTGAGAGAGGAGACTTCCCGGCCGCCAATGGTGATGGATCCTCCGGTATACTGGTACATTTTTCCGATGCACTGGACAAGAGTGCTTTTACCACTGCCGGAAAACCCGACTATAGCAAGATGTTCACCTCGGGCAAGAGAGAAACTGACCCCTTTCAGTAATGCATGACCATCTGACGTCTGAAAAAAAAGGTCGTTGACCTCAATCTCATTACTTAATTTTTGGGGAGTAGTCACTGAAATTTCGAATGGGAACTCGGGTGGTGTATCGAAATACTCCATGGTGCGAGTGTAGCGGATCGAGGCATCCTGATATGTTTGATAAAATGCAATTAATTCTTTCCAGGGGTCATAGAGTTTTTCCTGAGCTGAAAGGAAGGCTACCATGGAACCGAGTGCAAGTTCTCCATGCATTACCAGATATCCGCCATAAATAAAGACAATAAAAGGGCCAAGACTGACAAAATAATTATTGGTAGTTTTGATTCCGAAACGGAAAAGGGACCAGCGTATACGTGTTTCTTTCAGCTTTTCCACAAGGATATCGAATTTGCTATTCTCCTGTTGATATGCCCCGTGTACCTGTATCTCCTGGATGCCGGAGATCGACTCGGCTATCTGGCTTGAGGTTTCCCGCGAGAGATCTACGCGTCTTTTATTTGCTGTGTTTGCCCTTTTTTGCAATAGCGGGACAACAAAGACTGCAATGGGGTAGATAAGCAGGGTGGCCATTGCGAGATTGGAGTGGAGTGAAATCAGGTATCCTGCAAAGGCGATAAGTGTGAGAACATTGGTCACCGGTACTGCAAATGCCTGACCTGCAAATGTTCCCGCTGCACTCAATTCCGTCATAAGAGAGGAGACAACCATACCGGGTTGTGTGTTACGAAAAAATCCCAGCGGCATGTTGAGGATGTGATGATAGAGATCCTTACGCATGGCAAGCATTGAACGCTCACCGATGAGTGCCTGGAGGTAGTTGATTATCAGTTTAAGAAGGCTGGTAGTGGTAACCGCAAGAAGGTAAATTCCACAATAGAGGATCAGGCTATGCACATCACGAAGTGCAATGGCCTCGTTGACTATTCTCTTCTGCATCTCCAGGGGGAGAACACGAGTGAAGACAATAAAAATTATGACAAACAGAAGAATAATCTGCAGCTTGAGGTTGCCGCTGAATGCCCAATAAAAAAGTGATCTTTTGGTAACCAGGGGAGTTGATTCGTTAGGCCCTGTTTTCTTCTTTGGGTTGCGTTTAAATGCCAATGTGGATGCCTCATTATCACCCTTCGTAGGTCTGGGAAAATTTATTTTCGCACAGATTTCGGAAGATATCGCATATTCTCAACTGTAAACAATTATGAGAGAATGTCTATAACTTCTCTTTTCTCTCTGGAAATCGATGATTGGTTTGGAAAATACAAAGGATGGTATTAAGAGTAGAGTCGGAGCATGTGGGGTTATATGATGGTCTCGTAAAAAACTAAATATTTCGCCATTCCGTCATTCCCGCCTGCGCGGGAATGACGGAGCAGGGAGCTTTTTACGGGTTTATCTTTTATAAAACCGTCACGATTTTATATTGGGATCAAAATATTTGAATTTCTGCTCATTGAGAATATTTTCAACAGAACGCATATTGCCTTTCATATAGAAAACATTGGGTTTTGTATCATCAGCGGGACGTATTACCCAAACCTGCTCTTCAAGCTGGTGTATGAGCTTGTAGACGATATTCTCAGGATCCGTGAGGTTGCCAAAGGTTCTTGATCCGGTGGGGCAGGCTGCAGAACAACCTGTCTGTTTTTCTCCTTTAGACAGTCTCTTTTCCCAGCAGAAGTCACATTTATCAACGGCACGTCTCTCAACGCTGAAGTATCTGGCATCATACGGGCAGGCAAGCATGCAGGTTTTACAGCCAATGCATTTTTTGCTTTCCATGCGTACAATACCTGTAACAGGATCTTTGTAGGTGGCTCTGGTTGGACATGCCCTTACACATGGGGCGTTATTGCACTGGTTACAGAGTACCGGAATAAATTCAACCTGCTTATCCAGTTTACCTGTGTATTTCTTGGTCAGGATGCGGGTTCGGTAGTTAGGTTCCGGGACTTGATTGGTACTGTTGCAGGCATCGACACATTTTTCACAATCGATGCAAAGAGACTGGCGAATAATCATGCTGTAATGCGGGTTGTAAGGGTATTTTTTAATAAAGTCAGCTCCACCTCCTGATGCATGGACTGTGCTTATTGCCGAGGTTAAGGACAATATTTTGCCCCCGGCGTATACACCCGCAACAGTAAGACCAAGTTTCAGGAATTTTCTTCTCTCCTGCGCGGTAACTGATCCGGTGCCCTCATTTTTGAGTTTATCCAAGTTTATTTTAGGAAATTTCATAATATAATAACCTTTTGATGGTTTCGTTAAAACCTGATTTACCAGATCCTGTGATGACGTTTCATAGCGTCTTCTTCTGTTTCACCTTCTTCCATAAAGTGGATGGCACCACAACCAGGACAAATATAACCACCTTCCGGAACAATCTCATGCTCCTCAAGCTGATGACCGTTGAGCATTTTTTCGCCGGCAAAGTAGGCTAATCCAATAAAGCCAATACCAAAGAGCGAGCCCATGATTTCATGAAAGGTTGGGGTGTAGGTGAGTAGATTTGCCTCTTCAACAACTCCGAGTGAGTGGTAGACTGACTCCATCTGGCCGGGGACAACGATATCATAACGCATGAAGAAGATGCCGATCATCATAAGGCCAGTTGCCCATAAGATTAAATTGAAATTATTTCCTTTGGAACGGATCAGGAGATAGAGAGGCAGGAACATGCCGAGGAAAATTTCAAACACCCAGAAGTTAACGGCATAGCTACCGGTTAAAAGGGACATGAGAACCAGCTGTTTACCTTCAGACACCATTCCTGTGAGAATTTTCCAGATAGTGAAGAAGATTATTACAGAAATGAGGAAAATGGTAATCTGAGTTACAGCTTTGACAGCTCGCTCCATACGCTGATTCATGATTTCAGGGTTAATTTTCCAGCCGAGGGTAGTAAAAAACAGAATGGCACAACCACCCGACATTGCAGCAGAGAAAATAAAGTAAATCGGCAGGTAGGGGCCATACCAGAAGGGACGACCGTGCAGCATACCAAATACTGCTCCGAGGTTGCTATGGGCGGCTATTCCGACGACTAATCCAAAAAATCCCATCAATCTTGACAGGGTGTGGTTTTGGTCGAGCAGAAAATAATACTCAATGACCATGAAAACCAGGTATGCACCATAGAGAGTTCCCATCCACCACATATTTGATGCAAAGTTTGGCGAGAAGACATTCCAGATTGCCATCCTGAAGGGGTTTTCAATGTCAAAGAAGATGATGCAGAACCCGCCGAACATAAAAATGATCGACATGAAGACCGCACGTTTGGCAATGGGCATAAATGCTTCCCCGCCAAAAACATGGCCGATGGATGAGACAATACAGAGGCCAGTTGAAGTCACGACACAGAAAATGTAAGCTGAAATCATTATTCCCCAGGAAATTTGTCTGGTCACACCATAGACGTGATGATATCCCACGAATAAAGCATGGAGGCCGACAGCCAACCCTGCAAGAGTAAGGAGGACAAAAAATCCCATTACCATTTTGTATCCGGGACTTGCATCTTTCAAGGCTTCCACGCCATGAAAACCCCACTTCTTTGAAATATTAACCATTCTGCCTGTCATCTTTTCCTCTCTTGAATTTATATGTCACAATACAGCAGCAATATAACAGATACAGCTGTTTAATAATCTATAGACAACTAATTCGAATAGACCCAAACTTTATTAAATGTCAGGATATGTATCTTAGTGGCCGCTCTTCCCATGTGCGTCTTTCTTCTTGCCTTCACCGGTCAGTTCCTTTAACCCTTTGACTCCTATATGGCAGACAGTACAACGGGTAAGGTAACCAAAAGCCTGTGATGAATCATGGCAGGTACCGCAGTACTTTTTGTGAAGATTTACGAGGTATTTCCTTTTTTCCACAGGATTATCAGAGATGATCAGTTCCTGGCCTTCAACAGTACCCTTTTTCATGGTAAAAACTTCTTTATGACAAGATTCACAGGAGAGTTCTGCTTTTTCCACATGAATAGAGTGATCAAAGACAACTGACTTCACAGGTTGCGTGAAGATAATTTTATCAGTGGGTTGAAAGTGGCAGGATTCACATTGGGTTGCGGAGTCAAAGGCATCATCACCGTTATGACAGGAGCCGCAGTATTGCCCTTTTTTAAAGGCGGCCATTGTGAAATCATTATTGGCAGCTGCTGCGCCTTTTTTCATGGTAAATGCTTCACTGTGACAGCTTTCGCATTCCAGTCCAAACTCTTCCACATGGGAAGTGTGGCTAAATGCAGCTTTTGTGGGTTCATCCCAGACTATCTGATCCTTGGAAAAACTATGGCATGCCGCGCAATTAGTATCTGTTGCAAATGCGGTGTCACCATCATGACAACTGCCACAAGATTGGCCGGCAGCCATGGCCTTCATAGTAAAATCTTCATTTTCTTCGGCGACACCTGCCTCCATTTCAAACAGATCATCATGACAATCAGAACATTCCAGACCGATATCCATGGTGTGGGTCTTATGATCAAAGGTGGCTTTTATCGGTTTGTTCCATTCAATCGTCTTTTCAGGGCCATATGCTTCCTCATCGTATTCTTCAGTGGCAAGGCCATTGCCGGCAAAGAACAGAGTTGCCGAAAGGAATATAAAACTAGTTGATAATAAAAGGGTTTTGATCATTTTTGTGCTCCGGTAGGTAGTTGTCAGAGTGAAATGAAGAATATGCTAAATTACTTTAATTGGCTAGTTTTTAATGTGCAAAATATAACGAGGAAGATAAGCATTACTACTAAACAGTGTGCTGCGTCCAAGTAGCACCGGGTGACGATGCTTTACTGTTTTTAGGATTGAGTGTCAAGGCAAACTTGGAAGTAGTATGGGATGTTTCCGCATGGGAATTTGGTTTTTGTTTTTTACTATACATTTCCTCCATGCAGACCTTTTTGAAGAATGATAGCACTCTTTTCTCCATTTTCAATAATTTTATAGAGTATCTGCTTTTGTTCATCATTCAGCTGTTCTTTCTCAAAATAATCTGCAAGGAGTTGTGAGTAGTTGATGATCCCGTTTAGTCCATTTGTTACTTCGTTGACAATTGCAGAAAATTCTGCCTCTCTCCGGTCATGTGTCAGATCGGCGGAGTTGTTTTCCCGGGGAGAGTGAAGCAGTTGATTAAAAGAAGCGATTAATGCCTTGACTTCCACACTGCTGTTTTTCTCCATGGCAAGGGTAATAAATTCACCGTCCGACAGAGAATGTTCAGCCTGGGAGGCCAGGTCAAGCAAGGGTTTTACAGACTTCTGATAGAGTATTATCAGGGTAAAACAGGTCAAAGCAATGATCAGTCCCATTAGGATCAGGGCTTGTTTTTGATATTGCATGACCCTGTTTCTCATCTCACCGACTACTATTCTGTCAAATTGAAGAAACTGTTTATTGATCTGGCGAAGCTGATTGAGAATGGTTAAAATTAGACCATCGTTGTCTGGTTTTTCTGCTAGGTTCCTTAAGTTTATTACCACCTGTTCCAGGTCAAGGTTTTGCAAAAAAGTGAGTTTGTATTGGCTTGGAATGAGGTGATTGTCAAGCATTGAGGTGTATCTGCCATGAAGTTTCTCGAATTCTTTGGCTGCCGCTAAAAGAGGTGAGGGGGTTCTTGACAGGAGGCCTTCTGTGGTCTGCTCGCGGACGGTTGCATAGAGAAAGATAGTTCTTTCACTTTCCTTTACAATGGTACTGTAGTCACCCATCAGGTTGTTCTGACGATAACCTGTAAGGACAAGCAATCCCAATAAAAGAGCTGTTCCCAGAAAGGTTATCCTGCTAAGTCTACGCAACGATTTCATCTTCCACTCCAGTGGCATGGCTGCAGTTCTCTCTTGCGTTACAGGTGCTGCAGTCCGGTTCCGGGAACTCTGTGGCTACCGCCTCTTTTTTTACACTGCAGTCAACGATAATATCAAATTCCTCTCCATCCAGGGTTTCGACCTGAAGCAAAATTTCAACAAGATTGTCAAGAAGGGCTCTCTCTTCTTTGAGCATTTGGAGCGCCTGGGCAAAACAGTTGCTGAGAAGTTCATTCACCTCCTGATCAATAAATCTCTCAGTATCATGTCCCATGGGCAACCGACCGCTGACCCCGTCCAGGAAACCTCCGCTATCGATCGAGAATGCCTGAGGGCCAAGAGTTGAACTCATCCCCCATTTACAGATCATATCAGTAGCTATTTGTGTGGCAGTAAGAAGATCTCCCTGGGCACCGGTAGTCTGTTGTTTAAAAACCAGCTCTTCTGCAGCTCGTCCCCCCATAAGGACAATTATCTTACTGAGCAGATATTGCTTTGAATAGGCATGCTGGTCACTGATCGCTATTTGCTGTGTCTGTCCAAGTGCCATGCCTCTTGGAACGATTGTTATTTTATGTAAAGGATCAGAATCTGGTAATTTATTGGCAAGAATTCCGTGGCCCGCTTCGTGGTAAGCCAGAACTTTACGATCCCTGTCAGTCATGATCAGTCCTTTGCGCTCCACCCCCATCAGGATACGGTCACGGGCCTTGTCAAAATTAGCATTGATTATCTGATCCTGCCCATTCCTTCCCGCCAGTAAAGCGGCCTCGTTAACGAGGTTTGCAAGTTCGGCACCGGTAAAACCAGGCGTTGCCTGAGCCAGAACCTCAAAATCAACCTCAGGGTGCAACCTGACTTTCTGACCATGTACTTCCAATATTTTCATTCTTCCCTTTACGTCGGGGGCAAGCAGATTGATCTGTCGATCAAAGCGTCCCGGTCGTTTCAGAGCTGAATCGAGAATATCGGGCCGGTTGGTAGCCGCAAGCACCACAATGGTGTCCTCTGTATCAAAGCCATCCATCTCTACCAACAGTGCATTAAGTGTCTGGCCCCTTTCTTCCTGACCTCCTGCTGAGCTGCCACTGGTTCTGCTGGCACCAACTGCATCTATTTCGTCGATAAAAACTATGCAGGGTGAGTTTTCTTTTGCTTCCTTAAAAAGATCCCTGACCCTGGAGGCGCCAACTCCTACAAACATTTCAACAAAATCAGAGCCACTGAAACTGTAAAAGGGTACTCCGGCTTCTCCTGCGACGGCCTTTGCCAGCAGTGTTTTACCTGTTCCGGGTGGGCCCTGGAGCAGAATTCCTCTTGGGATAGTTGCGCCAATCCTTGTAAAATTATCAGGAGACTTGAGAAAGGAAACCACCTCTTCGAGTTCTTCTTTGGCTTCAGGTATTCCAGCGATATCGTCGAAAGTCAGATTAAGGTCATCACCGTTCAGACTGACCAGTTTGTCACTGGCAAAATTATTATCCTCATTTTTGCTCCGTTGGAGAGACCACCAGGCCACCATTACCAGTACGACTATAAATACTGCAATAACAGTTAAGTAGATAAGGTTGAATCTGTCTTGTTTTACGACGACACGAATATCTTTTCCCTGAACTCGTTCAAGAAATTGAGCGACACTTGGAACTGTTGTCACAAAAGTGCGCGCGTCCTGATCAGTAAAAGCGACCTTGTTGCCGGTAAATTCAAGCATAACAATTTGATCATTGGCGAGTCGTTCAACAAGTTTACTGTAGTCTTGGCTTGGATGTCTATGCTCCATAAACCAAAGCAGAGCCAGGAATAGTGCCAAAATGGTAAATAGAAAGCATACAAGCAGGTTACGGACGAGGATGGGCATTGTATTAGCGTCTCCAGGAATATAACTGAGTTTTCAAAGAGAATAATGCTGACTAAAGAGTCATTATCATTAATGATATGAAATTATAATACTTGCTAGGGAAAATTGCACCAGTTAGAAAATTGCAGGGTTTTTTATTACAGAAATTCTGGAGTAAGGGACTAAAAAAGCCGGCAGGATATAAATCCTGCCGGCTTTTTTGTTCTATTTGATTTTTTTCTTCCAGGCGATATATCGCCTGGAACCTGGAAGTTTACATTCCAGTCAGAGCTTTGAAATAACCTGCAGCAAGGTTCAAAGGTCCGCCAGCCTGAAACAGGGCACTCATAAGACAGGCAACACTCCACAGTCCTACAACTCCGGTAAAGGCAGCAATACTACCGATGATAACTTTATCAACTTCTGCAGAAACAGTAGTTTTACTTTTATCTTGTACTTTTGTCTGGGTTCGTAATTTGGTCAGTGTTGTATCGCTCATGGCATCTCCTTGATGATTGAAGAAAGTGTCTTTTGTTTGTCTCATGCCTTTTTATTAGCAGGATGCGTGCCATAACAGTACTTCATTTTGTATTTCTAAATAAAAAAGACTTAAGTCATTATTATAACGTCACTAAAAAATGATATTATGTACTATAAGTAGTGTGCGGAACAGTATGCGTCAGTGGGACACTTTCAGAGAAGTGTCCCAACAATTGTCCCAAAGATGTCCCGGAGCTACACTTTTGGGACAATTGTTGGATGGTGCCTTGTATCACCTTGTGACACGTATATATCGTTTAGTGCCTTACTCCAGAACTTCTGCAATAAAAAACAAGAAATCGAGGAAGGTCGTTTAAAATTATATGGTTGAATATACTTTCATGGCACTTATCCAAGCATTCTAAAATTCCGATTTATTCGGGTTATTTGTTGGAAAGAAAAATCAAGGAAAGGATAAAGTTGGATTGGAACTGAAAATGGTAATGAGGGCTCAGTCTTTGATGTTATAGCGCTGCATTTGTCGATACAGG
>MAXH01000011.1 GCA_001750925.1 Desulfobulbaceae bacterium S3730MH12
CACTGCATTTCTCCTTCAGTTCAGTAATGTCCGGTTAGAAATTGCAACACGTATCGTGCGGATTTGTGGGTTGATTTCTTCCGCTTTTTACTGCAAACAACCCACAAACCCTCTTGCAGATAGCGTAGACTTCGAATCCTTAACCGGACACTACTGCCTTCAATTCAACATCTTAAGAATTATTCCTGAACTAGCCCGCAGTTCACATGAAATGTCAAACTGTATCAGCCTCAGAGTATGGCTGTCAAGATAAGTCAGCAAAAACTACTGAAAAATGGTAATGTTACCCTGCAATCATACTCACAGGTGATGAATTCGCAGAAAGTCATTTCAGGTGGCATTCTCGAGGTGAAAAATGAACATGGAAAAACACCATAAGGTCTCGATCTGGTATTTCATTATCGGCATCTGGATCGTCTTGATCCTGCAAAATTATCTGGCAACAACACATACCATAACAACAATCCCTTACAGCCAGTTTCTCCAGCAACTCAAAAAAGGTAAGATAGTTGAGGTATCTATTACCGAAAATCAAATTAAAGGACGAATGCAATCGGAGACAGGTGCTGAGAAAGAGCTGCATTTCCGTACCATCAGGGTTGACCCTGAGACCTCCGAACTGCTGGATAAATATAACGTCAATTATTCCGCTACCATTGAATCGACATTTTTTCGAGATCTTCTGTCATGGATAGTTCCGGTTCTTCTTTTTGTAGGAATCTGGTTCTTTCTCATGAAACGTCTTAGTGCCCAGCAGCCCGGTTTTATGACCCTTGGTAAGAACAAGGCCAAAGTGCATAAACAGGAGGATGTGAACGTCAGCTTTGAAGATGTGGCTGGAGTGGACGAGGCCGTGGCAGAACTTGTGGAAATTATCGATTTCCTGAAAAACCCTGAAAAATATCTTGAATTCGGTGGTTCCCTGCCAAAGGGTGTACTTCTGGTCGGCCCTCCAGGTACAGGAAAAACACTTCTGGCCAAGGCAGTTGCCGGTGAAAGTCAGGTTCCCTTTTTCAGTATCAGCGGCTCTGAATTTGTTGAACTCTTTGTCGGTATGGGGGCTGCCCGGGTACGGGATCTCTTTGATCAGGCCAATGCCAATGCGCCCTGTATTGTATTTATTGATGAACTGGACGCTCTCGGCAAAGCCCGGGGCTTTGGTGGAGTTCCCGGGCATGATGAGCGGGAACAGACTTTAAATCAGCTCCTGGTTGAGATGGACGGCTTCGATCCCAATGTTGGTGTTATCCTGATGGCCGCCACCAACCGCCCGGAAGTACTTGACCCTGCTCTCTTGAGACCAGGTCGCTTCGACCGCCAGGTTCTCGTCGATCGGCCCGACAAACAGGGCCGTATTGCAATCCTGCAGGTGCATCTCAAAAAAATAAAGAAACTTGGCGATATTGATGTACAAGAACTTGCCAATATGACTCCGGGGATGGTGGGAGCCGACCTGGCCAACCTGGTCAATGAGGCTGCTCTATTAACAGTACGGGCAGGAAAACAAAAAGTGGAAAAAGATCAGTTTGAGGAGGCTGTCGAACGCGTTGTTGCCGGACTTGAAAAAAAGAACAGGCTGATCAACCCGAAAGAACGGAAAATCGTCGCCTACCACGAGTTGGGCCACGCTCTCGTTGCCCTTTCTCTACCAGGGACTGATCCGGTGAAAAAAATAACTATTGTACCCCGGGGCATTGCAGCCCTTGGCTACACCATGCAGGTTCCCACCGAAGATCGTTTTCTTATGATGAGAACCGAACTGCTGGCGAAAATTGCCTCACTGCTCGGCGGTAGAGCTGCCGAAGAAATGATTTTTAAAGATATCTCCACCGGGGCCCATAATGACCTGGCCAAGGCCACCGACATTGCCCGCAGCATGGTCACTGAATATGGAATGAGTGAAAAAGCTGGACAGGTCTATTATAAGAGTGAACCACAAGCCATCTTCCTGCAGGCTGGACAAAAGCGTACCGCAACGGGTGAATACAGTGATGAAACAGCACGACTCATTGATGACGAGGTACGCAATATCATAGACCAGCAGTATACAGTTGCAATGAAACTTCTGGGCAAGAAGAGAGATATTCTTGAAGAAGCGGCAACGGAACTACTGGAAAAAGAAAAAATCGATGGAAGTTATCTCGAAGAACTGATCAAACACAAAGGGAATGAAAAACCGTTAGAAGGTGAGCAAATAATTCCTTCATAGTCTTAACAGCAAAAAAAGCATGCAGAGGCAAAGTAGAAGATAAGACAGCCCTACCACCTTCCATCTTCCCATGATTTTTTCCGATCTTCTCAGTTGTGGCACAAATCCGGACAGGTAAGAGATAAATCTGCCCTGTTGTTGAGTTTGCCATTCTTTTTCCTGCAAAAGGTTCCCAAATCTAAACAAAACAATATCAAAAATAGTTTGTTTTTTTACATCATCAAGGGTCTGTTTTTCCCTGATAAAGAATCGACGCCATGCCAGGAACAATAGACAGCCCCCCGCCACAGGCCAAAGAGCCTGCCAGAATTTTGTCCAGGACAGAGAATTGCTTACAAAAAACCCGGCGGCAGGCCACAGCCAGAGAGTTATAGCTGTGGCAATAAAACTGACAGTGAAAATTATGCCACTTCCAGCTCTCTCTGAATTGCCCCTCTTTTCCGTATCCCTGAGCAAACAAATAAAATGAAGCATGAGCATAGTTGTACCCATCGCTGTTATGGGCAGGAAAAAGGTGCTCAGTCCATACCAGGGTTCACCGAGGGTTACGGTCAATTGCTTGAATGCACTTTTGGCTATTGCACCGCCGGTTAACGGCAGACCTGCCAGAGCCAGAGCAGGCAGCAGGATAGCTGCCACCTGCAGATGCGACAAGATCCTGCCTCGACTTGCAGCTAAGTCATAACCAAAGAACAGACTGCTTTTAGTCAGGGAATGATGTACGACATACAGAATGAGAACCGGAGTGGCATGGAGCCCGGCCTCATGATCAACAAGCCCCAGGCCGAAAATGACGGTTATCAGTCCCATCTGGCTGATGCTTGAACAACCGAGCACAGCTCCCGCCTGTTTATGATACAGACCAGTGATAACTCCATAAACCGCGGCAAGTGCCCCGGCAGCAATAAAGAACACGCCCCCTTGAGGGTAGGATGTCAGACCGGGGGGTAGGAAACGCAGCCAGCCCAGAATACCTGCGTTGACCATAGCTCCTGCAAGAACAGCAGCCGCGGGGATAGGTGCTGCCTGGTAAGCCGGCACCATCCAGCCATGGAGAGGCAGAGCACCGATTTTAACACCAAAGCCGATAAACAAGAGTGCAAATACCAGAGGCTGATGAATAACTCCTGCAATATCATCAATGGCAAGACTCCCGGTGCTGTGTACCAGGATGATCAGCGCAGTGAACAGGGCAACTTCACCAATCATTACCAGAATGAGATAGATTCTTCCGGCTTTCCTGGCTTTTTCTGTCCCGTTTTGAATTATCAGACCATAAGCGGCAAAACTCATCAGAGCAAAGAAAAGATAGTAACCAAGCAAACCACGGGCGAGAATGAGTCCGAAGTTTCCACACATACTGGTTAGAAAGAAAAAAAGATAATGTGTCTGATTCTGGTTATTTTTCAGCATGCTCCGGCTGCTGAAGCTGGCGAGAAACCAGATAAACCCGGAGAGACAGAGAAAAATACGGCCAATTTCATCCAGTCCCATTCGACCGCCCATAAAAAACCAGCCAATTTCTGCGACCAGACCAACCGGTGCTGTCAGGGCAACAGCTAAGGCAGGTACGGCTGCCAGAGGGAGGAAGTGTACAACTGTTTTCTTCATCGGAGTACAGCAAGCTGCTGCCATGAGCAGGGGTGTTCCTGCCACCAATGACAGGAATAAAGCATGGCCCATGGTCTGAAGATCAGCAAAAATCACAAGGTGTACCCCCTGACAATAAAACGAACCCAGGCCAATGGACTGATCTGGGCATTAGCCACCACCCCGGCGGCTATGACGATGAAAGCAGTGATAAGGGGAGGTATCAGAAGCATTAGGCGAGTCTCAAACCTGCCAGTGTACTGCTCGTCAGGCCACAGTTCCTGCTGTTTGCCAAACCATGCTCTGGTCAGAATCGGTAGAAAATAACAAGCGTTGAGAAGGCTACTTACCGCCAAAACAGCCACCACCCACCAGTTTCCTGCAGCCAGCCCGCCGAGACCGAGATACCATTTGCTGACAAACCCCACAGTTGGAGGGATACCGATCATGCCGAGGGCACCGACAGTAAACGCTGCCATGGTAAACGGCATACGTCGAGCCACACCATCCATCTCACTGATACGATGGATGCCGAGGGTTTCGGCAAGATTACCGGCACAGAAAAACAGGGTTATTTTCATTAGCCCCTGGTGCACGAGGTGAACAAGACCACCAATGACAGCAAGCGGCTGGTCAACCAGACTCATGCCCAGAGCAATATAAGATACCTGGCTGATGGTGGAAAAGGCAAGCCGCCGTTTGAGGTCATCCTGCTGCAAGGCACGAACAGAACCGTAGAGGATGGTGATGGCAGCAACCCCGCCAAGCAGAGGCAAAACCCCAAGAAAAAGCAGATTCTGAGCGCCGTATACATCAAGGACTATACGAATAATACCAAAGGCCCCGGCCTTGACCACCGCTACCGCATGGAGCAGGGCACTCACCGGTGCCGGTGCCACCATGGCCTGGGGCAGCCAACCGTGCAGGGGGACGAGCGCGGCCTTTACCCCAACGCCGATTATCAGCAGAATAAAGATTAAAATCAGGATCGTGGCGTGAGTGTCGACAAATGAAGAAGAGAATCCTGATGCTGTAAAATCAACAGGTCCGACAATAGTCTGCAGCGAAACCACACCAAAAAGAAAGACAGCGCCGCCGCCAATGGCATAGATAAGATAATTGCGTCCAGCCCGCAGGGATTTTTCTGTGCCTCTATGGATAACCAGCGGATAGGTGGTCAAGGTGAGCATCTCATAAAACAGGAGAAAAGTGACCAGATTTCCAGCCAGGGCAATACCAATAGTTACGGTTACACAGAGGCTGAAGTAGCCGAAAAAATGGCTGCGATTGGGGGAACCTTCAAGGTAGCCCACAGCATAAACTGTGGTCAGCAGCCAGAGCACACTGGACAAGGTGGCAAAGAGGGCAGACAGTGGATCTCCATTTAACAGCAGCTCCACACCTGGTACAATTGACAGTCGGATTTCAAAAATATGACCAAAATAAACCCCGATATCCATGGTCAGAACCAATGCTATCTTAGCGATTGATCCGCAAATATTGAGTACAGTGCGCAACCGATGTTTTTTCTCGGGCAGGCCAAAGATGATGATGCCGGGGATAAACGAACTGAGCAGTATAGACACCAGAAGCCATTGTCCCCAGTTCATGGCAGGCCTCCAGCAAAGACCTTGGCAAGTGTGGTGGTGCCATGAGCAAGAATGTACAGGGGCCAGGATGCAGCCAGGCCGAGAAATAGGGAGATTAGGGCAAGAACCATGGCCGGCCATTCCAGCAGCCGAAAGTGGGGCTCAGATTTTTTTAATGGAAATCCTTCAGGAATAACAAAGAGGCGGGACATAACCCGAAACACATAGATCGATGCCAGCAAACTGCCGGTTATTACTACCAGCGCCCACCACCACTGCGAAGAACCCAGCGACGCAGTGAGCAGCAGCCATTTACCGACAAACCCGCCCGAGGGCGGCAACCCCATAAGACTGACCCCGGCAATGCCATAGGCAAAAACCGTGATCGGCAGGCTGGCTCTGACCCCGCTTAAGTCTTTGATTCGATCATGGCCAAGGTGTAGAAAGACAGTTCCTGCTGCCATAAACATAGCCGACTTTGCACAGGCATGTGCCAGAGCCATAAAGATAACGATGCTCCATACAGGTATTCCTCCATCAACCCCGGCCAGGGGAAAAGCGATGAACAGATAGCCAAGTTGGGACACAGTGGAATAGGCCACCATCAGCTTCAACCTGTGCTGACGTATGGCTTGTACCGCACCCCAGAGAACTGCAACTGCACCCAGAAATCCCATAAAATTTAGTGCCGGCAGTGTAATAGTGGATTGAAATGTTTCAAACCAGAACCTGAATAACATATAAAATGATCCTTTTACCACCAGGGCGGAAAGGATGGCGCTTACCGGAGCAAGGGCATTGGCATGGGCTGGAGGCAGCCAGAAATGAAGGGGAAACAAGGCGGTTTTCAATAGCAGCCCGACACTCATCAGAGCCAGGGCGGTACGTATACCCAGCCCATTGGCGGCTAAATTTTGTAATAAATCCAGGTCCAGCACTCCGTTTGACCTGTAAAGAAACACAATCCCAAGCAGGTAAGTCAGTGATCCCAGCAGACTGACAAGCAGATAGCGAAATGATGCAAGCAGGGAGGCAGGTTTCCCGGAAAGAGCTGCCAGTGATGCGGCGGAGATCCCAATAAGCTCCAGGGTTACATAGACATTAAAAACATCGTTTGAAAGAAATAAACCATTTAAACCGGCCAGCAGCAACATCCAGAGAGGCCAGAAATAGCGTTGCTGCCGCTGGTGGCGGCCGGCACGCCTGGGGTCAGAGATACGATAGGAGAAATATCCCTTGGCATACAGGGTAATGGCAAGACCCGTGACTGCAGTCATCAACAACATAAGCAGAGCAGGACCATCGGTTCGCAGAGTGATGCCAAGGGGTGGCTGCCAACCGCCCATATGGCAGCGCATGGGACCAAAGACAAGGAGTTGGCCGGTCAGAAGACAGACGACAAGGAGGTTAGCCAGAGCAGCAGCCAGGGCGATGGCAAAGGTTCTGTGGCTGAACAGGAAACAGAAAAGACCGGCTATCAGGGGCAAAATGACAGGACAGACCATCCATGCCGGAGAACTGAATTGAAAAACAGTCACCGGATTGATTCCTCTGGAACCTCTCCCTGTTGCTTCCTCCCCGGCAGAGAGGAGTTCGATGTTTCCTGTATTCGGCAGGCCAGGATCAGGGCAAGGGCAGTAACACTTACCGAAACCACAATACCGGTTAGTACCATAGCATGGGGTACAGGGTCGATTTCACCCTCACCCAAAGGGATGTAAGCGGTGGCAACAAGTATCAGAAAAACCCCGGTGGACATAACATTGACTGCCAGGATCTTCCGCAGCGGATGAGAATGAATAATCAAGGTAAAAAATCCCATGCCAAAGAGTATCAGCCCGGTCAGGCTGTATATAAGGGTGGTGATCATGGATTGTTTTTCCAAATAAATTCTTTGTCAGGGCGGCCACCGGCAAAGAGCAATGCCAGGGTAAGACCGATGGAGATGGCGCAAGCAGTCTCGATAAGCAGGATCAACCAGCCGCCGGCTCCTTTGGGGTAGCCAAGCAGGTCACCGGTAAAAAGAAGGCAAATAAGAGCTATCCCTGCAAAGAACAGTGGTCCAAACACCAGACCAATACGGAGCGGCAGGACAGGGATAGTTCGCAGCGCCGGCAGTTCTGTTACCAACATCAGAACCCCTGCTGCGCCGAGAATTGCGCCGCCCTGGAATGCTCCTCCTGCCAGATGGCTGCCCTGCCATACAAGATAGGCGGCAACCAGACACATTACAGGAGCAAGCAGACGAACGGCTCCCATCTGCACCGGGCTTATCTCTGATCTCTGTACAGGGAAAAAAGCCTCTGTCAAAGACCAGGTGCCAATAACGGCAAGCAGCAGCACCATGACCTCCAGCAGGGTGTCATAGCCACGAAAATTGAGCAGTACTGCTGTTACCGGACTTTCCACTCCACTGTACTCCTGCATTTGAGCAACAGCGCCTGTAAGTACGGGCTTGCTTCCGGGCGTAGACCAGATAATATAACCAAGCAGCACAACCATACAGATAACAAACAGCAGGAGCAACCGTTGAAAACCATCGAGCCGTTTGTGATTTTTTCCGGTTCTACTCATCAACTTTTACCTCTTCTCGTCGCTGTCAAGCCTTCGATCACCTTTACGGGGTCGGTTCATCCGCCTGAGGGCAGAGAGAAAAAGCGGGCCTGTCAACCCGGCGCCAAGAGCAGCTTCGGCCAGCGCCACATCAGGTGCCCGCATTCTGACCCAGGCTAAAGCCATCAACAGTCCAAAGGAAATAAACAGTACAACCGCCTTAAAGATATCTTCGGTACCCAGCAGATGCCAGGCAATCCACACCATTGACAATACCAGCACAATGTCAAAGATGGTGAAAATGAAATAGCTCATCATCGTGTCCATGGTTGAATATTTTTCTGCATGGCGCTTCGGGCTATAAGGTGGCAGGAGGCGGAACTAGCAATCAGCACCAGCAGCCAGATAAGTAAAAGCTTTGCCGTTACAGCCCAACTGCCGGATTGGAGGGCCAGGCCGCTGACAACAAAGCCTAAGCCCACATTATCTGCTTTAGTCAAGGCATGCAGCCGGGTATAGATGTCTGGAAAGCGAATCAGCCCCACGGTGCCTGACAGAAAAAATGGCAAGCCGAGGAGGATGAGCAGAGTGCCGCTATGATATAGAATATCCATGTTTTTTTTTACCGGAACCATGCCAGGTGCGACGGATAAAGGTCATGGTGGTCAGTGCTGCCAGCAGGGCAAAGACCAGGGCGATGTCGAGCAACACGGGATTGCCCATTCCTGTACTCAGCAGCAGCAGGATAGCTACTCCACAGGTGCCGAACAACTGTGCCGTCACCATTCGATCAGCAGCGGTTGGACCCCTCAATATGCGAAACAAACCAACGACAATAGCGGGGAGTAAAATCAAAGCAAAGGTAGTATGCATCCAGCTCATGAGTTGTTCATTTTTTCCGGTGAAATGCGCATCAGGGCTGCAATATGGTATTCCAGGCCCTGGATATTTGCCCAAATGGGCAACCCCCGGTCAAGGGTATGAATAGTCACGCTGTTTCCATGCAGCTCGGCGCTCAATGTGCCGGGAAGCAGGCTGATGGTATTTGCAAAAAGAATCCTGGCTGATCCCTCTGGCAGAAAAGTGGTGTAAGAGACCAGTCCCGGATCGAGAAGTTGACGGAAAGAGAGGGCACGCCGCATAACATCGATACCCCCATGGAGCGATTGGCGCAGAAAAAACGGAATAAAACGGAAGACACCGGCCAGACTTATCTGATACTGAGAAGGGGGAGCCAGCATGAGACTGAGACCTGAAGCGATCAGCACAGCCGGTACACCGACCATCCAGCTTGTGGTGTCAACTCCGGTCAGGATAAACCAGACTGAAGAAAAGAAAAAGATACGGAGAAAAAAGCGCCGATTGAAGTTAATCATTTCTTTTTCTGCTTAAATTTCTGAAGATTTCTGGCAAAGCTGTACAACCTGCTCTCGACCAGTCCATTGAAGGAGTCTTTTTCAAAAACATCGTCATCCCCTCTTTTTCCTGCCTTCATTCCGGTCAGCAGTTCGAGGGCATCATCTACTGTATCAATGCCATAGAGGTGAAATTGCTTTGCATCAATCGCCTCCAGCACCGATTTCTTCAGCATCAGGTGTCTTCTGTTGACAGCAGGAATGATCACTCCCTGATCCCCACTGAGACCACGATGACGGCAAATATCAAAGAAACCTTCAATTTTTTCATTTACTCCGCCGATGGCCTGTACTTCGCCAAATTGACTGATGGAACCAGTTATAGCCATATTTTGTTTAATGGGAACTTCCGCCAGAGAAGAAAGCAGAGCACAGAGCTCTGCACAGGAGGCACTGTCTCCGTCAACACCGCCGTAGGATTGTTCAAAGACCAGGCTGGCACGAAGACTCAGTGGGATAGTGCGGGCATAACAGGAGCTGAGATAAGCCCCCAGGATTAAAACTCCCTTTGAATGCAAGGCACCACCAAGCTTTACTTCTCGTTCAATATCGACAAGTTTGCTGTCTCCAGGTCGTGTCTGGGCGGTAATCCTGGTGGGCAGACCGAACATACTCTTGCCCAGCGCCATTACTGAAAGCCCGTTAATCTGGCCTACTCTGCTGCCGGAGGTCTCTATGCCGCGGATTCCTTCATGAATACTCTCCTGTATCCTGTCTTTTACCCGGCCACTCCTCCTTTTTACTGCCGTGATTGCGTCATCAATCACCTCACCATCAATACATTCCTTTTTTTCATTTCGAGCCAGATAGTCGGCCTCTTGAAGGAGATCCACAAAACCACTCAGATGAAGAGATAACTTGTCCCGATCCCCAGCCTCCCGGGCTGCCTGCTCGATAACCTTTGCTACTGCCTGACGATGCAGAGGAAGCAGTCCTTTGCTGCTGGTAAGGTTGGCGAGAAGAGAAGCATAAAGTTGCTGATTCTCTTCGTTCCGCACCATTGTATGCTCAAAATCCGCCTGAACTTTGAAGAGGGTTTGAAATTCAGGATCATAGGCACTGAGGAGATAGTAGAGGACGGGATCACCGATCAGTACCACCTTGGTCTGCAGAGGGATCGGTTCCGGTTTCAAACTAACCGTTGAAATAAGCCCCAAAAGCTTTTCCACAGACTCTATCCTGAGCTTCTCCGATCTCAGAGTTCTTTTCAATCCTTCATAGGCAAAAGGCTGTCTTAACAATCTCCCTGCATCAATAATCAGATAGCCGCCATTTGCCTTGTGCAATGATCCCTTTTGAATCAGGGTAAAATGGGTGCTCAGAACACCCATACTTGCACGATGCTCTATCCTGCCATGGAGATTTTGATAGGTGGGAAGATCTTCATAGACTACCGGTGCACCCTGCTTTTCATTACTGAGCAGGACGTTGACTTCATACTGGTGAAAGGTTGTGGAGGGTGCCAATATACCAATAAAGGGATTTTTCTCACCGGGATCGTGAGTTTGAAGGAAATCATCGACATTTTCCGTGATCTCCTCCTCCAGATCTTTCAAATGGGAAACCACGGCCTCATTCGCCTTGTACTTTATATGCAATTTACTAATCAGGTGAAGTACTGTCCGGCATGCTGTCTCTTTTTTGAGTTTTCTCCCCTGCTCTTCAGCCTCACGCTTCAGTATACTAACCTGGTAAATGCCCTGTGTTAATTCTCCCTGGTATTTTTCAATCAGACGTTTAACCCGATTCCGTTCTTTCTTTGGCTGAGCCAGAAAGGCCTCACTGTTCATCGGGGCTCCTTCCTTATCCCTGGCGGTGAACAGTATTCCCTGTTCCGTCTTGAGGACGGCCACTCCTTCCTCTTTTGCCCTATCTTCCACATCATGATATATGGCATCTATATTCTTTTCAAGATTCTCCTTTATTGCATGTCTCTGAGCCTGATAATCCTCTCCCTCTATCACTGCAGGGATAGTAGTTTTGAGCATATCGATCAGCTCATGTATCTCCTGCTGAAAGATGGAACCCGTGCCCGGATCAAATTCAAGGGCAATCGGACGATGGCTGATCTTGAAATTCTGGACATAGCACCAATCGTTGGGAGTCGGTTCCGAAACAGCCTTTTCATCGATAAATGATTGTACTACTGAGTGTCTTCCGGAACCTTCAGGTCCAAGAACAAAAAGATTAAACCCCTGATGACGAATACCTATACCAAACCCCACTGCCTCCAGGGCACGTTCCTGGCCGATAAACCGTGTTACTCCATCGATTTCAGCAGTTGTTTCGAAGGTAAAACTCTCAGGATTACAGTAGTGGTATGCTTCATGGGAACCCAATAAGCGAATACTCATATCACTCCTTAGACGTTTTTAAATTCTGACCAGCCAGACAATCAATGAAGAATGATAAATTTTACAATTTCTTTCATTTTAACATACCTGCTGCCAAAAATAAATCTGATTACATATGAAGTTCAGCTACTTTTTTCGTCACCATTAGTGCCTTACTCCTGAAACCCTGTCATAAAAAACAAGAAATCATGATAGAGGTTTGAAACCAGGAACTTAGAGTAACCACCAAGGCACTTATCCAGCGACTCCAAAAAGTTTTCCGACTTGTCGGGTTAAATATACCGAGGCCAATATCTTCAGTTAGGGATTTACAAGCAGAAATGAAATAGTTTAAAGTAAGTTATGAAGAAAGGTTTTATCCGATTTATCCCCAATGCATTGTCGACAGGGCGACTCTTCCTTGCCTTTATCTTCCCTTTCTCCCCGGAATGGTTGTGGCTCTGGCTTGTTCTAGCCAGTGGCTTCAGCGATTTTCTTGATGGCTGGGTGGCAAGAAAATGGCAGGTACAGAGCTGGCAGGGCGGTCTGCTGGACGGAGTTGCCGACAAACTGTTTATTCTCTCGGTTCTCATCACTTTCGTTTCTGCTGGAAAATTTTCTGGCTGGTGGATTCCTGCCCTGCTTGCCCGCGACCTGCTTGTCGCCTTCACTGCCATTTATGCCGCATCGATAAAATCCTGGGATTCTTTTAAAAAAATGGATGTCAGATGGTCCGGTAAAATAGCAACAGTCAGCCAGTTTTTCCTGTTTCTTGTTATCCTGCTTCTCCCTGCATGGACCTGGCCCGCCCTCTGCTGCGCCGCCCTATTAAGCGGTATTGCAGCTTATGACTATGGACGACTGTTTTTACTGGAACTGCGGCATCGAGCAGAGAAAAAGACATCTGCCATGTGATTCATTAGCAGTATCGCCCGCTCCCCTTCCTCTACACTTTCATATTGTTGTGTCTTCTGATATATTTAAAGAATCAAGAACAGCATTTTTGTGCCTGCAATCCCCCCCTCTGTCCGGAGCGAGAAATGTACCGTACAGCTCAGAAACATCCATCCTATCAAATTTCCATCCGTATTGCCTTGCCCGCCATTCTCACTATTCTTCTCTTTGTTCTGGCCACATTCTTTATAATCCTTCCCGCCCTGGAAGAAAGTTTCATGGTACAAAAGCGTGAAATGATACATGAGTTAACAGAATCTACCTGGTCCATCCTGGGTACCTATGAAGAACGGGTACAAACCGGGGAGTTAAGTCAGGAAGACGCCCAGGGTCGAGCAATTAAACATATATTGAATTTTCGTTACGGGCCGGAGAGAAAAGATTATTTCTGGATCAACGATATGGCGCCAAAGATGATCATGCATCCCTACCGCCCTGATCTGATTGGCAAGGATATTTCCGGGTTCCAGGATACCAACGGCAAACACCTTTTTGTCGAGTTCGTTCGTGTTGTCCGTGAGCATGGTGCGGGATATGTTGATTATACGTGGCAGTGGAAAGACGATGCCAGCCTGATTGTGCCGAAGTTATCCTATGTCAAGGGGTTTGAACCATGGGGCTGGGTCATCGGTTCCGGCTTCTATATCGATGATGTTCTTGCAGAGGTGGCAAAGATCAGGAATAAATTGTCGGCAGTTGCCGCCGCGATTCTACTCATTGTTGCATTTCTCGCCTTCTATATGGTCAGGCAGACAGTACTTGGTGACCGATTGCGTAAACGCATATGGAAAGAACGGGGGGCCTTGCTCGAAGCGTTGGAGATAAGTGAGGATCAATATCGGTCGATGATGGAATATACCAGTGACTGGATATGGGAGATAGATAAAGACGGCGTTTACACCTACTCCAGTCCGAAAGTTCATGACCTTCTGGGGTATCTGCCGGAGGAGATTGTCGGCAAAACACCGTTTGATATTATGATCGCCGGCGAGGGAGAACATGCGGGAAAGGAACTTCGGAAAGAAATTATATCCGGGCAGCCATTTGTCGGATTGGAAATTGTCTGCAGGCATAAAAACGGCTCGCCCGTAGTGATTGAAAAAAACAGTGTGCCATTTTACGGGGAGAATAGGGAAATCATTGGCTTCAGAGGGGTGGCACGGGATATTTCCGACCGTAAACGCGCGGAAGAGGAACTCTGGAAAAGCCATAATCAACTCTACAAGAACCTCGAAGAAACCGTACGCTCTCTTGCCTTAACGGCCGAAAAAAGGGATCCGTATACAGCCGGACATCAGATGAGAGTGGAACGTCTGGTTCATGCCATGGGTTTGGAACTTGGCCTGGCTGAAAATCAGTTGCAGGGATTGTATTTTGCGGCCCTGCTGCATGATATCGGCAAGGTAGCCCTACCATCTGAGTATCTGTCAAAACCAACCACCCTGACGAAAGAAGAACGTTCCATTATTCAATGTCACAGTGAGGCGGGATATGAGATACTGAAGAATATTCATTTTCCCTGGCCGGTTGCGGAAATCGTCTATCAACATCATGAACTGCTCGATGGTTCCGGCTATCCCCGTGGACTTACAGGCCCGGATATCCTGCTCGAAGCAAAAATCATTACTGTTGCCGATGTAGTTGAGGCAATGTCATCCCATCGACCGTATCGTCCTTCCCTCGGAATCGATGCTGCCCTGGAAGAGATCCGTTCAAACAAAGGGATCAAGTATGACACCGAGAGTGTTGAGGCCTGTATCTATCTGATAGAGGAGAAAAATTTCGATCTTGAAGCAGAGGGCACTTTATGAAAATAGTTATTGCAGGTGAGAGGCTATTGATCGGGTGCTTAACTCTTTATTGAAAGAGTCATTTTTTTATTCAAAGTGATAAAGAGTTAAGCCCCGGGAAAAACGACTGCTGAATTCGGTAGAAGATACCGATTACATCTTTATTCATGAATTCAAATAATGATAACAACCCGAATCATCCGTAACAATATCTCCGGTGGCCCCGAGCCTGGCCACCGGAGATTATTCAAGATTCCAAAAGATATGTTTGATGTTCACGAAATAGATGGCAGTAAAGCAAAGTTTGAATCCTGCGCTCATCTATTTTTGTCAGTTCAACGTTTAACGTAACTGAATTTCTGCCCACCAACACTGGCTTCATACATTAAACCGCCCTTGGTGATAGTGAAGGTAGCCATGCCTTTATTGTACCCGGCACTGCCTACGTTAGCATTATTTTTGCCGCCGCTGGCGGTAGCTGAACTTCCGCCGGTATTGGCCGAGGCACCAGCCGCAGCAGTTAATGCGACAGCCTGAACATCTGCACCGAACTCAAAATTACCGGTGATAAAGTCACCGAATGCACGTTTGTCCTGGAAAAAGATGACTTGGCTGAAGCCGGAACCACCAAGTTGAAAGCCGATGGTCGCCTGGGTCATCGCTGTATCGCCGTAGTACTTGCCACCCATATAGACCCGACCTTTACCATAAGCTCCCCCGACTACAAACCCGGCTTTGCCAATGGTCGGAAACAGCGCATAACCAAAAGCACTATTAAACATGTCGGAGACACCAGCCTCTTCGAACATCTTTTTTGTATCTGAGTACTCATCGGCCCATGCGGAAGAAAACGCCAGGGATATTGACAGTGTAAGTAAGACAGTGCGTAAGATCAGTTTCATGTTTGGTCTCCTTTTTAATTGTGGTAATCAGTGTTTGCACCCTGTCCAGAAATACAACACATCGCAAACGATTACTGTTAACAGTAATCGGTAAAACAAAATATCACAGGTGAATTCAAGGTGCAAACGCTATTATATTTTATTCACAACAGTGACGTGTTCCTCTATTTCCTCTATTCTTATAAATATGATCAACAATTCTCTCAATATCAATGCCCTTCTCGGTATCAACCTCAATAGTAAATTGCCGTTCATCATGTAAAAGCGGTTCATAACCGGCAATCTGGTTTTCCAGCACTTCCAGTGTGGCATCGGATATATCACTCCCATGCTGTGCACGCTCTTTCACTCGTTTTCGCAGTGTCTCTTCAGAAGCTTTGAAATTAAGTATAAAATAAGGAATGTTTATCAACCTGGCCAGTTCGATGAACTGCTGTCTCTGCTGCGATTTCAGATTTGCTGCATCGACCACGACTGAGTAACCGGCAGACAGCAGACAGTCTGCAAGATCTACCAGACGACCATAAGTACGGTGGCTGGCATCAGAACTATATATACCCTCCTTGACAGCAGCAGTGCTGGTGCTCTCTTTTGCAACATAAAACAGTCGTTTACGCTCCACATCTGAACGTATTTGAATAGCCGGATACTTCTCCAGAAGTAGACGAGTTCCAAACGATTTCCCTGAACCTGAGAGACCATGATTGATTAACAGACACGGTGCTGCCGGATGAATATATCTCTCAGCCAGTTTTACATACTGCAGGAAATCTTCAACCGTCTGATCATATTCCTTAGTCCCGAATTCCTCCTGGCCTGTACGTAATGCATCGACCTTCGCTCTCACCAACGCACGGTAAACTTTATAAAAGCAAAGTAACTTCAATCCCTCATAATCACCGGTTACCTCTAAATAACTATTTAAAAAACGCTGCGCCAATGGTTCCTGACCGCGGGCTTCAAGATCCATCACCAGAAAGGAAATGTCGCTCATCACATCAATGTGATAGAAATTCTTATTAAACTCTATGCAGTCAAAAATAATAATATCGCCATCCCACAGAGCGATATTTCTCAAATGCATATCTCCATGACATTCACGAACAAAACCCTGTGCTTTTCGTTGTTGAATCACCTCCGCCAGTTCTTCCAGCTGCTGTTTACTCCAGTCTTCGAGTTTGTTCAGCAACGGTGCACTGATCTGATCATGAAGGCTGGTACGTATGTGTTCATAATTGTCCAGCACCGCCTGCCCTACATGGCTAAAATCACCATAACGACTGCCCTGTTCCAGTGAATCCAGCGACAGGTGAAAGTTCGCGACCTTGCCGGCCAGATCGTCCATAACAAATTTATCAAGCCCGTGTTTCTCCAGGATTCGATCGAGTTGCGCCGACTGCGGGAATTGCTGCATTCTAACTGCGTATTCGATCACAACCCCCTTCCCGTTCACTTCAGGATGCTCTTCAGAACCATGGATCGTCACCACATCCAGATACAAGCCCGGCGCCAGCCTGCGGTTTAATCTCAGCTCCTCATCACAGTAAAAATGGCGCTTCTCAAGTGTTGAGAAATCGAGGAAACCAAAATTCACCGATTTTTTTATCTTATAGACGTATTGGCCGGTCAGAAGTACCCAGGAGATATGGGTCTCGATCACCTCAAACCCGGATACCGGGTGATCAAACAGAGTTGGGTTCTGTAAGTTCTCGATGAGTAACATTATGGAATTGAAGGTCTGATGGTATGATCAAATTTCCTCAGAGAGGTAAAGCCGGACTAATGTGCCCGCATTTTCCGCCACCCCTCTTCGCTGAAACGTTTTTCGCGTTCTATACCCCATTCTTTCATCGCTTTTATATAGGCAAGGACATCGGTTTTAGCAAGGTGCTGGATTTTATCACGTTCCTGATTTCTCCTCGTGGTATCGTCAGGCGTAACACCAACCCAGGTTACATAACCACTGTCAAAAACCCAGTCAGCGGTGAGACTATCGGCGGAGATACCAAAGGTTGACGAGTGTAATCTGATAATATCCATATTTAATTCAAGCACCCACCCGTTATCCCAGACCCTCTGCAGTTGATTCTCATCATGTCCCTGACTGCACTCAGGACAGAAAAGGCGCTCTACGGAGGTCTCATCCAGCAGCATTTTGCCAAAAAAGATCTCTGCACTGTTGTTTCCACACTGGCAATTTACAATATAGCTTTCACACATAATAATTTCCTTTTTCCAATAGGTTATTTCAAGTTCTTTCTCTAACCTGTTCTTCCAGCTGTTCCAGAAACAATCGGTATTTTTCTATATCAATTCCAATCTGCATGTCTGCCAGATCAAATTTATAAGTTAACTCCTGAACCTGATCTGCTGTGAGCTTTCGATCCAGCCAGGGAAATAATATCTCATCTTCCTTCTTTATATGTTCGGCCAGCAAGCTGCCGTATCCTGTAAAATGATGTGCCAGTGATGATTTATCCTCTGTCTCTATAGCAGTGAGCATCTCTTTTACATGATTACGCGCCTGCCTGTGGTCTTCATAGATAACCTGGAAAATTTCAGTAGTGTCATCAAAATATTTAAACAGAATCCCTTCTTCTTTCTCATGATGGAACCTGTCGGCATAGAATCGAATAAGATCGACACCATCTCTCACAATCTGCATTCCTTCAGCTGTTGTCAAATCCAGCGTCTCAACCACGAATGGTATAAGGGCAAGCCAACGCTTAATCAGAACATGCTCATCCACCAGTCTTTGCATCGGTGGTGAATAGAGTAACTGATCTTCAGCAATTGAGGCTTGAGCGGTTTTGACAGGAATCTGTATTCCTCTTTCCGGGTAGATGGCTGCCTCAATCCGGGCCATTAGTTCCTGCTCTTTATCAGGCTCCATCGCGTGGATATCAAGAATATCTTTCAATTGACAGATGCCGACAGTACAGGGCCCGCAGCCAATGTCATATTCTTCAAGAATGTTTCCAATTTCCGGAAAATCCGCAATAATCTCTTTAATGCCTTTATTTTTGAATGATTCCATGGTGCACTCCCTGGACAAACGCTGTCGTAAAACTAAAAAACCGTAACCTTTCCTCTATCCGCTTTGCGAACTCCATGGTGAGAAAATGTAAAAAATATAAAACATATCCCAAAAACGCCTTGATCTAAATCAATTAATCCAGAATTACCGGGCAAAGTGACCGACCAACATCAGTCAGGATGCTGTGAAAACAGGGTCAAGCTACTCTCTTTGCAGACAGTGCTTTGACCATTCAGTACTTTATATGAAAGTCATGTTCGCTCCCCTGACAGGGGAAGATGAGGCAGGATAGAAATCCCTGCTATTTGAGTATTTTTGAATCCGGATATTTTTCCGATCACTTGCTCCAGTCAGTCAGAGTCTTACACACGAGAACAGGCTGATATACAGCAAAACATCACACAACCGGTGATGGAGAAAGTTCTGCCTGTTCCTGCCGGTTAAGTGATTTTATGCTGCTATCGATCATTGCCTTGATAATCTGCTGCTGTTCGGAGCTGTTTATCTGAAAACGAAACCCGGCGCCCTTGCCATCCATATGAACAACATGAGCTTCGATGGAGCAGCTGCTCTTTAATTTTGGGGAGGTGAGAACCAATGTGATAATCTGCCCCATTTCCATCTCCTGCTCGGTCTCTATATAGGCGCCACCAAGGCTGATATCGCGCAGGAAACACTGCCGGGTCATATTCCTGATGTCATAATCGAGGGCAACGAGCAGATCGTGCCGCTCATAAGCCCTGTTGTTTTTGCTATTACTCTGTATCTCGTCATAATGCTGGCTGCTCTCCACCATGAGTATCATGAGCGGTACAGAGATCTGTCGCTCCACCTCATGAGG
>MAXH01000012.1 GCA_001750925.1 Desulfobulbaceae bacterium S3730MH12
AGATATGGTCCGACCTGAGCAAGGACATCATCGCTCACCGACGGAACATTGACCGCATTTGTCACTGCACCTTTCAACAGGTAGTCTGATAGCTGTTCTGCTATTATCAGAGCCACACTTTCCTGGGCTTCACTCGTTGATGCTCCCAGATGAGGGGTGCAGATAAAATTGTCCAAACCGAGCAGAGGGCAATTTTCCAAAGAGGTAGGTTCGGTCCCGAAGACATCCAGAGCTGCTCCACCAATTTTATTATTCAGCAGTGCCTCATAGAGTGCCGCCTCGTCACATACCCCACCTCTGGCACAATCAATAAACATACCATCACTTTTCATATTCTCAAAAAATTGAATAGAAACGAGATTTTTGGTTTCTGTGGTAAAGGGGACATGTACTGAAATATAGTCTGACCTTTTAGCCAACTCTTCAAGACTGACAAGCTCCACACCGATTTTATCGGCCATCTCTTTAGGCATGTGGGGATCGTAAGCGATTGTTTTCATCTTCAGCCCTTGAGCACGGCTGGCAGCAATACCGCCAATCCGCCCTATTCCAACTACACCAAAGATTTTGCCGGTAACTTCTCTTCCCATAAATTTTTTCTTTTCCCACTTTCCTTCCTTCATACTCTGGCAGGCTCGAGGTATATTGCGGGATAAAGCCATCATCATGGCAATGGCGTGCTCGGCAGCGGTAGTAGCGTTCCCATCGGGAGCATTCATCACCACTATGCCCTTCTGACTTGCAGCCAGGATATCGACATTATCCAGGCCAATACCGGCACGCCCGACCACTTCAAGCTTATGGGCTGCCTCCAACAGGTCGGCGGTAACCTGGGTTGCACTGCGAATTACCAGCCCTTCATAATCGCCAATAATTTCCTTTAATTCTTCTGGAGACAGACCGGTATTGACATCAACTTCAAATCCAGATTTTTCAAGAACATCAACTCCAGCCTGCGATAAATTGTCACTAATCAATACTTTCATCTCTCTTCCCTGGCAATCAATTCTTCGATCCGGTGTGCAGCCTTTAGCTGCAAACCATTAAATAATAAACTTACCCGACTCGTCGAAAAACTTTCAGTCACGCTGGATAAGTGCCATGGCAGTATATTCAACCATATAATTTTAAACGACCTTCCTCGATTTCTTGTTTTTTCTTACATAAAATTCTGGAGTAAGGCACTAATCAGTATAACTATTATCAGTAGTATTTGCAGAAAAACCAACGTGCGGATATTGAGTGAAAAACTATACAAGCTTCACCTATGGAGAACAACAAAAAACGAATAGCCTCGCCGGCAAAGTTGCTCATTCCACAATTATTATCTACTACCTGCTCTCGTCCCTCCTCATATTCCGGCTATAAGCTCTTGAAGATTCCTTGAGAAGCAGATATATAAAAGCAAGGTAATTCGAGAGACAGATTAAATTTTTCGCGTTTTTTTGTGAAAATCATTCTATCCTCAGCATGAAAAATGAAAAATCAAATCAGTCCCCCTCTTCATTAGCATATGACAAACTCGTAAAATCCCAAATTCTGCACCATCCCGTCATTCCCGCGCAGGCGGGAATGACAAAGCAGGGTTTTTTTTACGAGTTCATCAATTTATAAAATCAAAAGATTAACCGAGGAATAATTATGACTGAAACACGGCTACGCTTTCCACCCAGCCCCACAGGTTATTTGCATATCGGTGGTGCACGTACAGCACTATATAATTGGCTTTATGCGAAACAGACCGGAGGCAAACTCATTCTTCGCATAGAGGATACGGATACTGACCGCTCCAACCAGGAGTCAATCCAGGGTATCCTTGACGGTCTCGAATGGCTCGGCATCGACTTTGATGAAGGCCCTTATTTTCAAAGCGACTTCAGTGAAGAACATATTGCTGCGGCCCGGAAACTGCTGAAAGAAGAACTCGCCTATAAATGTTTTTGCACAAAAGAAGAGCTTGACAGTAAACGTGAAGCTGCCCTGGCGGCCAAAAAACCCCTTGGGTATGATCGTACCTGCAGGAATCTTTCGGCAACTGAAATTGCAGATAAAGAAAAGGCTGGAATCCCTTATGTAATTCGCTTCAAAGTACCTGAGAGAACGGGGGTCATTGGCTATGATGATAAAATCCTGGGCCGCATTGAATCTGACTATAAAGAGATTGACGACTTTGTTATTGTCCGCTCAAATGGTAAGCCTCTCTACCTTCTCTGCAATGTAGTTGATGATATTCGTGATAAAATCAGTCATATTATTCGGGGACAGGATCATATGACGAACACTATCAAACAGGTGCTTCTCTATGAAGCTCTTCAGGCACCACTGCCCGCTTTTGCCCATATGCCTCTGACCCTCGATACCAAGAAGGCAAAAATTTCAAAAAGAAGTCATGGAGAAATTGTTGCAGTTCAATTTTACCAGAACCACGGTTTCATTCCCTGGGCGCTTAACAACTTCCTTGCCCTTCTCGGCTGGTCGGATGGCGATGATAAGGAAATTTTCTCAAAAGACGAGTTGATTGAAAGATTTTCACTGGAACGGATTAATAAATCGAACTCCATTTTCAACTATAGAAAAAACGACCCCAAATTTTTCACCGACCCGAAGGCAATCTCTATCAATGAACATTACCTGCGAACAATGGAAATAAGTAAACTTGGAGAAATGGTCAGAGCTGAGCTGGAAAATGAGAACCTCTGGGACGAAGCATACGATAACGATAAAAAAGACTGGTACCTTAACACCTTAAACCTGATTAGAGACCGCTTTCATACGCTGAAGGATTTTACCTCCCTGGGGAGGGCGTATTTTGCCGATAATTTTAAAGTTGAAGAGAAACCACTGAAAAAAAATGTGCTTAAACATGAGGGATTAATTGAATGGCTGCCTGTCCTTGCCGACCGATATGAACAGCTCGAGCAATTCAACCTGGCAGAAACAGAAAGTCTAGCCCGCGAGTATGCAGATGAGCTGGAAATCAAGCCCGGCATACTTATCAATGGTATGCGCACCGTCGTAACCGGACAGCTTGCCGGTCCCTCAATGTTTGATATTCTGGTCACAATCGGCCAGGAGCGGGTGGTGAACAGGCTGCGGGATGTGGCGAAGCTCTACCCCAAATAAGATGGCGTTCTAGAAAGTCATATAGTATACACTACTCAATTCCAGTAGTGTCCGGTTAAGAACTCGAAGTCTACGCTATCTGCAAAAGGGTTTGTGGGTTGTTCTAGGAGTCTCGCGAGCTCGCTTACCTTGGAGCGTCATCCTGTAAATTTCGTAGTATTTTCTTAACATTTTCGTGTTTGATTTTTATCAGTCTTTGCGAGAAGCTCGCATGATAAAAATTGAATA
>MAXH01000013.1 GCA_001750925.1 Desulfobulbaceae bacterium S3730MH12
ATAAAAGATATCCAGGCAGAATACAAAATGGGAGTGCTGCTCATTACCCACGATCTGGTGCTGGTCAAAAACAGTGCCCAGCATATTTATATCATGGAGAAAGGCCATATAATTGAACATGGCACCACGGACAAGCTCTTTTCTGCTCCCTCCAGTGAGTATACAAAACGGCTGCTGTCTGCCACCTGGCAACAGCCAAAACTTGAGAAAAACATTGGCCCTACCCTCCTGACAACGGAAGACCTCTGCTGTTATTTTGATATGGGCAGCAGCTGGGACCGTTTATTAAAAAGGGAAAAAAAGCTGATCAAGGCGGTGGATATGGTCACTCTTAAACTTTATCAGGGGACCACTTGCGGTGTTGTCGGGGAATCCGGGTCGGGTAAAACAACTCTGGCCATGGCAATTTTAAAGCTGGTTAACAGTCATGGGAAAATCATCTTCGACGGTCAGAATCTTGAAACCATGAATGTTCGCCGGATGCGCCCGCTACGCCGCGACATGCAGGTTGTCTTCCAGGATCCCTTCTCGTCTCTCTCTCCCAGACTTACTGTCGAGGAGATCATCAGTGAGGGGATCAGGGTTCATATGGCAGATTTAACAGAAGAGCAGCGAAGAGTTCTAATTGCCACCACCCTTAAAGAAGTTGGTCTCACAGAAGATATGACCATGCGGTACCCCCATGAATTTTCCGGAGGTCAACGCCAGCGAATCGCAATTGCCAGGGCCCTGGTTTTAAAGCCGCGCTTTCTTATTCTTGATGAACCGACCTCGGCTCTTGATGTAACCATCCAGGCCCAGATTATTGAACTCCTGCTCTCTCTGCAGAAAAAATATAATATGTCCTACCTCTTTATCTCCCACGACCTCCGTGTTGTCCAAGCGCTAGCTGATTATGTGGTAGTAATGCAGCATGGACAGGTTGTCGAGTCGGGGCCTGCAGAAGAGATCTTCAACTCACCTGAGCAGGAGTATACACAAACCCTCTTCAGGGCAGCACTGCAGGATTATTCCACTATTCCCCACTGAGATTCAGCTCCTTCAGTGACCTCGTTTCATCCAGCTGTTTCCCTGTGAAGCGATTTGCCAAACCTGCTATTTCAACAGGTATCCTTTTGATTGCAGGAAGGAGAGCATATGAGGACGCGATTCCTTAACCAGCATTTCAGAAATCTGCTCACTCCATGAGTTATCTTTGATATCCCCTGTTCGTGTCTTGTAATACCTGCGAACAGTCTCATCATACTCTCTGATAAGAGCAGTGTCATCGTCGTCACTATATCGCTCTTGTTTAAAGACAATCGATAAAGGAAGTCTCGGTTTAACTTCAGGATCCTGTGCGGGATAACCAAGACAGAGACCAAAGAGGGGATAAACAAATTCCGGCAGTCCCAGAAGTTTATCAACCTCCCCAATCCGGTTCCGTATAGCCCCGATATAACAACCACCAAGCCCCATGGATTCAGCTCCAATAAGTACATTCTGGGCAAACAGGGCACAGTCCAGCGATGCCGTCAAAAATTGCTCAGTATAACCTGACAACATATGGGCTTTGTGCATTTCACAGGCAAGCTGATGCCGCTGCATATCGGCGCAGAAAACAAGGAATACCGGTGCCTTTACAACATACTCCTGACCCGCTGCACATTCACAGAGTTTCTTCCTGGATTCCGGGTCGGCCACTTTAATAACAGTACATGCCTGAATAAAACTTGATGTAGCCGCACTCTGGCCGGCCTCGATAAGAGTCTCCAGCATTTTCTGGTCAACTTCCCTGTCTGAATATTTACGAATAGAGCGGTGAGACTTTAACAGTTTTATGACATCGTTCACAATCTGACTCCCTTGTTTATTTTCAAATACTCTTTTCCAGGCAGTAATCGGGAACATCCTTATGCCATTGAATGATGACGTCAGGACAAGGATGTTTTATGATACAGGAAAAGAAATTTATCTTATTTTAAGCCAAATTAAAAACTACCATGTTTCCCGAAAACTCCCTTACATCTGCCCCCCATTCACCCGGCGTCTACCTGATGCTCGACAAAAAATCCGCTGTACTTTATGTGGGCAAGGCAAAAGATCTCTTTAAACGGTTATCATCTTATGCACATTTTTCCGCTGCCGAGCATAATAAGACGGCAGTAATGCTTTCCAAAGTAGGCAAAGTCGATACGATTATAACAGGTACAGAAAAAGAAGCCCTGATTCTGGAAGCTTCTCTTATAAAAAAACATAAACCGAAATATAATATCCTTCTGCGCGACGATAAGAACTATCCCTATATCAGAGTCACGGTCCAGGAGGAATGGCCAAGGGTGATGATGGCCAGGAGAAAGAAAAAGGATAAAGCACGATATTTTGGACCCTATTCATCATCATCCTCAATGTGGTCTACTCTGAAACTGATATCTGCCCTTTTTCCTTTAAGAAATTGCAAAGGATCCAGGCTTAAAAAAAGAAATCGACCATGCCTTAACAGACAGATCGGCAAATGTCTTGCGCCATGTACAGGTGAGGCTGACCCTTTACTTTACAGGGAGCATGTAGATAATATTATTATGCTTCTGGAAGGCAAGAACAGAGCCCTTACAGGACAACTGAAAAAGAAAATGCAGGCCGCGTCAAATTCTCTTGAGTTTGAAAAAGCTGCCACAATCAGGGATCAGATAGCAGCTCTTTCCCGTACCCTGGAAAAACAGGTTATCTCAGCAAGCCATACCAAAGATCAGGATGTATTTGGCTTTGGTCGTCAAGATGCGTCCGTTACAATTTCAATTCTCTTTATTCGCAGCGGCCTTATCAATGGCAGCAGAACATTTTTTCTTGCAGATCCGTTTGGCGATGACACCTCCATACTCTCTCAGGTTTTGAGTCAGTTTTATGATAGCAGTACGTTAATACCTCAGGAGATCCTTCTTCCCTTCTTACCCAGCGATATTGAAATCATTCAGGAGCATCTGAACGACAGTGCAGACAGAAAGATAACAATGAGAGCGCCCCAAAGGGGTGACAACCTGCAATTAGTAGCAATGGCAAATACCAATGCTCTGCAGGTTTTCAAGGAAAAAGAAAAAAAAGCTAAATCCTGGCAGAGCCTTTCCCAGGCAATGCAGAAAAGACTTCACCTTCAACGGGCGCCTGACAAAATTGAATGCCTGGACATCTCCAATATCAGCGGCAAGCAGGCGGTGGGATCCCTTGTCTGTTTTGATAGAGGAGAAGCCGACAAGAATAATTTCCGTCATTTTAAAATCAGAACGGTGGAGGGCCCCGACGATTATGCAATGATGAGAGAAGTCCTCTACCGACGGCTCCGCCGGGCCATTGATGAGGACACCCTGCCCGACCTTTTTATTGTGGACGGCGGCCGGGGGCAGCTGGGCATGGCGCTTTCAGTTGCTGACGAACTTTCCATCACAGAGAGACTCGACTGGATCGGGATCGCCAAAGAAAAAAAAGGGGAAGGAGAAAAACTGTATAAACCCGGTCGAAAGAACCCGATACTGCTGCAACCCCATAATCCGGTTCTCCTGTACCTTATGAGAATCCGGGATGAATCTCACCGGTTCGGAGTAACCTTCCACAGAAAACTGCGGAATAAGGCCACTCTATTCTCAGAACTTGATACTATTCCCGGTATCGGCAGGGAAAAGAAAAGAAATCTCCTTAAATATCTTGGCAGCCTGAAGCGAATAAAACAGGCGACAGAAGAAGAGTTGCAGGAGGTACGGGGGATTGGAAATGAGCTTGCAAAACAAATCAACGCCCATTTTCATCCGGACTGATCCTCTCGCAGCCTTCTCACCTCCAATCGTCCTTGAATATAGAGTGACAGAGCAGCAATAGCCCGGTCACAAACCTGAAAAACCGGAATCCCTCTTTCAATCAGTGCATCCCTTAACGGGTCATAGAGCCTGCCGCCATCTATCACAGTTACTATCGGCTTTTCGCTCTCTCTTACCAGCTCCGTAATCAGGTTTTTTATGCCTGTATCAGAATCCATATCATAACGCCCCCCCGATCTGTCATACAAGGTTTTCGTAACCGGGGAAAGTGGGTCAAGACTGATCACAATTGCATCGACCCCATCATCACCCATCAAGATTCGCGCAATAGAGGCATGGGCTTCATCATCGGCGGAAGGAGTAATATCAAGCGGATTTGTCAGGGTTACCAGAGGAGAAAGTTTTCTGGAGTCGAGGATTTCTCCTATCTTTTTTTTACTATCAGCACTGAAATCAGCCAGGCTCATCTGATACTCATCCGAGGCGATGGAATCAGCCATACCTACAGCTTCAAAACCCGCACCACTCACCGCAGCGAGTCTTCTTCCCCCAATTTTTTTATTGTGCAGAGTTTCTGAAAGAAAAAAGAGATCCTGAAATTCAATGAAATTTCTGGCAACTATGGCCCCTGCCTGCTGTACGCAGTTTTCACAGACCATATAATCGCCGGCAAGAGATGCGGTGTGACCACTGGTTGCAGCCTTTCCCTCCGGAGTTCTTCCCGCCTTGTAAAAAATCACCGTTTTTCCCTTAAGGACAGCAGAGCGCACCGCTCTGCAGAACTCCAGACCATCGAGATCTGAAAAACCCTCAGCATAGACTCCAATAACATCAACCTCTCTGGAATCAATAAAGTAATGTACCATATCACCGAGCGTAAGATCAGTCTGATTACCCATGGAAATCAGGTAGGCAGGACGGAGTTGAGGACATTGATGAGTTCGATGCAGCATGAAGGCGCCACTCTGACTGATAAGAGCGGCTCGATGATACTTTTTCACACGATCCTTTGGCAGTTTTTCTTCCGGAATAAACCAGGTATCATATCTGCCGGGCTTCGAAATTACGCCCATACAGTTTGCTCCGAGAAATACAGGTCCGCCGTCTTCAGAGCTATGTGATGCATTAATTCGGGCAACAACCTGATCGGCCCGCTCCCTGCTCTCTTCGGTCTCTCCCAGGCCGCCTGGAATAAGCATAACTGTTTCGGCACATCTCAACTCAATAATTTCTTCGATCAGGCCAGGAAGTTGTGAAGCTGCCACAGCTACCACCAGCATATCGAGAGGTTTTCTCAAGGCGGCAAGCGAAGGAACACATTGTACGCCGGCGATTTCCTTCTCCCCTTCACGAATCAGAGTTACAGCATCTTTGGGGTACCCTTCAGTGAGAATATTATCGAGTATAATACGACCGAAATTCCTTCGCTTACCGGAAACACCGAGAATACCGATCCTTTTCGGGTGCAGTAGACTGTCGATTTTAAATATCGAACGCGGGTAGCCGGGAACCATTGCAGTTGAAAACCGACACATGCCATCAAGGGGAACCATAAGATAGTCTGTAAAGGCAAACGGATTCACCTCAAGTTCTTCAATGATAAAATTGCTGTCCGGCTTTGTCGGGGAGTAGTGATTGGCCATTCTGATAAACGAATCAAAACATTCAATCAACTGCTCATTAGTTACTATCCTTCTCTGCCCTCTTGTCAAACCTGTCAGCTTTTTATACGCAATGGTGGGTTTAAACAGCTCAAAAAAAGAGTGCCCATCATTCATCTCAGTAAGTGCCGCCACAATAGCCTGCCCTTTACGGAATCGTTCTGCATAGAGCTCCGCATCGGTGCCCCCCAGACCCGCACTTATAACCATACCGAACTCTCTGGTATGCCTCAGGCCGACAATGAGTTCATTGCCAAAGGCTAAAGAATCCGGGGGCATATATTGAACAAGAAGAATTCCTTTCAGATCATGATCAATGGCCTCAGCCAGTGGTTTTCCCGAGAGTTCACTATAGCAGTCAGGAGCCTCCAAACGGTTTTGCTCAATCCACCTGGTATAATTCTCTGGAACTTCGTAGAGCATTCGACGAATTGCCGACCTGATCTTCTCCGGTTTCTTCTCTACAATTCTTACCCCGCCAACCTCTGTTTTATGAATGATGTGTGGAGATACAATCTTCAACACTGCCTTTTTTCCGGGCAGCGCCATAAGTTCTTCGTCTAAAGGCCTTGCATCCCTTGGCAAAAAAATAGATTTCGGAGGAGTTTCAGCCCCTGATTTTGAAAGCAGAGAGTACACTTCATACTCATAGAGAAAATTTCTCCCTTCTCCATGAGCAGCCGTCATCAAGCCGGTGATTCCAGAATAATCTATAGGGATATTCATCCTCAATCCTGATTTTTTATTTTTATCTAGCTGGTGTTTCTTGTTTTCAAGCAACATACATCTTTCAGCCCTTCATAGGCACCATATTTTTCCATGATATTTGTGATGATATATCCATTCTTTCAATTCCTTGACTCCTATGTAGAGAGATGGGATACTGACCAAACTTGATGGCTAACTTATCATGCATCTATCAAGGAAATAAGAACCCGCAAGGTTGTCATTCCCGCGCAGGCGGGGATCCAGTTACAAGCAGGGATCACTGAATTGGAGTCTACGCGTACCTCCCGCCTGCGCAGAAGTGACGAATAAAGTAGTGGAATATCATACGTAATCAGGAAAATATTTAACAATATAAACTGCCTGGAAGGAGCTTTAGAAAATGAGTAGTGAAAATGAATTAACAGACTATATGGGGTTTCAAGGATTGCTTGATGATGAAGAAATCCTTGTTCGACAGACAGCAAGAGAGTTTGTTAATAAAGAGGTACTGCCGATCATTGATGGCTACGCTCAGAAAGAAGAATTTCCAGCCCATCTGGTTAAATTGATGGGACAATTGGGATTTCTTGGCCCGACCCTGCCACAAAAATATGGCTGTGCCGAACTGTCAAACGTTGGTTACGGACTCCTGATGTATGAATTGGAACGTGGGGATTCCGCCCTGCGGAGTTTCGGGTCAGTACAGGGATCTCTTGTTATGTATCCCATTTTTGCCTTTGGCAGTGAGGCGCAAAAGGATCTCTGGCTGCCTCTTCTGGCTCAAGGGAAGGCGATTGGTTGTTTTGGCCTCACCGAACCGGATTTCGGTTCGAATCCCGCAGGGATGCGCACCAGGGCTGAAAGAAATCCGGACGGCAGCTGGATACTGAACGGCGCCAAAATGTGGATTACCAATGGCTCAATTGCCGATATCGCAATAATCTGGGCCGCTACAAAAGATGGCGTTCGGGGTTTCCTGGTAGAACCCGACACTCCAGGTTTCTCCACTGTGAGGATGAAAGGCAAGTGGAGTTTGCGTGCGTCGGTCACATCAGAACTGATCCTGGACAACGTCAGGGTTGAGGAAGAAAAAAGCCTACTGCCAAAAGTGAAAGGCATCAGAGGCCCCCTCAGTTGTCTTACCCAGGCAAGATACGGTATCGCCTGGGGGGCTCTTGGTGCCGCTGACAATTGCTACCAGACTGCACTTGAATATTCGCTGAGCCGGGTCCAGTTTGATAAACCCATTGCAGGTTTCCAGCTCCAACAGAAAAAACTTGCTGAGATGGTTACAGAACTGACAAAAGGCCAGTTACTCGCACTGCAGCTGGGCAGGCTCAAAGACCAGAATAACTATAGTCCAGCCCAGGTTTCCATGGTTAAAATGAATAATGTAAAAATTGCCATGGATATCGCCCGAACTTCCCGTACTATGCTCGGTGCAAATGGTATTATGGGAGAATATCCTATAATGCGGCATGCAAACAATCTTGAATCGGTCTATACATATGAGGGAACCCACGATATGCATACCCTGATTATCGGTGAAAAAGTGACAGGAATTGCAGCCTATCGATAAGCATAATTCTTCAAATCTCAAGCAGAAGTGATATTTGTGAATGCAGGGCAATGACTGCAGTGTCCACTTTCAGGATTCGCGCTCCTATGGAGCAATCGTTAAAGCCCTGTTCCCTGAATTTTTGCACTTCATAATCAACCCACCCTCCTTCCGGCCCTACAGCCAGAAGCACCCTGCCGCTTTCTTTATTAATTTTCTTCTGCAGGGAGGATTGGCCGCCGGGATGTGCCACAATATGAGTACGGCAACGATCCTTGATGGTTGGGAAGTAATCCTCAATAAATGGCTTAAATCGACGATGCAGATATATTTCCGGTAGGCGGGTATCCACCGCCTGTTCCAGGCCGTGAAGCAGATAGGGTCTGAACTCTTTTTCCGCTACAATGGAGGCTTTCCAAAAACTTTTTTCAACACGATTTGCATGTACCAGGTGAATTGTTCCTACACCCAGTGCCGTCACCTGGCTTAAAACCCTTTTCAACATAATCGGCCGGGGCAATGCCAGAACAAGATCAATGGACGCCACTGGAACCTGCGACTCCAATATCTCGAGATTGAGGTCAACAGAAAAAGGAAATTTTTGTTTAATGGCTGTAACTTGTGCTTTTCCCCTTCCACCATCTATAATCCCGAATCTGATCATATCCCCAGAGTTTAACTTCAGGACTTTTACTATATGCTCAGCCCTGTAATCGGTCAGCCTGATATGATTGTCAGTAATTTCGTAAGAATCAGCGAGTATAATATTCATAACTGTCCTGAAATTATTTTGTAAGCATGGAGAAATAGAGTAAAGTAGTAACTTGCTACTAACTGATTTTCTTTACTTTTTCTTTTATATGAAAGTCATGTGCTATCCGGAAGAAAAGGGGCCAAAATCCAATGTTTTTGATTTATAATATCGTGCAATTTATCTTTCTCCCGTTTATCGCGCCTCTGCTCTTTTTTTCAGCCCTGGCAACGCCTAA
>MAXH01000014.1 GCA_001750925.1 Desulfobulbaceae bacterium S3730MH12
CTTCGAGGATTTAACGTACTTCACCCCATGGGCTGGGATGCATTTGGTTTGCCTGCAGAAAATGCTGCCCGGAAAAATAACAGTCATCCTGCCGAATGGACTTACTCTAACATAGACTATATGCGGGACCAACTTCGTCAACTGGGACTCTCATACGACTGGGATCGTGAAATTGCAACCTGCAATCCTGAATACTACCGGTGGGAGCAGCTCCTTTTTATTGAAATGTACAAAAAAGGGATAGTTTATCAGAAAACAACCAGTGTCAACTGGTGTGAGTCTTGTGAGACAGTGCTTGCCAACGAGCAGGTCATTGAGGGTGCATGCTGGCGCTGCGATGAACTGGTTCACCCTCGTGAAATGAACGGCTGGTTTTTTAAAATAACCGATTATGCCGAAGAATTACTTGAGGATTTGGACAAGTTACCAGGATGGCCTGAAAAAGTTATCACAATGCAGCGTAACTGGATTGGTAAATCCACCGGCCTTACTTGTGATTTTCAAGTTGATGAACTTGATCTTACGATCCCTATCTTCACAACTCGCCCAGATACGATATTTGGTGTAACCTTTATGTCTATTGCCCCTGAACATCCGCTTCTGACGTCCCTTATTGATGGGAGCGACAGAGAAGAAGAAGTTCTCAATTTTGTGTCTGAGATTATCTCTGAGAAACAAAGGCAAAGTCCGGCAGGCGAGCCTGAAAAACGAGGATTTTTTACCGGACGTTATTGTATCAATCCTTTCAATGGATCTAAGATACCAATTTATGTTGCCAACTTTGTTCTCATGGAATATGGCACCGGCGCTGTTATGGCTGTTCCTGCTCATGATGAGAGAGATTTCGAATTTGCCCGGAAATATAATCTGGCTATATCACCAGTTGTTATTCCTGAAGGTGTTGATCTGGATCCTGAAATAATGGAGCAGGCATCTACCCTCCCCGGTAATCTGGTCAATTCAGGACAGTTCAGTAATATGGACTCTATTGATGCCCAGGCAGCAATTATTCAGTATGCTGAAGAAAATAATTTTGGCGGGCCGCACGTAACCTACAGACTGCGAGACTGGGGCATTTCAAGGCAGCGTTACTGGGGAGCCCCGATCCCGATGATCCATTGTGAGAAATGTGGTACCCAGCCTGTAAAGATATCCGACCTGCCTGTCGTTCTGCCCGAAGATAAACAGTCAGAAGCTAAATGCAGGCCACTTCATCAACGTCCATCCTTTATAAACACAAGCTGTCCAAACTGTGGAGGATCTGCGCGAAGAGAGACAGATACCATGGATACCTTTATGGAATCTTCATGGTATTTTGCAAGATATACCAGCCCACGCGTTACAGACTCACCACTTGATAAAAAGAAGGCGGCCTACTGGCTAGCTGTTGATCAGTATATAGGGGGAGTAGAACATGCTATTTTGCATCTTCTCTACTCCCGTTTTTTCACAAAGGTACTCAGGGATCTTGGATATCTTGATATCGGAGAACCTTTTACCAATTTGCTCACCCAAGGTATGGTCATTAAAGATGGATCAAAGATGTCCAAATCAAAAGGCAATGTTATTGACCCCCATGACCTGATTGAAGAATATGGTGCCGACACGGTTCGTCTCTTCAGTCTGTTTGCGGCCCCTCCCGAACGGGATCTTGAATGGAATGCACAGGGGGTTGAAGGTGCTTCAAGGTTTTTGAACAGGGTATACAGATTTATAACGGCCAATGCAGACATCCTTGGCGAAAAATGCGATAAAGGGGGAAAACTCAGTGATAAGGGCCGAGATCTTAATCGTAAAATCCATCAAACTATAAAGAGAGTCACAGAGAACATTGAACATAACTTCCACTTCAACACTGCCATAAGTGCAATGATGGAGCTCTTTAACGCTCTTTCCTCAATGGTCAGTAAAAAAGACAAGGCGACAGCCGATTATGCTGTTATCCAGGAAGCTGTTACCAACCTCCTGATTTTACTCTCACCCATGGTACCCCACTTCACTGCGGAAATGTGGGAAATTTCAGAGAATAGTGGCTCTGTAGAAGAACAACCCTGGCCTGAATATGACAGGGAGGCAGCAAAAGAAGAAATGCTTACGATTGTAATCCAGGTAATGGGGAAGGTACGATCGAGGTTGCAGGTAGCTGCAGATACCAGTGATGAAACACTGATAGAAATGGCTCTTGCAGATGAAAACACTATAAAATTTATGGCAGGGAAGCCTGTTAAAAAGACAATTGTCGTGAAGAAGAAACTTGTTAATATTGTAATTTGATACTATTATCGACAGTTTATATATTCCAGCCCAGTTAACGAGATTATTTGCAATAGTGTCTTTTGGAGAGTATACGTACCTTGAACAAATAATAGTAGTCGTTTCAAATTCAGGAGAAAACAGGTGAAACTGATCTATCGTTTTATTCCAATACTGGTTCTAACCATCATCCTTGCGTCCTGTGGATATCATAATCCCAATGTCTATTTCGGACCTGCAAAATCGATATATATTGCTGAATGGAAAAACAGGACAAGTGAATTATCTCTTAGTTCAAAAATCTATCGAACACTGATGAGGTGGTACCAGAAATCCAGTTCCATCTCAGTCGTCAGGAAGAAGGACGGTGCAGACCTTATACTCGCCGGAGAAATTGTATCTATAGACCTGCCCAGTTTATCGTATGGAATAGACAACACTGCAACCGAGGTGAAAGCCAGGCTCAGGGTGCGATATATACTCAAGGAAATTTCTACGAATACGATTATTCTTGAAGTACCGGAAGAAACCTGGACTGAAGCATACCTTATCGGAACCAACTCCACTGATCTAATTGATAATGAAGAAGAGGCGCTGAATAGAATCATAGAAAACCTCTCCCAGAAAATCTATCAAACTACCGTCTCTGGAATACCCAAATTGTGATGGAATCGTAAAAAGCCCGATCTCCTTCGTTGCTATAAATTTCTTCTTTTATTCCACCAGTCGGTTTTGATGCTTACCATCGCTGATTTCACCTTTGACTCGCCCTTTTCTCTTGCTCCGTTAGCTGGTTACAGTGACCTCCCATTTCGATTACTCTGTAAACGCCATGGTGCAGGGTTTTGTGTTTCCGAAATGATCAGCTGTCATGGCTTGAAATATCAGCAGAAAAAAACTTTGCAGATGCTGAACTCAACAGTTGAAGAACAACCTGTCTCCTTCCAGTTGTTCGGCGCTGACCCTGATATCATGGCCGATGCTGCTGAGATTCTCTCAACTTTTTCCCCCGGAATAATCGATATCAATATGGGTTGTCCTGTAAAAAAAGTAACCAAAAATGGGGCAGGTGCAGCATTGATGTCAACTCCTGAACTTGCAGAAAAGATACTTGTCAATGTCATTTCAAGAACTTCCATTCCTGTCACAGTTAAAATAAGATCCGGTCCAGGTTTAAAAAATGTTAACGCTGTCTCTTTCGCTCAAATGGCTGAAAGTACCGGCATATCAGCTATTACAGTTCACGGGCGTACATGGTCCCAGGGCTTTTCAGGGTTGTGTGACAGAAGCATCATAGCTGAAGTTAAACAGGCAGTCTCTATTCCTGTCATTGGCAATGGGGATATTCTAACCCATGGCGATGGCTTGAACATGATGGCCGAAACCGGATGCGACGGCGTGATGATTGGCCGGGGTGCTCTTGGAAACCCATGGATTTTCGGTAAATCAGACAGACCTGATGATTCGGCAGCAATTTTAGAGGGTGCCAGGCAGCATATGGAGCTGATGGAGCAGTTTCTTCCGGTCGAAAGAATTTTGGGGTATGTAAAAAACCATATCAGCAGGTACTTTAAAACACTCCCCGGCAGTTCTAAAATGCGACAAAAAATCTTTGAATGTAAAACAGTAACTGAATTGAAAGACATCATCCTGAAAATAAGCTGACACTCATGAAATGAATTTCACAACGATGACATCGCTACGCTGTTATAAAAGTAATATAACCCAGTAGTGTCCGTTTTACAGGCTTTGCAACTTTCTATCCGGATACTGCTTGATATAACCGGGATTTGGAAGACTGTTAAAAATTATTTTCTGAGTCTTTTTATCTTTTCCAGAAGCTCCTTGCTCTCTGCCTGAATTGGTGCAGGCGTATCAGAATTCCGAATTGCCTTTTTAAAGCCCATTTCCGCCGATTTCAATTTCCCTTCATATAAATAATATTTCCCGAGATAATAGGAGGACAAACCAGTCTGATTTTTATCGGATGCTATCTGCCCTAATTCGAAATATATTTGTGAATATTCAGGGAGATGGTAGGTCACTGTTCGTAAATAAGATTCAGCTTCCGTTAATCGCCCCACCCGATACAGTAGTTTAGCAAGAGTGAAAGTACCGTACATATCGGTGCTGTCCCTGTGCAAGGCATCTTCAAGACTGATTTTAGCCTCCTTGAATCGGCCTCCTTCAAACTCAATCACACCCTTATCAACAAGAAGAATATTCTTCTCCGGAAAATAATCGATGACCTTCTGCAAATGCTCCAAACCAAGATCGTAGTCATTCTCATTTTTTGATATCTGGGAAAGACCATAGTATGCCATAATTTTATCTAATTCTGATGCCTTTTCATTAGCTATGACACGGTCAAGAGAAATTTTAAAAAGCACACTATCTTTAATCTGGGAAAGAATTCTATATTTAAATCTAAGAAAATCGAAATCATCCGCTACCGAAGATATCTCAACATTTTTTTCTGCATATTCAGCATCAATGAGTGATTCAATATATTGTAATCTCGCCTCAGGATTGGGATGTGTCAAAAGGTATTGAGGTAACTTGTCACTTCTATATCGAGCTATTCTCCTCATGGATTTAAGCATTTTCACCTGCCCCCCGGGATCCCGATCTAAATCTTTCATCCAGCCATAGGCTAGCAGATCAGCTTCCTCCTCATGGAGGCGACTAAAGTGTAGACTAATGGATTGACCAGTGGCAAGAGCACCAGTCAATAAAGCAGGGGCAGCCGCACCACCAAAAGCAAGCGCAGCAATGGCCAGTCCGATGGAGGCTATAGTGCTGTATTTTCCGGTTTCCATTCTGGAAGCCAGGTGTCTTTTAACAATATGACCAATTTCATGGGCGATGACGGAAACAAGCTCATCCTCTGATTTCATTGTTGCAATAAGGCCGGTGTAAAAGAATATAAGACCGGAAGGTGCGGCAAAGGCATTGAACTGTTTGTCGTTAATTACAAAAAAATGGTAATCAAAATATTGGACACCTGCTACCTCGAGAACACTTTGGCCAATCCTGTTGATATATTGAACAATATCGGGATCATCAACAAGCTCAAAGGCTGAGCGAACAGTAAAAAGCAGCTTTTCCCCAAGTTCTCTTTCTTCACCTATTGTAAAAGCCATTGCCGGTGTGATCGTAGAGAAAAGGCAAACAGCAATAATTACAAGTCCCGCAATTAATTTACATGCCGCTTTTTTCATATTTTTTCACCCATTGCACCATACGTTCCATTCCCTCTTCCGTTGATACGATTGGATGGTAACCAAAATCATTTTGAGCATTCTGATGTAAAAAATAGTGTGATTTCGAGAGCTGTTGAGCAAGAAATCGTGTCATCCGAGGCTCTTTTTCTACTTTTAAGAGCCTGTAAATCAACTCAAGCAGGGCACCAACTCTATACGCTACCGGGAGTGATACAGAACGGGTCACCTCAGAAATACCCACTCTGGAAAAAAAAGAGTTGATCCAGTCCCACAGTACAACCGGTTCCTCCTGCCCGATAAAAAACGGTTTTCCTGCAGCAGTTTTGGCTGAAGATAAATTCTCAGCAGCAAGAATATGTGCATAGGCAACATTGTCAACATAGGATATGTCGACCTTATTGTCCCCTGAACCAACTATTTTCAGCTTTTTCTCTCTTCCGCCTTCAATCAGTCTTGGAATAAGATGCGGATCACCAGGCCCCCATATCAAATGTGGTCGTATTGCACAGGTAAGCAAGGCTTCACAGTTAACTGATAAAACCAGCTTTTCAGCCATCATCTTGCTTTTTGCATAATTGCAGAGAAAGTGCGTCGCGTATGGAAGAGATTCATCCCCACCCATGATGTCTTTTTGATCGAATACTACAGAGGGGGTGGAAGTATAAACGAGCCGTGGAATCCGGTTGAGCTGACAGCCTCGTATCACATTTTCAGTTCCAAACACATTTGTTGTGTAATACCTATCCCATGATCCCCAAATGCCTGCCAGGGCAGCAACATGAAAAACCGTGTCTACACCTTTTGTGGCAATAGTCATGGTTTCAGGGACAGAAATATCTCCCACCAGACATTCTCCACCCATTGCTTCAATTTCAGGGTAATGATTTCTGCCTACAACCCTGCAGGCAACTCCTTTGTCAATCAGCATGCGCACAATAGACTTACCGACAAATCCACCGCCGCCTGTAACGAGAGCTTTTTTTAAACCTGGGAAAACAGTTTCTTTTGGGCCCATAGTGCAAGTTTTTCACGAAAAATTTTAGCGTTATGGCGAATATCTACAGGAAAGCTCTCATGGATCAGAAAAGAGCTAACCTCGCTGGTCAGTTCACTCGATGCAGCGATTTTTTTCACCTCCCTTATCAGTTTACCCCTGTCTAATTTCTTTTTTTTATGGGGTTCAACTATGATCACGGGTGTTTGATATTCATCATTGTTCCAGGAACATCCAACCAGTGCAGTACGATAGACGTCAGGGTGTTCATTGATAATAGACTCACAGGGAATAGTATAGAGAGTCCTGTTTATCATCTGAACCCGATGGGATTTTCTGCCACAAAACCACAATCTGCACTGGTCATCAAGGTAGCCGACATCACCCATCCGATGCCAAAACTCTTCACCATCCTTTATCTTTGCAAGCAGGGTTTCGGAACGATTGTTCTCGTAACTCCTGGTTACAACATCACCCTTTACCACGATCTCTCCAATGTGGTACGGTGCCAGTTCCGTCTCTTTTTTGTAATCTGGTACAGGATCGTCACTAATTTCCAAGATCTTGATTTCAAGCCCCGGCAAAGCCTTCCCTACACATGTACCTTTACCTGTTTTACTCTCAGTCCATGTTTCAGATAATACCTCATTGCCGCTGATCGAGGCAATCGGCAGACTCTCAGTCGCCCCATAGGGGGTAAAAATGGAAGCATCGTTCGGCAAGATCGCTTTTACCCGCTTTAATAAGTCATATGGAACAGGTGCGCCGGCCATCAGCACTTTTCTCATACTTTGCAGAACAAGATTTTTTTCAATACAATATTTACTGACAACATTCCATATGGCAGGAGATCCAAATGAATATGTGACCTTGTGCTTTTGTATGGAGGCGACGAACTTTTCAGGATCAACTCGGGACGGCCGTGTTGGATCCATATCGGGAATGATTGAACATGCCCCGAGAGCCGTTGAAAAAAGTGCAAAAAGAGGAAAAGCAGGTTGATCGATATCATCGGCACCAATTCCAAAATAGTCACGTATCAAGCGTAGTTGAGCGACAAAAACAGAATGCTCGTAACGAACACCTTTGGGCGGTCCTGTTGATCCTGTTGTGAATATAATTGCCGCAAGATCCTCACCTGTTGGTTTAAACAGAGGGAACGGTTGAATCGTTGGAGAAATGCATTTGCGAATATCGCGCCCAAACAAACCAAAAGATTTGCCGCAACAGAATGTTTTGCTCACCGTCTGAAATGGCTGAGGGAATACTTTTTTAAACAGTAATGCCTTGGGCATACCAATAAGAATTTTGGGACGAACACGTTCAATACAGGTTAATAGATTTTTGTACCCCATACCGGGATCTATCAGAATAACAGGTGTACCGAGTTTGAAAAGAGCGAAAGTCAGACAGATGAACTCCGCAGATGGTGCTACCATAAGAATAACAGTATCACCGGCATATATCCCTTCATTTTTTAAATAAGCCGCATACCCGTCAGATAGTAAATCAAGTTTACTAAAAGTAACAATCCTGCCGGTTTTTGCCTCTATCAATCCAACTTGATCAATTTTTTCCTTTGCAGCTTCTTTCAGGGTTTCGGCAATATTCACTACCACATCTTTCCTCTTCAACCCTTTTTCTCAACCTCGAAAAATTTACTGATAACAGGTGCAATTTCAGCAAATTTATCTTCAAGAATATAATGACCTCCTTCTTGAAAATAGTGCTTTTCTGCTCTGGGAAATCGGCGTATCCATTCATTATAAAAAGAATCGTTGAAGCAGAAATCCCGACCTCCCCAGAGCAAAAGAAAGGGAATTTTTGATTCGTTCAAAAGTACAAGGTTTTTTTCTATTGCTACAAGCTGCTCATAGCTTGGATGTTTTGCATTCATCGGAATATCTTTTACAAAGCTATATACACCAATCCGGTTTGCCCAGTTGTCATATGGAGAAAGATATGCAGTAGACACATCTTTATCCAGTTTTTTTTCAACTGCCATAAAGCGGGCAGGCCAGGCAAAACCATTTAATAGCCGAACACATACCTCCCCAAACAGCGGAATTCGGCAAAGACTGATACGAAATGGAATCCGTGAAGAACGAAAGGCCCCACTATTCATTACAACAATTTTCTCTATTGCATCAGGTCTTCTAACTCCACATCCAAGCCCAATTGCACCTCCCCAGTCGTGCACCACGAGTGAAAAGCGATCTACTTTCAAATAGTTTAATAGAAGTTCAAGATTTTCTATATGCTGCTTAAGAGTATAAGAGTATTCCTGGGGTTTATCAGAAAGCCCACATCCCATATGATCTATGGCAACTACACGATAGTTGGCAGAAAGGAGCGAAATAAGTTTTCTATAGTAATAGGACCAGGTTGGATTACCGTGAACCATCACAATTACAGGCCCTTCTCCTTCATCTATATAATGCAGCTTTCCACCTTTTAAAGATAAATAGTTCGATTTAAATGGATAGCCGGGATATTTGTATTTCACAATGATCTGATTTTTTAAAAATTAATGATTCATAATATTTTCCATAGAGAAGCCTATTCTTATACTTTACGTTTCTCGAGTGTCAACTGTTTATCATATTTAAAGAACCAATCCTTTCAGGAAAGACTGCAAGCAGTTGATGGCTTATCGCCTCAACATTCGCCTAACACCATGAAATAACGCTCCTATCTATTCGTATTAGTGAAATAATTGGTTGCATTTCTATTTTTGCTGTGCTAAACGTTTACTATTGCTGCACTCTGGTTACGCTTAATAAAAATGAATCGGTGGATACGCATGCCTTAGGATTGCGTGTTTTTGTGTTGCAAGTGCAGTAAAAGAAGTCTGACTAGGTTGTGGTCGGAAATTTATTAACAGTTCGAAAATGAACTGAGCAAAAGAGGAGTAGTAAAATGGCGGAAGGAACAGTTAAATGGTTTAATGATGCAAAAGGTTTTGGTTTTATTGAACAAGATGGAGGACAGGATGTTTTTGTACATTATTCCGCTATCGTAACTGAAGGTTTTAAATCTCTCGAAGAAGGTTCACGGGTCAGCTTCGAAATTACAGACGGCCCCAAAGGTCCTGCTGCCGAAAATGTTCAGAAATTATAATATCCTGTCATAGAGGATATGTAAAAGCCCATGCTCTAAGCAATAGAGTATGGGCTTTTTTTATGACAATTTCCTGTGAATGACAAATTCGTAAAAAGGTGACTCGAAGCTCCCAGATGGCTATGCAGATAAGCGTAGACTTCGAGAAAGTTTGATATGCAAGGCGTAGTATTTTATCACCTCACCAACTACATTGGAACAAGAGGCAAATACTCTGGATTCCATCGTATTTTATCTATCAGCTTTGCCATTCTCCATTCATCATCATTGTGTTGGAAGTCAGAATATACACAGGGTCGACTAACATTATTCTTTACGGCGGACATAGCAACAGCCAGCGCTACCTTTTCTCCAACCTTTCGAATATCCCTGACCTCGGGCATTAATCGGCCCTGACCAAGTTCCGCCTGGCTAAGCGTACCGGAAATTGCACGGGCAGCTGCAGTAAAAAACTCCGGCAGAACTTCCCTTGCTCCTGAAGTCAGCACTCCCAACCCCACTCCAGGGAAAACAAAAGCGTTATTACACTGACTCATCTGTAAAGACTCAGACATGGCATCCATGGAGGCACATGGACCACTTGTTGCGACCAGTGCTCCCTCGTCCATCCATTGTCGCATATTATGGCAAAAGGTATCAGGGGTGGAAATATGGTGGAACAAGGGCAGTAATAAAGGCTTTGATGTATTCTTTTTAATTGCGTCAATGACTTCTTTTCTAAAACAGTAATCCTGTCCGGAGGTGCCAATAAGAGCTGTTGTACCACTCTTTTGTATGATAGTAAGGTTATCTTCCTTATCGATATTCTTTATCCAGGGAAACTGTTCAGGGTCTTTAGCAAATTTCTTTTTATAAAATTCCAATCTACGTTCATTTGTTATCAATCCTTCAGAATCAATAATAAATATTCGACCACTGGCCTCTTCATCAGACAAACCATCTTCCAGCAGACAATTAAAAATCTGCTCAGCTATTCCAATCCCGCCTACACCTGCGCCATGAATCAAAAATACCTGCTGAGACAAATTTTCTTCTTTAATCTTCATGGCTGAAAGAATTGCAGCCATGGTCGCGGCACCGGTTCCCTGAATATCATCATTAAAAGAAATAATTTCATCTACAAATGCATCATTAATACTAAAGGCATTGTGCTGAAAGAAATCCTCCCATTGACATAACGCGTTGGGAAATACATTTCTGAATGCTCTTACAAATCTACCGACAAAGGAGAGATATTCCTCCCCCTCAATTCTCTCATTACGCCATCCAAGATAGTGCTTATCAGCAAGGAGGGCTTTATTATTAGTGCCCACATCAAGCGAAATGGGTAGACAATGCCATGGCGCAATCCCTGCTCCCTGTGTATAGAGCATCAGTTTGCCGAGACAAACTGCTATTCCACCGGCCCCCTGGTCTCCGATCCCTAAAATCCCCTGGTTATCCGTAACAACAGCCACCCTGATATCTTTATCGGAAAATCTTCTTAAAATGTCCTCAGCCCTGTCGATATTTCCAGGATAAAGATGCAACCCGTTTGCCTGCCGGAACATAGAGGAATATTTCTGCACAGCCATACTGACTGTGGGCGTATAAATTAATTTTATGTAATGCTCAATGTCACTTTTAATAAGGGCATGGGCAAGTGTAACATTCCGGTCGAATAATGATCTGACGAAAATATATTTTTCAATATCATCAACTTTTTCATTTACTTTAATTTTTGAACTCTCTACCTGGGCCTCAATATCTCTCAACCCGGGAGGTAAAGCTCCCTGGAGATCGAACTGTTCTCTCTCTTCTCTGGTAAAAGCTGTCCCTTTATTTATGTAGCTGCAAGAACTAGCGGAATCTCCACTTGCATAACTTATAATCTCTCGTGAATTACCATACTCATCATACTTAAATCTATATAAATTTGCTGACATGCTGTGGCCCCCTTCGTAAGCCATATCAAATATGAAGGCGTGGTAAAAATCTCTTCATCTGGAGTATCGCAGGCTCACCTACCTGCATTGTTACTGCAAATGAAAGTTTTTACATAGCCATCTGAAATTCAAAGTCTCTACGAGATTGTCTGATATGCAATTGACAATTATTTTCATTACTCTATACTATCCGACCATGGAAAACCGATATGCACTATTATAAAACAGCACAATAACGCTTGAAAATCTTCAAGATCATATGGGATGAGATACTACCGCATCAGGCGAGGTAATAGCAAACTTTCCTGTGGGTATTAAGCCATATTTTTAACCTTTTCTTGCTTCCGTTACCTTTTTAGCGTTATAATTACTTGTTTTCATTGAACGATGTGATCGGGCAGATGGCCATATTTCAAAATGGTTTGACTGGATAGTAACCATCTTTTAAATTGACCCTCACAAAAATTCCAGCCATACTTTATCAGGTTGCTATGAATATCGACGAATTATTGCAAAAGACTCTGAACTCTGATGAATTGCCAACTCTTCCAACTGTTGCCTCAGAATTAATTACTCTCACCTCCAAAGAAGAGACAACCCTGGATGATATAGCACAACTTGTATCCCAGGATATTTCCCTATCATCAAAAATTCTCAAGGTTTCTAATTCGGAGTTTTACAGTTTTCCCCAGCAAATAAGTTCAATTAATCAGGCTGTTTCAATTCTCGGGACAAATGCGGTACGGAGCCTGGTCTTGTCATTTTCATTCCTTTCCCTGAAAAACCGGGAAGATGAGTCACGGTTCGACTTTAAAAAATTCTGGGAAAAATCCCTTGCATCTGCGGTGGGTGCAAAATTGATACTGGAAAAAATAAAAGGTGCAGACACTGATGAAATATTTATTGCAGGGCTTCTGCAAAACCTTGGGGAACTGATACTGGCAAGAACCTTTCCGGGAAAATACAGCACTAAATTGGCGACTGTCGAAGGTGGACAGCAAGATAGTAAAGAGGGCGAGGAATGGCTTTTAATGGCAAACCATTCCTTCATTGGAGCTGAGGTAGCCAAAAACTGGGGCTTTCCGGAAGTACTCATCCTGCCCATTCAGTATCACCATAACCCGGAAAAATGTTCCTGCAGGAATGGTAAGATACAATCTACAGTAAATGCTGTCTACCTCTCAGATCTCCTGGTTAATATCTTCTATTCAGATAAACCGGAAACCTATCACAGACAATTCAATGAAGAGGCCAAAAAACTTCTCGATCTTAATAGTAAGGATATTGAATCAATACTTGAAGAGATGCATTCAAAAGTACAGGAAGCCGGATCCTATTTCAACCTGAAGATAAAAAGCAGCAAATCTGTTCAGGAAATATTACAGGAAGCCAATATCCGACTAAGCCTGCTTAATCTCGATTATGATCAAATTAACAAGCAGCTTGTCCAGGCCAAAATCCATCTTGAAGAAATGACAAAAGAACTGGAGGAAAAAAATAGAATACTGAACAATCTGGCAAATATTGATGGTCTTACAGGAGTGTACAATCATCGATATTTCCAGAATGCTCTTGACCAGGAAATCAGTCGTGCCATTAGACAGAAATCAGATTTATCTCTTCTGCTAATAGACATTGACCACTTTAAATCATTCAATGATACTTATGGACATCAGGTCGGTGATTTTGTTCTCATAGAATTCGCTAAAACTCTTAAAAAACACATCAGAAGATATGATATTTTGGCTCGATACGGTGGTGAGGAGTTCGCAATTATTCTACCAGAGACATCCAGTGAAGACGCACTGGTCGTAAGTGAAAAACTGAGAAGCGCTATAGAAGAATATGCATTCAGAGAAAAAGCAGCAGAATACCATGTAACGGCTAGCTTTGGTCAGGCGTGCAACAACCCTGCATCAGACAGTGATTTCAGCAAAAATACATTTATAAGTCAGGCTGACCAGGCTCTTTATGCAGCCAAGGATAAGGGGAGAAACTGTGTTGTCTCTTTTGTTCCCTGACCTGAATAGATTTGTACCTTACATCAGAATATCCGTAATAAAAAAACAAGAGATAAAGTAGACTTCCAGAGCGCAAAACTCACATCATATTTTCCGGATCAACGTCTATTATCACCTTGCTTTGATGATGAACGAGTTCATTTTTTTTTGCATTAAGAGATATGCATAAATCACGTAACTCATCAATAGCATTTCCTTTCAGCAGCAGCTGCCAGCGATAGTTGTCTTTTATTTTATCCAGTGGAGACGGTGCAGGGCCAAGAACAGTAATTGCAGATTTGTGTTTTACAACGTATTGCCTGAAAAACCGACCAACATTTACAGCACTTTTTTGAACATCCCGCTCAACCCTGCCCTGAATCCGAATCGCAGTTAACCTTACATAAGGAGGGAACGGAGGAGAATGCCGCATACGCATCTCATGTTCAAACATCTGTTGATATTGATGTTTCTGCGCATAGACAATTGCATAATGCTCCGGACGCAGCGTCTGAATAATGACCTTTCCCGGCAATTGCCCTCGCCCGGCCCTCCCGGTCACCTGGGTAATGAGCTGGAAGGTCTTCTCAGCCGCTCGAAAGTCCGGCATGGAGATACCACCGTCTGCCCAGACAACTCCAACCAGGGTGACATTCGGAAAATGGTGGCCCTTGGCAATCATCTGAGTACCAATCAAAATATCAATACCGCCCTTATTCATCCTGGCCAGAACCTGTAGAAATTTCTTCCTGTCTGTAGCAGTATCAGAGTCTAACCTTTCCACACGTGCAGCAGGAAACAGTTCCTTCACCTCTTCTTCAACCCGTTCGATGCCAAAGCCTGCTGGAACAAGAGCGGTTGATCTGCATTCAAAACAAACCGTATTTGCAGAAATTGAAAAACCACAGTAGTGGCAGAGCAAGCTGTCAGATCTTTTATGGAGAGTGAGGGAAACATTACAGTGAGTGCATTGTACCGGTGTACCGCAATCCTGACATAAAAGGGCCGATGAAAACCCTCTGCGATTCAGCAGTAAAATACTCTGATTTCCTTTAGTGATATTCTCTTCCAGCAGGCGCCGCAATTCACTGCGAATAATTTTGCTTTTTTTCCCTGATTTATCTTCATTAAGATCGACAATAGTTACTTCGGGCAGAGCTCTGTCACCCACTCTTTTGGCCATGGTCAGTAAAGTAAACTTACCCGACATTGCATTTGCATAACTTGTGACAGATGGCGTTGCTGATCCCAGAATAATAACGGCATTATGGAATTTTGCCCTTACAACAGCAATATCACGGCCGTGATAACGAAAGTTATCATCCTGTTTAAACCCACTGTCATGCTCCTCATCCACAACAATGAGGCCCGGGTTGCGAAGGGGTGCGAATATCGCAGATCGTGCCCCTACGACAACCTTGGCCTGCCCTTCAAGGGCCATATGATATTGATCAAAACGTTCAGCCTTGGTCATACCGGAATGGAGCAGAACGACGAGGTCGCCAAATCTTGAAATAAGATGTGCTTCAAGCTGAGTGGCGAGAGCTATTTCCGGGACAAGGATAAGTACATCTCTTCCGGCTGCCAAAGTGATTTCTGCGGATCTGAGATAGACTTCTGTCTTACCACAGCCGGTTACCCCATGAAGCAGGAAGGTCTCGAATTTTTGCAAAGCCAGTGAGCAGGATACCCCAGCAAGAGTCGAAACCTGTTCATCGGTTAACCTGTCAGGGCGTGGGTAAAAACAGAGCTGTTCACCAAAAGGGTTGCGATACACCCGGTTAGATGAACGAACAACAATACCCTTTGCTTCCAGACCTGATAGAGCTTTTGCGGCAGCGGTATACTCCTTTTTAAGATCTTTCAGCGGTACCTTTGCAAGACCTGTCCGCAGGCTGATTCTGTTCAGATGAAAAAGAGCTTTTGTTTCAGAGAGTTTCAAACTAAAACCGCACTCCCTGCTGTATTTTTCACGATACTCTTTGAAATCTATACAGTTATCATCCGGGTTACAGCTGAAGTTTTCCATACCGGCAACAATGGCATAGCAAACTTCACGTTTCTCTCGTGCACTGTCCTCCTGAACTGACTCAACAACTTTAACTATGTCCTCTTCTACCAGCCTATTTACGAGTCGTCTGTTTTGCGCATTATCCAACAGTTTGCGGGTATCGGAAACTGTCAGTTTCCCCCTGTCCAGAATAGTTTCCACCCACCTGCAGGAGTCACCATTTGCAACAGCAGGCAACCTGATGTAGTTTTTTGATAAAACGAGGTTTTTGACAGATTGGGGAGATAAACCTGCAGGCAACGCTGTTTTAATCACCAGTCCTAGAGGGTAATGATAATAGTCTGCAAGCCAGCGGAAAAAAGGAACCATATTTTCATGAAAAAGGGGCCGGACGTCAAGAAACTTAACAATGTTCTTAACAACAAAATCGGTCTCCTGCTCCTCATTCACTGAGAGAACATAACCGGTAACCCGTCGCCTTGAAAGTGGGACAAGAACTCTTTTCCCCACACTACCCTGCCCACTATCCTGCAATTCACAACTTGGATCAACAGGCAGGGTGTAGGTCAAAGTCCGGTCTAAAGGTGCGGCTACGGCAACCTCAAGATGGATCATAGGGTGGCGGTAACTTTAAGAAGATGCTCCCGTAGAGATTGTCCAAGGTCAGGATGACGCAAACCATAGGCAATAATTGCCTTCAGATAGCCCATTTTGTCACCGGCGTCATACCGTGTTCCTTGGAATTCATATGCGTACATGGCGCGTTTTTTAGTAAGTGCAAGAAGAGCGTCAGTAAGCTGAATTTCTCCTCCATGTCCGGGGGTGGTAGTGGACAGTATATTGAAAATATCAGGCATAAGAATATATCTGCCGATTATTGCCATATCAGACTCTGTTGTGCCCGGGGCCGGCTTTTCAACCATCCGGGCTATACGAACCGTCCTTTCCCTGTCGTCGTCTTCCCCCTCAACGATACCATACTGGTGGGTCTGATTCATCGGCACTCTCTGGATTGCAACAATGGATTCCCCGACTTGCTCAAAAAGTGAAATCATCTGTTTTGCACAGGGAACCTGGCTTAATACCATATCATCTCCCAGCAGGACCATAAACGGTTCATCACCAATAACATTGCGTGCTGTCCAGATAGCATGGCCTAAACCAAGAGGTTTTTTTTGCCGAACAGAAACGACATCAATCAGGTTCGAGATATTATTAATCTCCTCCCCCAGGGTGACTTTATTCTTCTCTTTTAAGACTGCATCAAGATGAAAATTATAATCAAAATGATTTTCTATGGCAGACTTACCTTCACTGGTGACAAAAACGATCTGATCAATTCCTGAGGCGACGGCCTCCTCAACAATATATTGTATGGTTGGTCGATCAACAATTGTCAGCATCTCTTTCGGAATTGCCTTAGTAGCCGGCAAAAAGCGGGTACCGAGACCGGCAACCGGTATTACAGCTTTATGTATTTTCATACAAACCTCTATTTTGAAATAATTGAAAAAATTTAAAGTTTTTTCGACTTTGTCTAAGCCTGTTGATATGGTAATTATCTATGTCCAGCCAGAGAGTAACAGAAAACTTATCACACTTTATATAATTCATTTCTTTCATGAAATTATTCTATCCTGAAAATCTGCCTATTACCAGTCATAAGATTGACATCATCAAGGCGATCAGAAAACATCAGGTTGTTATTATATCCGGAGACACCGGCTCAGGGAAAACCACCCAGATTGCCAAAATGTGCCTTGAAGCCTTTCCTGAAAACAAACTTCTTATAGGGTGTACTCAACCGCGAAGAATTGCCGCTTCCTCTGTTGCAAATCGTGTGTCTGAAGAGTTAGGCAAATATGGTTCTATAGTTGGTTATAAGGTTCGATTTCAAGACCGTACATCGAGGGCAACCAAAATCAAATTCATGACTGATGGTGTCCTGCTGGCTGAAACGAGGAATGATCACGATCTGTTGAAATATGGTGTCTTGATAATCGATGAGGCCCATGAACGAAGTCTCAACATCGACTTCCTTCTTGGATACCTGAAACGTCTATTGCAAAAAAGAGCAGACCTTAAGATCATAGTCACTTCTGCCACTATTGATACAAAAGCCTTTGCCAGACATTTTGATAATGCACCTGTACTCTCTATAGCAGGTCGAACCTACCCGGTAGATGTTCAATATAAACCCATTGATGAGGACCAGTCGGAGCTGAAAGAAAGTAGTATAGAACATTGCGTACAGACAGTGGTTGATCTTTTTTCCAGTGGGTCAAAAGGCGACATACTGGTATTCCTGCCAACAGAACGTGACATTCGTGAGTGCTGCACACTTTTGACGGCCAAAATAGAAAATGCTGTTATCCTGCCAATGTTCGGCAGACTGCAGGCTGGAGACCAGAAAAGGATATTTCAACATTTTAAAAAAACCAAAATAGTTGTTGCTACAAACGTTGCAGAAACGTCTATTACCGTACCCGGCATCCGCTATGTTGTAGACAGCGGTCTTGCCAGAATCTCCCAGTACAACGTCAAAGCTAAAACGACAAGTCTTCCGATAAACAGAATCAGTAAAGCAAGCTGTAATCAGCGCAAAGGAAGATGTGGTCGTATAGGTTCGGGGATCTGTATACGGTTATATTCAGAAGAGGACTTTGAGAACAGAGCTGAATACACCCTGCCTGAATTGCAGCGATCAAATCTGGCAGAGGTCATTTTGCAGATGATCTCTCTCAACCTCGGTGATCCGGCTCATTTTCCATTTATTGACCCTCCCCATGGAAACGCTGTCAGGGAGGGATATAGACTGCTTCGGGAGCTTGGTGCAATTACCAACGATATAAGCCTTACAAAAAATGGCAGGATTATGTCGGATTTACCTATAGACCCTTGCATTTCACGAATAATCATTGAAGCCGTGGAAAATAATTGTCTGCGTGAAATCAAAATTATCGGCTCAGCACTTGCTCTCCAGGACCCTCGAATCAGACCAGCCGAGCGTGAGAAAGATGCTGATACAGCTCATAAACTGTTTGCAGATCCCCATTCTGATTTCATTATTCTCCTCAATATCTGGAACAAATTTCATGAGTTGCCTAGGGAAGTCAGATCCTGGTCAAAGTTAAAAAAATTCTGTAAAGCTCATTTCCTCTCATTTCAGCGTATGCGTGAATGGCTGGATCTGCATGAACAACTAAACAGGATACTGAAACAGAGAAAAGGGTTTACAGCCAATGATACAGATGGCTCATATGAACAGATCCACAAGTCCCTGCTGGCAGGTTTTTTAAGAAATGTGGCACTCAAAAGAGATAAACTGATATATCAGGGTAGTTATAACAAGACCTTGATGATCTTTCCCGGTTCCCATCAATTCAACAGGAGCGGACAATGGATAGTTGCTGCAGGTTTTATCGAAACAAGCAGACTTTTCGCCCTGACAGTTGCCACAATTGAACCTGACTGGATTGAGATTATCGGCAAAAACCTGTGTAAATACTCCTGGTCAAACCCAAGGTGGCACAAAAAAACCGGCCAGGTTATCGCCAATGAAAATGTTTCATTATTTGGCCTGCAGATAGCAGCTGGCAGAAAGGTAAATTTTGGTGATCGTCATAAAAATAATATCGTGGAAGCGCGGGATATATTCATTCAGTCGGCACTGGTTCACGGAGAAATAAAAGGGACATATCATTTCCTTCAGCATAATCTTTCATTAATTAAAAACTGGCAGGAAGCTGAAAATAAACTACGAACCCGTGGAATAGTTGCAGACGACCTCACATTTCATAACTTCTACGCACAAAGAATTTCTGTTGAGGTATATGATCAAAAAACCTTGAATCGTTTTCTAAAAACGAGACGAAATAAAAGCTTCCTGAAAATGAGGGAAGAAGATGTTCTTTTGAGAAAACCTGAGGAGAATGAACTGACAGATTATCCGCCATCGATTACTCTTGGCACTTTAGAACTGCGTCTTCAGTACAATTTTGTCCCTGGATCAAGTGAAGACGGTGTAACCTTTCGACTACCAATCGATTTCGCCCATGGACTGTCTGTTCATTTTTTTGAATGGCTGGTCCCTGGGTTGCTCCATGAAAAACTGACTTTCCTTCTCAAAGGTCTCCCTAAAAACATCAGGAAAAGACTGGTACCGGTAGGTAACTCTGTAGATCAGATACTGGACGATATCAATCTTTATTCAGGTTCTCTTTACGGGGCAATCCAGTCATCAATCCTGAAACAATTTAAACTGGTCGTTCGGCGATCTGACTGGCCAACCAACCTTCCCTCACATCTGCAGCCCCGATTTGTCCTTTTTGACAATTCAGGAAAAGAACGCAGCAGCGGAAGAAACCTGAAAAAGCTACTTGATACTGAGAACATCACTGATATTACAGTGGCTTCCGATCTCCTTAAAAAGAGCGACAGGCAGACAGTAGACTTGTGGGAACAAAAGGAGTGTACTCAATGGGAATTTGAAGGGTTACCGGAAAGAATTCCACTTTTCAGCAAGCAGGGTGATGCGTCCGGATTTCTCTACCCATCCTTTATACCTGTTCCAGATCGTGGATATGTTAAAATCCAATTTGATAAAAACCTGACGACAGTTGAGCGCGAGAATCACAAAGGATTTCTCTATCTCTACAGATTACAGTTCCCCGGGCAATACAAGTCACTGAGAAAGATCTGTACAACTACTCTTTCGGCTCCTTCCGCCCTGTGGCTGTTTGAAGGTGGATCAAACCGTAAGGAGGTGACAGACATGCTTCTTAACTATATCATGCGGTCTGTTTTTGGTTCCTCCTCCGCGATAATTGAACCGAGACAGGTCTTCAATGAAAATATTATCAGGGTGAAACATGATGGGCTTTATAAAACCGGATCGTTAATACTGAATAGCCTTATGGCTCTTTTGCGAAAAAGAAGAGAGGTCAGAGATCTTGTCACTAAAATTTTCAGTAATCAGGCCGGTAAGAATTTTCTCTCTCAAGATAAACATACTCTCTTTAATCACCTCATCGATGAAATAGTTGGCCCCGGATTCTTGCTCAATGGTGATCACTCAAGTATAGAAAAACTGCAGAGGCGACTGCAGAGTCTGTCAATCAGGCTTGACAGATTTGCTCTGAACCCTGTCAAGGATGAACTCAAAAACAAAAAATTGTTGCCGCATTTAAACAATCTCAAGAGTCTTGAAAAAACTGAATTTATGTCTGATGATGCCCTGGAATCAGTGGATAAATATCGGGAAATGATAGCGGAATACAGGATTTCAGTTTTTTCTCCGGAGATTAA
>MAXH01000015.1 GCA_001750925.1 Desulfobulbaceae bacterium S3730MH12
CTACATGACTGAATTCAAACATGTTACCCGTAATAAGGAATTTGGGCGTATATTTATGCGCCAGACAGTCTTCCCTGATGAAAATGACGCGCAGGATCATCTTGAAATCGATGACAAATATTTCCAATTGTTATTCCCTATCCTGGAACGAGCCCAGGGGCGAGACGAACTTCGAAAAGATCTTGAACTACTCCACATTACTGGGCATTTTTATGGTCTTTATATACTCCTGATATCATCCTGGTACTCTGGAAGAATTCCAACTGAGGAAATAAGCACTGCTATGGAGCTCATCTTCCGCCAGGCACTTGAAGGATTGCAACCTCACTCCGATTCAAAATCAAAATAAAGAGCATTATCATGGATAAGCAGCCTCCCCGTCCCTCCACAACACGAGCCGGAATTGTTTATTTTCTCTGGAACAATCTTCCCCGGTTTGTCCTTCTCGCAATGATTGCTCTCATCATCCTGCTAATTGGAACAATCAAAAAAGAAAGTGCCCTTATTGCCACCAACAAAGCGGCGGAGATAGTGCAGGAAAAACCGGCTGTCAACGCAATAACCTTAACCCTATCCCCAACAACGATAACTGACCGCATCAACCTGCCGGGCTCAATTGAACCGTGGATCCGGCTTCAACTCATGTCGAAACTGGGCGGTACCATCACAGAGGTGCTGGTACGGGAGGGAGACAGGGTGAAAAAGGGCGATATTATCGCACATATCGAATCAAAAGATTATGAAATCAGGCTTGATAGAGCAGAAGCCGCCTACAAACTTGCAAAATCTGAATACGAACGTGACAAGTCTATCTATGATAAAGGGGTTATTCCAACTTCCGCCATGGATGCCAATAAAACCAACATGCAGACAGCAATGGCTGACTATGAAAATGCAAAACTGCTCTACTCCCGAACCACGGTCACCTCTCCTATGGATGGCATTGTACGGCGCATGGATGCCAAAATCGGCCTGCAGCTGTCGGTGGGTGATCCGATTGCTGAAATCCTTGAACTTGACAGGCTGAAAGGGGTCATCGGCATTCCCGAGTCAGATATTACAGCCGCCAGAAAACTGGACAGAGTAGAAATCACCATTCAGGCATTGAACAATAGAAAAATCTCCGCCAAAACTCATTTTCTCTCACCATCGCCGGAAACAATTGCCAGACTTTACAACCTTGAGCTCGTTATTGACAATAAAGCAGGAGACATTTTTGCCGGTATGTTTATCAGGGCTGATATTGTCAAACAAACGATAGAAAACACCCTGTCGATTCCTTTTTACTCCGTTATTTCCCGCAATGACGAACAGTTCGTCTACATTGAAGAAGATGGGGTTGCAAAGAAAAGAACAGTCCAACTGGGTATCATGGAAAAATGGATGGTCCAGATAACTGACGGACTTAAGCCTGGGGACAGACTAATCATCGAAGGCCACCGGGATGTGGACAATGATCAGAAAGTAAAGGTTATTCAGACGCTCACCAGTCCAGAGGAACTGGCCTTATGATAGTTTCAGACAGTGCAGTAAAAAAGAGTACAACAGTTGGTGTCCTCGCTGTTCTGCTGGTTATATTCGGTATTTACTGCTATAAGGTGCTGCCCCGGGAAAGTGATCCGGATGTTACCATCCCCAATGTATTTATCTCAACAAGCTATCGGGGTGTTTCGCCCACTGATATAGAAACAACTGTAACTATCGAAATTGAAAAGAAACTGAAAGGCCTCGATGGACTGAAAAAAATCAAGTCGGTAAGCTCCGAAGGGCTTTCATCCATTAACGTAGAATTTGTCACAGGCACTGACATCGATAAGGCTATACAGGATGTGAAGGATAAGGTCGACGAGGCCATGGGTGACTTGCCGAGCGATCTTGAGGAAGACCCCTCTGTATTTGAGGTAAATTTTTCAGAGATGCCCATAGTTGTGTTCTCACTCTCGGGAACCTGCGGTCTACCCTGTCTAAAAGACATTGCAGATGACCTCAAGGATGAAATAGAAGGTATTGCCGGTGTCCTGGAAGTTGAGGTGACAGGTGGCCTGGAGCGGGAGATACGAATTGAAGTTGCCCCGGAGAAACTGGCCTATTACGGCCTCACCATTGACAGCTTCCAGACAAAGGTCAGAAGTGAGAACTCCAACACATCCGGCGGCAATATACAGCTCGGCAAGGGGCGCTTTCAGTTGCGTGTACCCGGTGAGTTTAAGACACCTGAGGAAATTTACGGGCTGATTCTCACGACCTATAACGGGGAACCGGTCTATCTAAAAGATGTCGCCAAAGTGGTTGACGGTTTCAAGGAAGAGACAAGCAGGTCCAGGCTGGACGGAAGAGAAGCTGTTAACATTGCAGTAAAAAAACGTTCAGGAGAAAACATCATCTCTATCAGTAAAGCCGTTGACAAAATTATTGCTGAAGATCAGCTGAGCTGGCCAAGTGGTACCGAAATCACCAAGGTACTTAACAAAGCAAGAGACATAGAAATGATGGTTGCTGATCTTGAGAACAACATTCTCAGTGGCCTGGTGCTGGTTTTAATTGTTATCTTTTTTGCCATGGGCATCCGCAACGCCATCCTTGTCAGCATGGCCATCCCATTTTCCATGCTGCTCTCATTTACCATACTCTACCTGATGGGGATCACGCTCAATATGGTAGTACTTTTCAGCCTGACCCTGGGGCTTGGCATGCTGGTTGACAACGCCATTGTTATCGTTGAAAACTGTTATCGATTCATGGAGCAGGGAGCCGACCGTGTTGAAGCTGCTATGAAGGCTACATCTGAAGTAGCATACCCGGTTATCGGTTCCACTATCACAACCCTTGCGGCGTTCTCCCCGATGCTCTTCTGGCCCGGCATTATGGGAGAATTCATGAGTTATCTACCCCTCACACTGATCATAACCCTTGCCTCAAGTCTCTTTGTGGCTCTGGTTATAAACCCGGCAATGGCCTCTATTTTTATGAAGGTTAAAAAACGGGATCGCCGTCATAGTGAAAACGAGGGTAAAACTGCAAACGGTATTGAAAAACCTGTGGTGATCAAAGGGTTTCTTCTTACAAATTACAGCAGACTCCTGGCAAATGCACTGGATAAACCCCTCACCATCATTGCCACCGGCTTTTGTATTCTTATCCTGTTGTTCCAGGGATGGCTCCTTGTAGTAGGCCTTGAAAAACCTGTTGAGTTCTTCCCGGAAATTGACCCGAAAGGTATCTATGTCAATGTGGATGTTCCCGAGGGAGCAGATCTTGACTATATTGATAAAATAATCCAGCGGGTTGAATTTGCCGTCGCCGGCAAGACTGTTTTGAATGAACAAAATTCAACCGGCGCGCCAATGACTGTTGCTGAAGCTCTGGCGC
>MAXH01000016.1 GCA_001750925.1 Desulfobulbaceae bacterium S3730MH12
GGTTCAATTTGGAAAACACTTTTTAAATGGTCTATTGATTCAGTGTAGAAATCGTATGATTCAAGATTTGAGAGATCACCGATATGCTGACTGAGAAAGGATGATTTCTCCCGAGCGAGACAAAATGTACTTTTCAGGCCGGCCCCGCAGCCAAGGATTTTGGGAAGCTGCCATGGCACAGTCACCGGCGAGGGTGCAAAACCGCGGGCCCTGCGAAAGATAAGCGGTTTCTGGTCAATCATTTTGACAACAGAATCATCGACCCTGGTGACAATATCTCGATTATGTAAAAGAAAGCAGTCGGCAATGGAATGGAGACGCTTCAGCGCATCCTTATTACCTGTACAGATTGGGGTGCCGCTAGCGTTTCCTGAGGTCATAACCAGTGCCGACGGACATTTTTTTTCTCTAAAAAGAAGATGGTGAAGTGGCGTGTAGGGCAGCATTACGCCGATATCATCAATCCCGGGAGCCAGGTTGGGGGCAAGCTTTGAATCAGCTTTTCTTTTTAACAGAACAATTGGATGCTCCGGGGAGAACAACAACTTCTTTTCCCTATCATTGAAATGACAGAAGTCCTGTAGAATGGTGGAGTTTGCAACCATTATAGCAAGGGGCTTATCAGGTCTACTTTTTCTCTTGCGCAAGAGTGAAACAGACCTTTTGGAGCAACCGTTAACGGCGAGGTGAAAGCCGCCAAGACCGCGGATAGCGACAACCTTATTATCTGCCAGACTTTTTGCTGCAGCAGCGATTACGTCTCCAACCTCCAATTCAGCGCCATTTTGATTATGCCAGGAGATATCTGGGCCGCATTCAGGGCAACCGTTCGGCTGGGCATGAAACCGTCTGTCGGCCGGATTGTGATACTCTTTTTCACAGGCAGGGCACATGGGGAAAACCTTCATTGAGGTCTTTGGCCGGTCATAGGGAATGGTTTCAACTATAGTGAACCGGGGGCCGCAGTTGGTGCAGTTGATAAAAGGGTAGAGGAATCTACGGTCTGCAGGATCGAGTAATTCATTATAGCAGTCATCGCATAGAGCGATGTCAGGTGGGATACTGGTGGTTGCTGCATCTGTTGTACTGCTTGCAAGGATGGTAAACCCTTCCGGGGTAACATCAAAGGTAAAGGGGTGACTGTCAACAGAAGTTAAGCGGGAGAGGGGTGGGGATTCTTCAGATATTGCTTTGATAAATGTGTTTAATAGGTCGTTTTCAGCGATCGCCTGTATAACGACCCCGTCACCGGTATTAATTACAGTACCGGTGACGGAGAAACGAGAGGCTAAGTTGTAAACGAAGGGTCGAAAGCCTACGCCCTGAACAGTACCTCGGACAAGAATTTCGACCCCGGTTCGTTTATGCCTTCTGTTTGAATTTGACACCGGTAAACATGGAGGAAATTAGTCCCTCAGGATGTTTGGCGTCGTTCCAGATCAGAAAGTAGAAATGGATAACGACAAAAAGCAGAAACCACCACATAACGCAATGGTGGAGAAAACGGGCCCACTGCTGACTGACAAGCAGTTTACTTCCCCAGGTCTGCCAGAACGGTACTTCCGGGTAGAGCATGTAAAAACCGCTGAGGATCATAAAAAGGGCGGCAAAATAGGTGATCAGATATGATGCGCCAGCCAGAATATTGTGGCCCAGGCGATCGTCGTGACTGTCACTGATATAACTGTAGTGCAGCAGTATACGGTAAAGGTTCTTGATATTTCGTCCGGTAACAGGCAAGATATCCAGTATTCTTTCCTGTTTATTGCCAAAAATGTAGAGGAAAAGCCGGATAGCTACAGCTGAAGCGAAAGTATATGCTGCTATAAAATGGATATAGCGCATATATGTCATCGCCAGGGAAGTAGTACCCCCCTCTATCATTGTGTTTGTCCATGGATTATTGATATAGAACCCTGTCGTTACAAGAGAAATGATGGACAGTACAAACATCCAGTGGAAGAGCCGAAGCAGTATGCTCCAACAGTGATGTTTTTCATATGTTGCCATTATGTTTCCTCCATTACAGAGCTTTTACTTTCACTACTTCTTTACCCTCAGGATCAAGCATATGGACAGCGCAGGCAATACAAGGGTCAAAAGAATGGATAGTGCGAAGCACCTCAAGAGGTCTTTCCGGATCAGCAATTGGATTGCCCATAAGAGAAGCTTCATACGGTCCAGGCTGACCTGCCGCATCGCGAGGTCCGGCATTCCAGGTGGAGGGAACCACACACTGGTAATTTTTTATCTTACCATCCTGAATAACAATCCAGTGTGAAAGAATACCCCGTGGAGCTTCATGGACACCGACACCACGCTGTTCTCCCTGGGGAAATGTGGGCGGGTTGAAGATTTCCAGGTCACCGGAACCGATATTATTAACCAGCAGTTCCCAATGATCAAGACAGAGGTCAGCCATCATGCCTGCTCGAACAGCGCGGGCGGCATGTCGACCAATTGTGGAGTGGAGAATTTCTGGTCCGACTTTGACTCCTGCGACTGCACTGATACGATCAAGAACCGCATTCACACTTTTGACTGTCAGCTTATGACCCTGGGCATAACCCACCACCATTTGAGCAAGAGGTCCAACCTGCATTGGTTTTCCCTGGAAACGTGGTGCCTTTATCCAGGAGTAGCGGCCTTCATCCTCAAAATCGGTATACTTGGGTTCGGTGCTTGATTCCCACGGGTGCTTGGACCAGTCACCATCGTACCACGTGCGGGCAATGGACTCTTCTACGTTTTCTTTAAAGTAAGAATCATTCAGGCTGGAGATGGGCTTCATGGTGCCCAGGTCGCCATCGAAGACGGTGCCGCCAGGAAGATCAGCCTTGGTTCCTGCCGCATCAGTAAACATATCCGGCGCTGCCAGATAGTTGGTGACACCGGCACCATAAGGAAGCCACTCTGCATAGAGGGCACCAACAGCAACCACATCAGTGACATATACCATGTTGACGAATTCTTTGACCTCTGATATCAACTGCTTGATATAGTAGAGACGTTCCATAGTGACAGCGGTCTCATTGTCAGGGTTGAGGTTAGTGGTTACACCGCCAACACCAAGATTCTGGATATGCGGGTTTTTGCCGCCGATGATTCCTAAGGCCTGGGTTGCTTTGCGCTGGTAATCGAGGGCTTCAAGATAATGGGATACCGCCATAAGGTTTGCCTCTGGCGGCAGTTTCATGGCAGAGTGGCCCCAGTAGGCGTTAGCGAACGGCCCCAGCTGACCACTTGCAACAAGAGCTTTAAGCTTATCTTTTACCGCCGCAAAACGTTTGGGGCTGTTGCCTGGCCAGTCGGAGAGACTGTCTGCGAGTTTTGCAGTGGCGACCGGATCCGCATCAAGAGCTGAGACAACATCCACCCAGTCCAGGGCTGAAAGTGCATAAAAATGCACGATATGATCGTGCAAACAGTGGATTGCCTGAACCATATTACGGATCAACTGGGCATTCAGTGGAATTTCCAGTCCAAGCGCATTCTCAACAGCACGAACAGAAGCAAGAGCGTGAACAGTGGTGCAGACACCGCAGATACGCTGGGTGAAAAGCCAGGCGTCCCTGGGGTCGCGGCCTTTGAGGATATTTTCAAGGCCACGGTACATCTGGCCGGAGGACCATGCCTTAGTGATCTCTCCCCCGTCTACCTCGACATCTATTCTTAAGTGACCCTCGATCCGGGTAATTGGATCAATGGTGATTCGCTGAGCCATATGTAAAACCTCCCTAAATTATTAGACTACCGTATGCCGGAAAGTGTTTTCTGGCGCTGGTAAAAGCTGTTATTAGTCATCATCGTTTTTACCTTTTACCAATCGTTTACCTATTCCGACGGCGGCATGAATACCTACGGCAGCAGCTGTTACACCCAGTACTTTCTTACCGACTGAATCTGCGCCTGCTACAATGCCGGCAACAGGAATATTGACATTTGGCAGTCTCTCATAGAATGGTGTCATGGTGTCCCAGAAATTCGGTTCGGTGCACCCTGCACAGCCATGACCGACACTTACCGGCCATACACTCACATCATTGAAACGTACAGCTGGACAATTTGCAAATGTCTCAGGTCCCTTACAACCGACCTTGTAGAGGCAGTAACCGAGTTTGTGGGCTTCGTCACCGTATTGTTCGACAAACCGACCTTCATTAAAGTGAGCTCTTCTTTCACACTGGTCATGGATTTTACGCCCATAAGCAAAGAGTGGACGGTTCATGCTGTCCAGAGCCGGCAGTCTTTTAAATGTGAGATAGTGGAGGATGGTCCCAAGAAATGAAATCGGGTTGGGTGGGCAGCCGGGAATGTTTATGATGGGTGTGCCACCTACCAGTTCCGGGTAGTCTTGAACCCCAGCCGCACCTGTTGGATTTGGCGAAGCAGCCTGTACACCGCCAAAGGAGGCGCAGGTTCCAATAGAGATAATTGCCGAGGCCTTTGGAGCAACTTCAGCAAGTATATCCATCGCTGTTTTTCCGGCAATTTTACAGTAGATACCACCATCTTTTCTTGGGATGGCACCCTCTACTACCAATATAAACGGATGCTTTTCAACTGTTTCCATCAAGTTATGCTCGGCTTGATGACCGGCAGCGGCCATGACGGTTTCATGATAATCAAGTGAAATAATATCGAGAATAAGACGGGCCAGATCCGGATGGGAGCCACGGAGCAGAGTTTCTGTACACCCTGTGCATTCCTGGAAATGGAGCCAGATAACCCGTGGCCGTTCCGCTGTTGCAGCGGCTTCCACAAGCTTTGGAATCATAGCGTCGGATAGCCCTAAAGCGGCTGCAGCCATTGTGCATCCCTTAAGGAAACCGCGCCGATCAACTTGCGGATCCAGAGTCTTGTTTACCGTGTCTGCCATATCAACCTCCTATTGCTTTGGCAACAATTATGCGCGAAGCGCGATTGCAACGACATCATCAATGCCGAAAAAATATGAACTGAATGTGCAAGCAGTGCGTTCATTGCACAACTGGAAGGGTTGGTTGTTGCGTAAGTACGCCTGTTGCTGGATTAATTGTCGAAAAGTACCATTTGATGAGGGAGATATCAAGGGGTAATTGGCTGAATATCCTTTTGGAGAGGTGTCAAAGCAAATAAAATGGATCGCGGGAGATGTTGATCGTAACTTGTCGTTCGGGCCTGACATGTTTGCACAACTTGAACATCGGGACTATTTTTTAAAGCCGAAAATGGAGCCTTTACTCTTGTGGGAAAAAGCGGGCTTGGTTCTGTGGGCTGACGCTCTTCTGGCCGAAACTATTTTTGATTTGTGCTGTATGGGTGGTGACTCAATTCTCAGTTGCTGTTCTGTGACCGCTTCTCCTCCAGTGGCTTCAATATAAAAACTGTAGAAGAGTGAGGATTTGCTGAAGTAGCTTTTTTTTTGCAGCCATTTGGGCCAGTTATTATTTTTTCTATTATGAATAAGAGTTGAAAGGTTGGTCAGCAGGTTGACAATTTCCTGTCGGAGGGAACGGCGAAGATTGAGGTCGGTTCCAAGAGTCTGGTCCAGTTCACTGCGCATCTGCTTTGATATCTGAAAAAGCTGCGGTCCCTTATGGAAGATGCTGAAAATCGGGTAACGAGACTCAGCCCAGGGTATCAGGATCAGGGCGAAGAAAAAGAAGTCAGGCTGGCGGTGTATTTTGTGCTTCAGTGCCGTTGCGTTAGTGCGATCTATGGTTTTGAACAGCCTTGAGAGTTGCTTTCTGGAATTAGTGCCACTCCGGGAACCTTTCGAAAGGATAGGGCGGTAGAGGGGGAAAAGGGCAGGGAAAATACCTGACTCCAGTGCCAGTTCAAACCAGGGGGAGGCAGCACCGCTGTAGAACTCTTTAATGATTTCATCACGCAGTCTGGAGGGCGGGCAGAAGGTGAGTTTGTCACTGTTTGCTGAAATTGCCTTCCAGGTATGTTTCTCAATTTTAAAGTTATTCCTTGCACTGTGGCGAATGGCGCGCATCATGCGAACCGGGTCGCGGGTGATTCTTTTTACAGGGGTGCCGACCATTCGCACAATGGAGTTTTGAAGATCTTTTACTCCTTCCACATAGTCGATGATGGTATTGTTTTCAATTTCATAAAATAGAGAGTTAATTGTGAGATCCCGGCGTTGCGCATCTTCACCCAGGGTGCCGAAGGTATTATTAGGGGCAAGAACCTGCTCCGGCCCGTCAAGGTCATGTTCACTTAAGGAACGCAGGGTCGATACTTCAATAACCTTACCTCTTTTAAAGAAGACTTGAACCAGTCTGAATCGTCGACCGATGGTGCAGCTGTTGGGGAAAAGTTTACGTAATTGACCGGGCTTTGCATTTGTGCTGATATCAAAATCTTTAGGTTTTTTCCCGAGATAGAGATCCCGTACCCCGCCCCCAACCAGATAACCGGTAAAGCCGGCACTATTCAATTTTCTGAGCACGTGGAGGGCATCCGAGTCAATCATTTCCAGGGTGAGTGGATGATGCTCAGAGGGTATTACCAGAGCATTGGCGTCTTTGGCAGAATGCTCAGCACCGGTGTTGACTTTTCTTGCTGGGATCATGATTGGAGAGGATATCTGTTAAACTGCAGGACTGAACCCTCGCTCTTCTTTATAAACAGCTTCAGCCTGTTTTTTAAATTGTCTGAAAATTTCAGCGACAGAGAGAATTTTATCCATTTTGTAGGTGTTTTCTCCCGAGAAGATGAGACCGTCTTTGGTATTGCCGTCACGGGCAAGTGTAAGTCGCGTGTTGATGCAGTACAGATGGCTGCAATTTTTAATACAAACATATGGGCATTTCTTGGTGCTGACATCTTCGCCGGCATTCATCGCCTTGACAAATGGATTATTCAGGGCGCGGCCAGGAAGGCCGACCGGGCTGGAAGTAAGGACGATATCTTCCTTTTTTGCGTCCAGGTAAGCTTGTTTAAACTCATCGGCGACGTTGCATTCTTCACTGAGGACAAAGCGTGAGGCGATCTGTACTCCGTCAGCGCCATATTTATCCATCATTTCGGCCATTTCGTAGCCATTGGTAATGCCGCCTGCTGCGATCAGAGGTATCTTTTTTATAACGTCTCTGACCGCTGGAAAAAGCTCCCTTAGAGGTTTATCCGTACCGAGATGTCCCCCTGCCTCCTTAGCTTCAACGATAACGGCAGATGCTCCAAGTCTTTCAGCCAGTTTTGCCAGGGGTGGTGATGAAACGATCATAACAACAGGAGTATTGTACTTTTTACCGATCTTGAAGATATCACGGGAAAATCCGGCTCCGGTAATTATCATGTCAATTCCTGCGTCGATGGAACTCATCACTAGTTCGGTAAAGTCCTTCATGGCGTACATAATATTTACTGCGATTACACCGTCAGTGGCAGATTTTGCTTTTTTTATATCTGCATTGAGTTCCTCCGAGGGTATACCTGATCCACCTATGACACCAATACCACCACATTCAGCAACAGGAGCGGCAAGTGCTGAGGTGGAGACACGTACGGACATCCCTCCCTGAATTAGAGGAAATGGAGCACTAAATTTACCGATTTTAAGGGCAGGCAATTTCATGAGGAAACAACTCCTTTAATTATAACATTGTAGGATAGAAAACCAGATAATGCCTCTCTTCCCCTGTTTTGTCAAGGGCGTATGATATGGAAAATGGGTCAAAAAAGATTGTATCGGCCTGAAATCATAATAGAGAAAACCATATGGCAGTGACTGGTTTAGAGATTGGACGCTGCGGCCGTGCTTGACAAAAGTGTTGAATTGCGGTTAAATTCGCTGTTTTGATAAAATTAATTACTCTTTTATCCCTCTCATATTTTTGGAGACAGTTTTGAAGATTCAGGCCCTGAAAGGGTTTAAAGATATTTTACCGGGTGAGGTCGAACTCTGGAAGTATGTGGAAGATACAGCTCGAGATGTCTTTCAACGATTTAATTTTTCTGAGATCAGGCTGCCTATCCTTGAAAAGACTGAACTTTTTGCAAGATCCATTGGTGAGGCCACGGACATTGTCGAAAAGGAGATGTACACTTTTGTCGACAAGCAAGTCACAATGCGGCCTGAGGCCACAGCCTCTCTTTTAAGGGCCTATATAGAGCACGGCCTCTATGTTCAAAAGCCGGTACAGCGACTCTTTACCATTGGGCCGATGTTTCGGCATGAACGGCCGCAGAAGGGTAGACTCAGGCAGTTTCATCAGATGGATATTGAGATTCTTGGCTCAGGGAATCCTCTTGTGGATGCTGAGCTCATGGCAATGGCAGCAATGTTGTTTTCAGAACTTGGTATCTCGGTCAGTCTCGAACTGAACTCTCTTGGCTGTCCACAGTGTCGACCCGCTTATCGTGTGCAGTTGTTATCCTTTATTAAGGATCGGCTGGATGCCCTGTGCGAAGATTGTAAACGGAGAAGCTCTACTAACCCGATGAGAGTGCTTGACTGTAAAAAAAGCAATTGTCGGGAGCAGGTTGAGCAGGCACCATCCATTCTCGAGCACCTTTGTGACGATTGCAAGACTCACTTCACCGGGGTACAGAGTGGTTTGCAGCAGCTGAATGTTGATTACAGTCTCAATAAATTCATGGTTCGCGGGCTTGATTATTACTGCAGAACCACCTTTGAGTTTACCACCACAGACCTTGGTTCACAGTCTGCTGTATGCGCCGGGGGAAGGTATGATGGATTGATCGAAAAACTGGGTGGACCCAAAAAGGGGCCGGGAATTGGCTTCGCTATAGGCATTGAACGGCTGGTTCTTCTTCTGTTGCAACAGGAGAAGGTTTTTGCTGAGGGATCTGACTTGGATCTTTTTGTTATAGGTCTTGGTGAAAAAGGTGAACAACTCAGTTATGGCCTGGTTCACGAAATGCGAAAGCAAAGACGCAGCGTAGCCATGGATCATGAGGGGCGCAGCCTGAAAAGTCAGATGAAACAGGCGAATAAGGCCGACGCGAAATATGTTCTTATTATAGGCGATAACGAAATTGAGAGAGGTAAAGGGGTTCTTAAAAATATGGTAACTCAGCAGCAGCAGGATGTCAAACTTGAGAGTTCTGCTTTGGTAGAAGCGGTGAGCAGTTAATAAAATTTAGACAAAAGTAATACTATGGAATCGATGGGAAATTTAAACCGGACTCATTATTGTAATGACCTCGGTATTGACAATGTCGGCGAGCAGGTGACACTGATGGGATGGGTCTTACGAAGACGTGATCACGGTGGTGTCATTTTTATTGATCTACGGGATCGGCGGGGTATAACCCAGGTCGTTTTTAATCCCGAGGTTAATCCGGAGGTTCATGCAAAGGCACATCAGATTAGGAGCGAATGGGTTTTGGCGGTTAAGGGAACGGTTGAGGCAAGGCCGGGTGATATGGCAAACCCCAAGCTTAAGACCGGAGGTATTGAGATCCTGGTAGATGAATTACGTATTTTGAATGTCAGTGAGACACCTCCTTTTCCTCTGGACGAAGATGGCGAGGTTTCAGATAATCTGCGTCTGCAGTACCGGTATCTTGACCTGCGGCGGCCTGAGATGTCCGCAAATCTGGTGATACGGCATAAGGCTGTGCAGGCAATTCGCAATTATCTCAATGATAATGATTTCCTCGATATTGAGACCCCGATGCTTACCCGCTCGACGCCTGAAGGGGCCCGCGATTATCTTGTTCCCAGCCGGGTTAATGCAGGAAGGTTCTACGCCCTGCCGCAATCTCCACAACTGTTCAAACAGCTTCTCATGATTGCCGGGATGGACAGATACTATCAGATTGTTAAATGTTTTCGAGACGAGGATCTGCGGGCCGACCGGCAGCCGGAATTTACCCAGATAGATCTGGAGCTCTCCTTTGTTGATGAGGAGCAGGTTATCTCCATGACTGAGGGTATGATCAAGGTTCTTTTTAAAGAAACTCTCGGGCTTGACCTGGAGCCTCCATTTAACCGCCTTACCTTCGATGAGTCCATGGACAGGTTTGGTACGGATCGTCCTGATATGCGCTTTGGTATGGAACTGGTTGACCTTACCGCTATTGCTGCTGAATGCAGTTTCAAGGTTTTCCGGTCAATTGCTGATAAAAAAGGGACGGTTCGGGCAATCAATGCCAAGGGATGCGCCACCTTTTCCCGTAAGGAACTTGATGTGCTTACCGACTATGCCGTTCAGTTTGGCGCCAAAGGGCTCGCCTGGGTAAAGATGAAAGAAGACGGTGAGTGGCAGTCTCCCATTGCCAAATTTTTTACCGACGAAGAGCGGGCCGAGATAGTGGCGGCAACAGATGCTGTTCCCGGGGATCTGCTTTTTTTTGGAGCGGATAGTTCAAAAGTGGTTTTCCAGGTGCTCTCTGAGCTTCGTGTCGAACTTGCAAACCGTCTTGGTCTGCTGAAAAAGGATGATTTTAATTTCGTCTGGATTACCGAATTTCCGCTCGTTGAATATGATGAGAAGGAAAAAAGATTCCAGGCATTGCACCATCCGTTTACTGCCCCGAAAGTCACCGATATTGATAAGCTGGAGAGTGATCCGGGGAAAGTATACAGTCGTGCCTACGATCTGGTGCTCAACGGTACCGAGGTTGGCGGCGGCTCAATCCGTATCCATCAGAAGGATTTGCAGGAAAAGGTTCTTGATGTCCTTGGCATTGGCGAGCAGGAGGCAAATGACAAATTCGGTTTTCTCCTGCGCGCTCTGGAGCTGGGAGCACCGCCCCACGGCGGTCTGGCCTTTGGTCTGGACCGGCTGTTGATGCTGATTACCGGTGGTGATTCCATCCGTGATGTGATCGCCTTTCCGAAAACACAGAAAGCAACCTGTCCGCTTACTGATGCCCCGGCAAGAGTGGCCAGAAAGCAGTTAACAGAACTGCATATTCAGCCTGACTGGAAAGAGTAGGATTTACAACTATAGCTACAATACTTCTTCGTCGTCTGTAGATAATTCCAGACTATTATTGCTGTTATTCCGTCGGTTTCTCAAAACGACTTTAACATCGGGAAGGAATTCATGGAATGCATCGCCGTAAATTTCCCAGATAGTTATAAAAAGGGCAGCAATGATCGGGCCTATAATTATGCCGAGCAGACCGAACATGGTTATACCGCCCAAGGTGCCGAAGAGGACAAAGAGGTCATGCATTTCGGTATCTTTACCGACCAGACGGGGGCGAACGATATTGTCAAGGTTCCCCGCCACTGCTCCACAAAGGACTGCCAGGATGATGACACCTGTAAAATCACCTGTCAGAGCCAGGATAATCAGGGCTGGTGCCCAGATAATTGCTGTACCAAAGGCGGGTATAACTGACATTACCGCCATCACCGACCCCCAGAAAACCGGCCCTTCAATAGAGGCGATGGCAAATGCAAGTCCGCAGATTGTTCCCTGCATCACTCCTATAATCAAAGAACCTTTTATTGTGGCTCGGGCTACCGAGGTAAAACGATACAGCAGGCGTTGTTCATCATGATCATCCAGGGGCAGAAAAAAGAGAATCTTTTCAAGAAGAATGTCACCCATCGTGAGAAAGTAAAACATCACATAAAGCATGATTATTGAGCTGAAAATGGCATTCATTGTCAGCTTGGTAAAGGATGACAGTGAGTCGATGAGAAAACTTGAAACGGTACCAACCAGTTCTCCCGCTTTCTGGATGATGATATCCCTGTATGGAAGGATATTCTCATAAAAGGGTATTTTTTCTAAAAAGTGAGTGACTGTCGTTGGCTCCGCGATAAAACTTTGAACCCAGGGGGTGACAGACTGTCCGACGCTGATGGCCTGGGCGACGATGATGGTGATTAGTGCTGCAAGGGGGATAAGCACAAGGAGGACTATGGAGATGACGGTCAGGATGGACGCCAGGTTTTCGCGGCCGCGTAGCTTTTTGCTCAGCCAGGAATGGGCGGGACTGACCATTGCGGAAAAGAGTCCCGCCATGAAGATGGTCATCAGAAACTGATGAATCATGGTGAGAAAAAGAGCGGAAATTATAAAAACCAGACTGAGGAGTGTGGTTTTATGTACCAGTTCACGTTTCATCTGTTCTTGAATTCGTTTATCCCTTCATTGACTTACCCTTGGCGGGAGTAGGCTTTTTTCCAGGGTTCCTTCTGGTGTGTATTGTAATTAGTTAAGGCCTTATAAAAAGCTCCCACGGCCAGTTCTGCACAGTGATAATGATCCGGTGGAAGGGTTTCCAGGTACTCAATGACATTTTCCGGCGTCAGCTGCCAGCTATCGCTGATCGTTCGTCCTTCAATAAGAAAGGACACCGCATTTCCGCAGGCAACAGTGTTTGAGCATCCATCTACCTGGAAGGTCAGCATCTGGATCTGGTTTCCCAGAACATAGAAATAGATTTCAATGGTATCGCCGCAATCTCCCGTGCGTTTGGCATAACCATCCGGTTGTTCAAGTATTCCATACCGGTCAGCCCTCGAAACCATCTTCCGGAAATTTTCTGAGTGGGAGGACTGAGCCGGTTGACAAGTGTGTTCTTTCATCTTTTCTCAGGCAACGTTTTTGTTTTTAAAGAATGCTTTATACTGCATATCTTCTTTTAAAATATGATCCATAAGCCAGGTCTGGAGGTATTCGAGCAGTGCAACTGAAAGAATATTTGGGCCAATTTCAGTTGCTGAACAGAACTCCATCGTTTTCTGTATAAATTCCTCATGCAGTTTGGCCTGCCGGTCTTTCTTATCGTAGCCATATTCCGACATAAGGTACTCCTCAGCACGGAAATGTTCCCGGGAGTAGTCCACCATCTCTGTCAGCAGGCCTGCCAGGGTTTCGGGGGTGGTCAAAGTTTTCTGCTCGATAATTAACCGATTAATCATTGCAATCAGTTTCTTATGCTGAACGTCCATTTCCGTGACACCGACACTGAACGTATCCTGCCAGATAATCTCTTCCATAGTATAGATCTTCTCCATCTGAAGAGTAAATTGTTTGGTCACTTATGAAAATACCACTCAGTTATTTCTTTACAAGGTTAAATGTTACCGGGGCAAGGGATGGCTCTGAAAGCACAGAAATCCAATGGATCATGAGATTCATTGGATTTCTGTGCTGTCGACTGCAGAGTGAGATTTATCGTTCCATCAAGGTAACATAAGGCCTTTTTGTTTTTCCTGTGTAGATTTGCCGTGGCCGGGATATACGCTGCTTATGATCCAGCAGTTCCTTCCAGTTGGCGATCCAGCCGGGCATTCTGCCGATGGCAAACATGACCGAATACATATTGAGGGGGATACCTATGGCACGAAGGAGTATGCCGCTGTAGAAATCAACGTTTGGATAGAGATTTCTGCTGATAAAATAGTCATCTTTGAGAGTGGCCTCTTCAAGCTCCAGTGCGAGATCCAGCAGGTTGTCTTCAATATTGAGTTCAGCCAGAAGCTTATGAACCTGTTTTTTCAGGATGATTGAGCGGGGATCAAAGTTTTTATAAACACGGTGGCCAAAACCCATAAGCCTGAAGGGATCGTTTTTATCCTTTGCTCTTTCGATACAGTGTTCAGGTTTTTTTCCTGAGACTCTAATATCTTCAAGCATAGCGATAACTGCAGCATTAGCACCACCATGTAGTGGGCCCCACAGGGCGCATACCCCGGCAGCAACAGAGCTGAACAGATTCGCGCGGGAGCTGCCTACAACGCGGACGGTTGAGGTGGAGCAATTCTGTTCGTGGTCGGCATGAAGGATGAGAAATAAATTGAGTGCCTTTTCCACTACTGGAGAGACCTGGTATTCCTGGTAAGGGTCGGAGAACATCATATGGAGAAAATTACCGCAGTACCCCAGGTGAGGATTTGGGTGGTTTATTGGCTTTCCGGCCGCCATTCGATAGGCAAAAGCGGCAATTGTTCTGACTTTTGACATGAGCAGTGTTGCTGTTCTTTCAAATTCGGCTCCGGCGGAAGTAACTTCAAGAACTTCGGGGTGGAAACAGGATACCAGATTGAGCATAGCCGAGAGGATTGCCATGGGTGGAGCTGACTTGGGAAAACCGGAAAAGTGATGCTCAAGATTGGTGTGCAGGGGGGCATGCTCTTTCAGCCCGGCGGAAAATTCTCGTAACTGTTCTTCGTTTGGCAGTTCACCATAGAGAACAAGATAAGCAATCTCCACAAAGGAAGCTTTTTCTGCAACCTCTTCGATAGGATACCCCCGATACTGGAGTATGCCGTTTGTACCGTCCACATAGGTTATTGAGGAAAAACAGGATCCTGTATTACCAAAACCGGGATCCATTGTAATATAGCCTGTTTCTGAACGAAGGGATGATATATCAACACACTTTTCATCTTCCGAGCCGGTAACTATATCAAACTCGAAACTTTTGCCGTCAAGATTTAATGTTGCCTTATTACTCATAATTTGCTCCATGAGATGGTAGTTTGCCAGAGACAAAAAAATATGATCCGGCCATTACAGACCATATGGGTATTTCTTACCAATATTTTGTAATAATAGTAATTAGTTCAGGTAATGCAATGTCTATTCAACTATCTGGTCAAGGTAGTTTCAGGGGGAGGTAAACAGTATCTTACTGTCAACTTCCGTCACTGATCGGGTTCCTGTTAATACCATCGCCTGTTTCAGTTCTTCCCCAATAGTGTCAATATACGTTTCTACACCATCTTGGAGGCCACCAACCGCGGCAATAGAAAATGGTCTGCCAATCATCACTGCATCTGCTCCCAGGGCGAGAAGTTTCAAGACATCACTCCCGCTGCGCACGCCACCATCGGCAAGGATCGTTATCTTACCCTTCACCGCAGTGGCAATACCGGCGAGTACTTCAGATGTGGCAGGGGCGGAGTCTAAAACTCTTCCCCCATGATTGGAGACGACGATTGCATCAGCACCTGCCTCGACTGCCAGCTGAGCCTCGTCTGGAGTCATGATGCCTTTCAGGATAAACTTCATTTCACTCTTTTTGATGATTTCAGCAAGAGCGTCAAGTGATTTAGGAGATACAGGCCTGCCCATTTTACGAAGGGTAATCAATCCAGCAGCGTCTATATCCATACCCACAATATCAGTTCCTGTCTCCTTTGCTGCGGCCATCTTTTCGTAGAGTTCTTTTTCTTCCCATGGCTTTATAAAAGGGATGCCATGGCCACCGTATTTTTTAATAGCTTCAAATCCTGATTGATGAATAAATTCCGGGACTCCATCACCTGTGCAGCCGATAATCCCCTTGGCCTTACAACCATTGATTATGGCCTCAATATATTCGTTCTCAGTTATGCCACCTCCCATATTAAAGGATACGCCGCCAATTGGCGCCGCAAGAAGGGGAAGGGACAGCTGTTTGTTAAGAAGGGTGGTTTCGGTGTCAGGATTTGTGGTGTCATGGATGAGGCGCATGTTAAATTTGTTGGCAGCAAGACCTTTTACATTGCCGATAAAGGATGATCCGGTTCCTAATCCCCCCATGCCGGGAACCTCTCCTGCACATGCAATGCCGTTGCATACAGGACATACCCGGCAGAAATTTTTCATCAGCTTTCTTGCATTATTTCGTGCTTCTTTCATTTTATTACTCCATTCAGGATTTTACGTTTTTACGACGCCATCAACAATAGTTGTCTTTTACCTGAAAGTCCATTGCCAACAACCAGTATATGGAGGATGCTGAGTAAAAAAATGATGCTCTTACCAGCCATACTTCGAAAGTTGAATGAAAAATAGTAAAATTGATCCTAAAAAAATGGTTCCAACAGCGACAGTGGCCAGGCAGCATTTGATCTCTTCTTTGTAAGAGCAGATCAAGTTCTGGATCGCAGGAAAAATCTGTTTTAAAGTATTTTGCCTGGGGCACTGAACTAAGGAGCTTAGAGATACAGCTTCTATTGTGACTGAATTGTTTTTCATTGTCGTTCCTCCACAATATATGTTTGTCCCAAAGAGGTCACATATTGCCCTTTTGGGACAGGTATGGGTTAAGATTATAAAGGACTATAACAGGGTCGGGGTATCACAGAGTGAGCCCCCCTAAACTTTTTTTATTTTTTTGACATATGGTGTTTTTGGGTATATGTTCTAAAGCGGAGACTTAAATATATGGTGGGCAATTTTTTTAAGCTAACGAAATTGGTTGTATTTTGGGATGGATGTTAACTAGTTAACGAAAGAAAATATCAAAGGAGACAACATGAAGAAAGGTGAAAAACTGGTAATTGTCGGATGCAGTGGATCCGGTGGACCGGCAGCCATGATGTCAAAGAAATTAATGCCGGAGGTGGATGTCACTGTTATTCGAAAGGAAGAATTTTTTATTGTCAGGTGAGCACTTCCCCACGTAGTAGCCGGTCTGGCTGCCAGTGAATCAATTGTTGTTCCCGATAAAATGCTTGAAGGTGCAGGTATTAATGTTGTTCGGGAGGAAGTTACCAGGGTGGATAGTGCAAATAAAAGTGTTTTTGTCTCCGGCGGTGAGGAATTTAAATATGACAAACTGTATCTGGCCACAGGATCCAGTTCATTTATTCCGCCAATTGAGGGAAATGACCTTGAAGGAGTCATGACATTACGCGGGCTTCCCGATGCTGAAAAAATTAAAACCTATATTACCGGTAAAGATGCCAAAAACATCGCCTTTATCGGGGCCGGTTTCATCAGCATGGAGATTGCCTCCCTCTTGGCGGAAACCAGTCCGGGTTCATTCAATATTACTGTGATTGAACTGATGGATCGACCACTTCCTCTCATGTTGGATAAAGATATGTCGGGTTTTGTCAGGGAATATCTTGAGGAAAAGGGGCTGAACATTCTAACTGGAGTAAAAGTCGAGAAGTTGAGCGGTGACGATGGCAGGGTGAGTGGTGTTGTTCTGTCATCCGGGGAAACCCTTGACACAGATATGGTCTTTATGAATGTCGGTGTTCGTCCGAATATTGGGCTTGCCAGGGATATCGGTCTGGAGATGGGTCAGTTCGGTATCAAAGTGAACACATTCCAGGAGACATCAGATCCGGATATCCTGGCGGGGGGAGACTGTGTTGAAAAATTCAATTTCATCACTAAAAAACCAACCCCCGGACAGCTTCGAGGACCTGCTGTTGTGCAGGGACGATTGGCGGCTAAACGGCTTGCCGGTTTTGATATTGAATTTCCCGGTGTACTGGATGCAGGCGGCTGTAAAATGTTTGATATGACAATTACCGCCACCGGCTTCACCGAAGAAAATGCAGCCAAAGAAGGGTTTGAAACTGTAAGCGCTGTAGTTGATTCCAGGAGTAAGCATGGAATGATTCCCGGCATGAAGCCGTGGAAGATCAAGCTGGTGTTTGACAGGAAAACAGAGAAACTTATAGGCGGTCAGATTGTCAGTCACTCCATTGCACCGGCCAGGGAAATTGATGCCGTCACTGCATTTATTCTTGGCGGCAAGACGATTCCCGAACTGACAACGTTTACGTCTGCCTGTAATCCGGATATTTCTTCCGAACCGAGCATGGAGCCTATCACCATTGCTGCGGAACAGGCACTGCAGAAGTTGAAGAAGCAGTAAGTTGTAAAAAAAACGACAAAAGCTTAAACCACAGAGGACACAGAGAGCACAGAGAAGGCAAAAAGAAATTCTTTTCTCTGTGTCCTCTGTGTTCTCTGTGGTGAGAGAATGTGGCTTTTGGGTTGCGGGCATTGTCGGCGTTGGGGGCTTTACGAGTTCATCTTGCTTGTTCAGTGATACTTTTTATCTGGGGCGGTGGCCAGCATAGCCTCCAGTTCCTGTCTGTTAAATGTGTAAGTGTCTCTGCAGAATTCACAATGGACTTCTGCTTTGCCTTCCTTCTGCAGAAGCTCTGATAAGTCGTCGTAACCAAGGGAAAAAAGTGCGCTTTCCATTTTAGTTCGATTACAACTGCAGGAATAGAACAATTCTTTATGTGCTGTTTTTTTATGGGGAACAGTGTTGAAAATGGTGGAAAGAATGTCTCCCGGACCTTCTCCGTCGATGAAGAGTTGTGCCGGTGACGGTAGGCTGCTTATTTCTTTTTCGATTTGCAGGAGGGCATGCTCCTCAGCAGGTGGAAGTGATTGTACCAGATAACCTCCGGCAGCGGCAATTGATCCATCTTTGCCATGTTGTACGCTGAGGGCAATAGCTGAAGGAGTTTGTTCTGATGTGGAAAGATAGTATGCAAGATCTTCCCCAATCTCACTGGTATAGAGTTGTATTGTTCCCGGATATTTTTTGTTGAGGCCGATATCCTTTATTACGGTTAGAAATCCCGCATGACCCAATCCCGAAGCCACATCAATCAGGCCATCTTTAAGCGGTAGATCTGCATGTGGTCTGGCAACATATCCCCGAACCCAACCATCATAACCCGCCTCAGTAATGATTTTTCTCAAAGGACCATTCCCCTCGAATTTCAGTTGAACGGATTGACCATCTTTTAACAGGGCTGCGAGCAGAACGGCTCCGGTCAGGGCTCTGCCAAGCGCAACTGCAGCCAGGGGACCAACATCGTGCATCCTGCAGGCTGTGGAGACGAGTGTCGTAGTGTTGCAGCAAATCCCAAAAAAATCACTCGATTCGGAAATAACTCTTTCCAGGCTATCTGTCATGAATTTCTCTTTAAATAGAGATGAATGTACAGTTGTTTTACAACGCAATCATCCATAATATAGGGATAAATCAGCGGGGATCAACAGGTGAATTTTTATGAAGGAAAAGTTTACGTTTTGGATAAAAAAGTGTATTGGTATGACCACATGTTCACAGCAGGTTAAAAATGAGACTAACCCGGACAAACAGGGGGAGAGACTATGCGTATGGTACTGCTTTGTTGTTTTTTACTGGTTGCACTGCCGGTTGGGGCAAAAGAAATTGCAGGAGTGAACGTAGCTGAAACGCTGCAAAGTGACGATGGGACAATGTTACATTTAAATGGTGCCGGAATCCGAAGCAAATTCTTCGTTAAGGTCTATATCGGCGAGTTGTATATGGAAAATCCCTCCAGCAGTGCGGAAGGAGTAATTGATGCGGCAGGACAGAAAAAAGTGATCCTGCATTTTCTCCATAGTAAGGTGGAGAAAGAAAAACTGGTTGATGGCTGGAACGAAGGGTTTAAAGGAAATACTGCAGCTGCTGATCTGACGGTTCTGCAGGATCGTCTGGATCAGTTTAACGGGTTCTTTGTTGACGTGAAAAAAAATGATGTGATTGTACTCGATTTTGATCCGAAAACAGGAACCAGGGTGATTATCCAGGGAGAAGAGAAGGGGACAATCGAGGGGAAAGATTTTAACGATGCTCTCTTAAAGATTTGGCTGGGGAATAAGCCGGTTACCTCAAGCCTGAAGAAAGATCTTCTGGGAGGGAAAAAGTAACAGCGCCAGCCCCGGCAAATTTGATTTGTCGGGGGAAAAACCTCAAATTTCAGCTACCCCGGAAGGAATGAGACAGACAAAAACGAAATCTTCTCCGCCTCCATTCATAAATTGATGTTCTTCGTTGCCCGGGATAAAAACAACAGTACCGCTTTGCACATCCCGCCACTCTCCATTTTTATACACCTTCCCTTTACCTGAATGAACAAATATCTCATGTTCCCAGTCGTGAGAGTGTTTGGGAGTGAACCCCCCCGGTTCCAGGGTGAAAACACGCATACAGAAATTGTCTGCATGATCTTCTTTGCCGATGACGACCCGCCCGGTAACACCTTTTACCGTTTCGTTATCGAATTTATGGGTCGGGCTGTCTTTGTAGTTTGCGATTTTCATCTGAATCTCTTCGTTTTTGATTACTGAAATTAATTCGGTTAAGAAATAATAATCTCTCGGGGACAAAAAGCAAGCCTCCTAGGGGTTAGTCTGAGTTTTTCAAGTTGCCTGTGACTCCCATATATATTGCTGTAAGGGTAACAATTACTCCCAGCCAGTTGGTCAGATCCGTAGGGCGGGAAAAGAACAGGACATCCCATATAAAGGAGAGTGCCGGCTGAAGTAACAGGATAAACCCTGTAAGAGAGGTCCTGATCCAGGGCATGCTGTTGGCAATCAGTATCCATCCTAAAACCTGACTGAAAAAGGCGAGAGAGAGGAGGATGTACAGGTTTTGTGTATCGGGGATAATAAACGGGTCTCCATAAAGCACCATTTTCAGCGCAAGGAAGATGGTGCAGACGAAAGATATAAGCATCAGGGTGAAAAAAAAGGACGAGTGGTTTTCTTCCCGTTGTATTTTTTGCAGGCTGATTAGAAACCCGGCGTAGCAGATCGCTGTCAAAAGACCGAGGAAGATGCCGGTTTTGTAATTTGGGCTTAAGTGCCAGTTTGTCCCCACGACAAAGAACAGGCCGAGAATGGCTACAGGAATCGAGAAAAGAAATTGGGGACGGATCTTTTCGCCGAAAAAAAGGATACCGATAGCTGCCAGTATAAATGCCTGGAAGTTACTTAAAATTGTAGCCAGGCCTGGGCCGATAAAAAGTATACTCTCATGCCAGAAAAGCAGATCTAGAGCGAAGATAAAACCGCAGAATATGATTAATAATAATTTCTTTACACCAACCGTTCTCATCTCTTTTCGCCAGAAAGATACCAGGAAAAGAATGAGAAAACCAAAAAACACCCTGTAGAGCCCTGAGGTTGTCGGGGGAA
>MAXH01000017.1 GCA_001750925.1 Desulfobulbaceae bacterium S3730MH12
CACCCGTAAAGTATGACTTCAATAAAACCATTACAGGTAGAGTTCAAACTAGTATACTTTCAGCTGATAGTACATTGCATAAAACGTAGAATTTGAAGGAGGCATGTCAATTCGTCCTTTTCGGGGAAAAGTTACGTAACCCTGGTAATCAGGAGAAGTAATCGATGAATAAAAATAGCATTCTTCCCATTCACATCGGTGGTACGATCGCATCCACTGAATCTAAAACCGGCTTTAAACCGAAATTCTCTTTTGAGTATTTGCTGGGTAAAATTGATCGGGGACTTACCGGAGATCGCCATATCGCCCCTGCACAATCTCCCTTCGGTGAATTCGGAATTGACAGCGCCGGCATGCAGATTCCGCATATACAAAAGATCGCAGGAACGATTTGGAACAACTACGATAACCATGATGCGTTTATCGTTACCCACGGCACAGATACTCTTGCTTACACCGCCAGCATGCTCTCCTTTATGCTGCAGGGAATCCAGAAACCGGTCATTATCACGGGTGCCCAGAAAACCCTTGAGGACGATAAAAGTGATGTGGTCGGAAACCTGGAGACAGCCCTGCTTGCGGCATCGACGTCGAATTGCGGTGTATGGGTTGTCTTCAATGGGAAAATAATCAAAGCAGTCAGAGCTACAAAAATTAATATCGGTGTTGACTGTTTAGATGCCTTTGCCTCAAATGTCATGGACGAGATTCAGATCTCTAACTTCCAACTAGACGACTACTCCGTTAACAGGGGACAATCTGAAACATTCAGTACAAAGGTATCCGAGGCATTGGATATCTACTGCTTAACCCACACTACGAACCCGATTTTGCTGAAGAACTATCTCGATAATTCAAACCTCAGGGTACTGATCGTCCTCATATACGGTATGAGCGGGCATCGTAAAGAATTGATGGAAGTTCTCTCACGCTGGTCTAACGACAACGAAGCAATTGTTATTGCAAAAACACATTCACCGTACGGCAGTACCGATTTGTCGAAATATGAGTTAGGGGTCAAAGCCCTACAAATGGGAATCCTGTCGTCACTGGATATGACAGTGGAGAGCGTCTATGCTAAAGCCTGCATCCTTCTCGCCCGCAATGGTGACCCTCGGGAATTTAGCAGACAGTTTTATACAAATTTTTGCGATGAACTTGATGAGGTAGGTGTGCAGAAATTTATGAAGAAGGCTGCCTCCTGGCTCACTGCCTCCTAAGTCATCTCCTTTTTTGTGTATAGAATTTTTCGAAACAGGCAGAGAAATCTTGAGTGCTTGACTTTGGTAAACTCACATGTTTCCATAGAAGAATGTTGTTTTGAATAAGGTATCTATGTAGAGGTGGAGAACCATATCCCCACGTCATAGATATTCACTGTCCCTTCTTATAATTACTAAGGGACATAATTATATACCGAGGGTAACATCATGAAAAGAACACTTTTGTTGATTCTTGTGGGTTTAATGATTTCTATGTCTGGGACGGCTTTTGCTGAAAAATTGTATGTCGGTGTAGATACAGCTTTCGTTCCTTTCGAATACAAAGGTAAAGATGGAAAATATACAGGCTTTGATATCGACCTGTGGGCAGAGATTGCAAAACGTATCGGTGTTGAATATGAGTTGAAGCCGATGGATTTTAATGGTCTGATTCCTGGCTTGACGACCGGAAACCTTGATGTTGCCCTGGCGGCGATCTTTATCAAATCTGCCCGAGAAGAGAAAATTGACTTTTCTCACCCTTATTTCAGGGCTGGTCTGAAAGTCATGGTTCCGGCAGACAACCAGGATATCAAGACCCCTGCTGACCTGAAAGGAAAAGTTGTTGCTGTCAAACTTGGTACAGCAACCGTTGAATATGTTGAAACCCTTGGTGCGAAGAAAGTCGTAAAGTTCCCGAATATTGATCAAGCCTATCTTGAAGTTGCAACGGGTGGTGCTGATGCAGCAATGCATGACACCCCGAATGTTCTCTATTACATCAAAACTGCTGGTAAAGGTAAAGTTAAAGCCGTTGGGCCTGATGTCAAAGCAGCACAGTACGGTATTGCCTTCCCACAAGGGAGTCCGCTACGTGAAAAGACAAACATTGCGTTACTGCAGATGATGGAAGACGGTGCTTACGCTGATTTGTATAGAAAATGGTTTAATGCTGATCCTGAATAATTTTGAGGAAAATGCAAACTGACCTGTGTTGAATCCACTTTTTCATCACAAAAAAGGTATAAGGCGGGATCCCTTCAGCACAAGCTTGTATAGGAGGGATCCCTTGTTTGTGAGAACCTCCCCCCAGTTAGCAGTCTCTACAGAAAAATCTAATTATGGATTTTGAATTTTCAGTTATTACAGAATCTTTGCCTGCTCTTCTTGCAGGAGCCAAACTAACTTGGATCATAACTATCCTGGGAATTATTGGTGGTATGGCCTGCGGTATTTTAGCCGGTTTGGGACGTATCGCAGGAACAGAAGCTCTCGGAGAACAACCACACGGAATCTTTAAGCCGATTTGTGTTTTGATTCGTTATATATCCGGTGGCTATGTTGAGACGATCCGTGGAACACCGATTATAGTTCAGGCAATGTTTCTCTATTTTGCCTTTCCCATGCTGGTCAAAGCGGTTTTTGATATCGAACGCTTTCGTATCGAAGCTATAACTGCTGCAGTTATTACCATTATCTTTAATGCTGGAGCCTATATTGCGGAAATAGTCAGGGGATCGGTCATCTCCGTGGACAAGGGTCTTCTGGAATCCGGAATGTCCCTTGGTATCAGTCGTTTTCAACTGATCGTGTTTGTAATCGGTCCAATAGCCTTTCGAAGAATGATCCCTCCTCTAGGCAATCAGTTCATCATCAGCCTCAAGGACACCTCGCTTTTTATTGTCATCGGTGTTGGTGAGTTAACCAGGCAGGGCCAGGAGATTATGGCCAGCAATTTCAGAGCGCTTGAAATCTGGCTGACGGTGGCCGTTATGTACCTGATAATGACAACAGTCTTAGCCATGTCGTTGCGCCGCATCGAGAAAAAGATGAAGATTTTCTGATTCCAGCTACACCTAAAAAA
>MAXH01000018.1 GCA_001750925.1 Desulfobulbaceae bacterium S3730MH12
AGTTAAATACAATACGGTCGCTGCTGACAATCATCTGAATAAGATCTTCAACATACTTGTCAATTGACGCAGCCTCACCTCCATCCGGCCCCGGTCACTGCCGTCTGCATCGGATGGATGAATTTTTGTTCCTATTTCAAAATAATTTTTAAAACATAGCCATTTGGCCAGACAACTTCAGTCGACTCGTTCTTAGTGAGTTTGCCATGGGCAAGGGTAAATGTACCAGCACCAATCAGGAGCCCTTCGTTTTTGCTGTTGTCGATGTTGGCAATATATGTTTGTCCATTTTCCTCAACTGTACCCTGAACATTGACAATATCTCCAGTCTGAAAAAACGTGCATGGACCCTCGGCATTGACTGAGAGCATGTTGTCGATTTTATATGTCAGGGTACACCGTGCTGTCTGTTTTTCCTGAGCAACGGCAGTACCGCAAAGTGCAGCGACTAACAATCCGGTCGCAACGAGTCCGAATACAGATATCATAGCTTTCTTCATTGGTTTTTCCTTTAGTCAGGTTGATATTGATGACCATTTAATGCTGAATTAAATGGTTTCCGATTAATAATGCTCCGCCGGCAAAGTGTCCGCAGAATAACATACGGAACTTATACGAACTATTCCCTAATGTAAATAGTTACTTTTCCCTTGTGCAGAGAAGTTATACTGCTATAATATATCTGCTTTCTCCAAGCCAACAATACTACTGTCATGTCAACCCTGAAATGTCGCACTTTTGTCATTCAAAAATTGACACGACACTACTGAATAATCTTTTAAATTTTAAACTTTGATAACAATTCAATGAATAGTGACAAATTATACGTCCTGCATTATCCCGATCTAAAGATCAAACTGCTGTGCCATGGTCGCAACGGTGTCACTGTTCGTATGGAGGGAATGCATGATCAGGAAACACGCTATTCGACCTCTGAGGGTGAGACCAGCTTTCTTTTCAGCGATAAAACCTATTTTTACATTTCCAACAGAAACGCCACTCGTCGGGAGGTTGAAAACTTCAGAAAATGATCTTGCCGGCTTGATCAGTCGGGCCGTCAAAGGTAAATATTGCACCATTAATAAAACCCTCCATTAATATAATCGTGAGCCGGTTTTCTTTCTTTTTTCTTCTGGTCCCGGGAGAGTGCCTTTGGTAGTTTTATGTTTGCCAAGCTTAATACCGATGGGACAGGTAACACAAGTAGCTGGAAAAAAGCACAAACCTATCTCGCTCTTGGAAACACTCTACACACTTTAGCTCGTCTTAAAATTGATTCAACTCCCATGGAAGGCATTGATACTGATTTAGTCAACGAGGAGTTCAAAAAAGAGCTTGATGGCTATCAGTGCGATGTAGCTTTGGCAATTGGCTATCATCACCCCCGGGAGGACTATAATGAAAAACTACCTAAGTCACGACGTAGCCCGGACAGTATTTTAATGCATATTTAATCAATCATTCCAACAATAATGACAGGAGAGAGCATGAATATTTTAGTTGTAACTGCCGGCTACTCAATCTTTGATGCTAAAGGACAGTTGAATAGCTTTCTTGCATATTTGACTGAAAAAAACCTTACAGAAAAGGGGCATAACGTAAAGATTTCCGATGTAACAAAAGATACGTGGAGTGTAGATAGAGAAGTAGTAAAGCTTCTGTGGGCTGAAACCGTTATCTATGTCACACCCATTATGTGGTTCAATATGCCAGCCCCAATGGTGAGATGGCTCGATGAAGTGCTTGTTTATGAAAAGACATTTATTATTACAGAAGAATATGGTGAGGGAGGACAGGTTCCGGCAGATAACTTTATGATTGTCACTACATCTAATTTGAAAAACAGTGATCTGGGCAAAGGCTTTGTTTTAAAAGATGCTCCTCATATTGATGATGTTCTGCAACCATTAATAATGACCAACAACTATCTCAGCATACGAAATCAAATCCCGACATTTCATGCTGGAAATGTAATTGCAGGAGATACCGGTTAAGCATGAAAAGGGGTCTGAACTATTTGTTAGCACATGACTCACACGCTCAACAAATAAACCTGACCCCTTTTTCTTTATAATTTCGTTTGTTTCTATGAATTTCACATATCGTTGAATTCACTGGTTTCGTGCTGTTTGAGAAATCCAGTGGAATGATTTGTTATGGCTTTTGCTAACCCAACTTTCTTGCGATATATACACCATAACTGTAGTGACTTTTATATTTCTCATACAGTTCAATTTCTTGATTTTCCGCTTCGACTATTGCGCGTGCTCCTTCACTATTGCCATTCCGGTTAAGGAAATCCTTGAAGCTATCCTGCATAGGCCGATAATAATTACCCAACCAACAATTCTCTGATAAAACAAAATAACCAATCGGAGAATAGCCGTTCTTCTCCAGTACGCCTATCTTTGAAGAGGCCACATCTATTTCGGGGTATTCACCCTCCCAATGTCTCTGGAGTTCTGACGGGCGTGATGCAGTTGTCCAAGTAATTTCCGAAACAACCAGTAGTCCGCCTGCTTTCAGATATCGACTCCAGTTTTTTACACCTCTTTCAAAACCGATATTATAAATCGCCCCCTCAGACCAAATAACGTCATATTCCTCATCAGCAAACGGCAAGTTGTCCATTGAACAGGCAAGAGTAGTAATTTTTTCAGATAAGCCCATATGTTTGGCGTTGACTTCAAGTACTTCAAGAAAATCAGGTAGAAAGTCAACTGCTGTGATTTGAGCTTGTAGTAGGCGAGCAAGCAACATGGTAGAAAGTCCCGTGCCGCAGCCGATATCAGCAATTTTTAATGGTGCTGCTCGATCTATCATAGCCAAGCTGAGAACCTTTTCTGTCTCCGCATCCCCGCCTGGCCCCTGTCGCTTTGCATTTTTATGAAGGTCTGTCAATAGCCGATAATCTTCCACTGTTCGCTCCTTATCTATTTTTAGCCAAAACGTTTGAGTTCAGGGGCAAGCGGAGATTTGCAGCACTAAACTTTAGTTAACCTGGGACTTGAACAAGCAGAGCGCTACCTCTATTTGGATCGCCTGTACAGTCAATCCAGGTAGCAGGAGAACTGTTACCATGGAGAAGCCAACCATTATCAGCTGTAGAGCTTTCCAAGGAAATAGTTCATCTGGCGATACCACCAGGGCCAGTCATGATTGACGTCCGTACCCCATAGATCGATCCAGGCTCCTGCGTTCTTGCTCTCCAGCAGATCACCCACAGTCCTGGTATCTGCCACCGCCTCATCCTCCCAGTCACCCTGCCCGGCACAAATAATGATTGTTTTCTGCCGGTACTGTTCCAGCAGATTGGGATCGTTAATACCCGGCAGATAACTTATTGGCGAGTTGAAATAGACATCCTTCACCTGCCCGGGGGCAAGACCGAATTCAGCACGATCCAGCCTATATAAGCCGCTCAGGGCCAACACCCCCTGGCAAAGCTCCGGGTGCTTGAGAAAGAAATTCAGGCTGTGATATGCACCCATACTGCACCCGTTTACCATAACCCCCATATCTGACTGGCAATCCCGCCGGATAAAGGGCAGAACCTCATTGCATATATACTGGTCATAGGCCTCGTGACGGCTGTTGCGCATTGCCGGGGTAACAGCAAAATTGTACCACGACTCACCATCAATGCTGTCCACCGTATAGAGCTTAATTTTTCCCGCCTCTATATAGGACTCAATTGCATTGATCATGCCCATGGTCTCGTAATCGAAAAAGCGCCCCCTGGAACAGGGAAAGATAAGAAAGGGAACGCCCCAGTGGCCGTAGACCTTGAGCTCCATATCCCTTCCCAGGTGGGAACTATGCCAGCAATGATATTCAGTTCTCATACAGACTTCCCTCTCTCCTCTCCTGAATCTAACAGTTCATGGATAAAGGAGGTTATTTCCATGATTTCAGGCTCATTTTCAGTCCGGAAGATATAACCGATATCACCCAAGGCCGAACTGAAAACCCCCGGCACCGACTGGACCTCCAGAATCGAGGAACCATAACGTTCCATGATCGCCTCGTGGCTGTGAACATAATTGAAACGGTTTTTACGGCTTGCATAACAGCAGTGATATTTCCTCGCATACTCGAGAGGAGCGGTTCGGCCACTGACCACTTCAGCCCACAGAGCATAGACGTCGATATCGTTGGCATAGTTAAACATATCTGTGGTGTAGCCGCCCGGAGGCCGCATATTAACCTCTAGAGCTACATAGTCAGTCGGGCCAGTCTTAAAAAACTCGATATGGAAAAATCTCTCTTTGACCTTAAAGGCGGAAACAGCCCTGCGGCCTACTTCTCCAAGCTCTCCGGGGATTTTTTTCAGTGAATAATAGAAGACATGATCCTCGTTATTGACCACCTCCATGATCCCCTGGCTATACGTATGGGCAGTACAGAAAATGATATTGCCGTCTCGATCCGTCAGGCCGTCAAAGGTAAAGATTGTACCATTAATAAAACCCTCCATTATATAATCGTGAGCCGGTTTTTGCTCAATAAAGGAGAGGAGTTCTTCCCTGTTATGAATCTTGAAGGTGTCAAGAGCGCCAACCCCGTCGTCCGGTTTGGCGACAACCGGGTAACCTGTTTCCTCGATAAGCTCCTCGGCCTCAGTCAGGGTGTGAACAACCTTACCGGGCGCAACCTTGATACCAGCCCTCCGAAAGACCTCCTTCATCCCTGATTTACGTCGCATAAACTTCATATCAGCAGGCTTCAACCCCGTGACATTGAAATCCTGACGAAGCCTGGCATCGGTGGCCAGCCAATACTCGTTATGGGATTCAACGCGGTCGATTTTGCCGTACTGGTGGGTAAAATGCCCACAAGCCTTGAGGAGAGAATCGTAATTATGAAGGTTCTCGACCATATAATATTCGGTCAGGGAATCGCTTACTTCCGGGGAAAGGGCCTCAGCAGACTCCTCGCCGATGCCGAGAACATTTATCCCCAACGCCTTAAGGCAGCTGCAGAAAGGAATAAAATTGGGCGGGAACTGGGGACAAAGGTAAACAAGGTTCATAAAGAACTCCTTTTCTCAGACGGGCAATTAATTGAAAAACAGGTTTTAAGAGGACGACAGGAAAGGAGCCGTACCAAAAGATACCTCAACAAGTACATAGTCATTAAGGTTTGGAGCTTTCATTTGCCACACCATGAATATCTTCAAAAATCGCCATTGGATCCTTTTCATTTGCCGCAGCAATTTCTTTGATGGTCATTTCAGCATCAGCGTTCACACCCTTCTCCTCAAGGCCGCGACGGATAACCGGGAACATAAGATTATACTGGCTGCAAATTGCACCAAGAGTCATATTGCCAAAGCCAGGCATAGGTGAGTCAGGGAAATTACCCCTTTCAGCTGCCCCACTGCTGCTGACTGCCGGTTTTATGATATTATAGATATCCTGTGGGCTCAGTCTATTGACAGATGCAATTGCGGCAAGAGTCTCTTTACCGTCCTTGAACTGTATTCCTGCTTTTTTGAGAAGTTCAACCGCCTGATCCAGATCCAGATCCTGCTTTTTGGAAAAGAGCTTTAAGGATGACAGTTCTGCATGACCGTATGGTGGTTCACCATACTTTTCTGCGGCCGAATCTTTAATGGACTCACCGAGGTTGATAACACTACTCATCGGAGGAATCTCAAGATATGTCCCAACCCCCACAATAAGAGTAAGAAGCATGGCAATATTAAAAGAAGGGGTGAATATTTTCAGTTCCCTGGCCCGATTCTTCATATAAGCGGTTATCGGGCGCCAGTTGTAATACAGGTGCAGGAATCCGGCAAAAAGAAAAAGAAAACCAAGATTGATATGAAGATTACTCCACTCGGTTTTGGTCAACCCCCATAGATGCCAGTCAGCCCAGTAGGCGATTCGACCCTGCGGGACAATGTAGAGAATGACCGATGTTAGCACCAGTAAAATGAAAGAGATGAACATGGTCATAGATGTAATTTTTCTTATATTCACTCTATATTCCTTTGTTTTAAGAGGGGATGAAGCTTATGCCTGTTCTTTGATGGTCGAGATAATGTAAGATCATCTCTTCAAAAGTCGAAAAAAATTATCGGCTCAGAAAAGAAACGGCTCAGACTTTTTCATTTCATCAAGGGAGTAGACGGTCCCCCTCCACTCAATGCCACCTTTGATTAGAGTAGTCATAGTTGACCTGACTATTATATAGAGTGTTATATAGGGTGAAAACAGACTCCCGACCACATACCATACAGGCAACCCCTGGTATTTCATCCCTCCGCAAAAAAGCATGGTTCGTACACCAAATGCGATCAGGCAGAATAGCCGGATATACCCGGAGCCGAAAATCATTCCCCATAAAGGGAACACTGAGACGATGGTAACACCGATAAGAAGAAAGGGAATGAGTGACAGCCGGTAATGAACAACAGCAAACATATTTTTCATTAAGCCGTTTATCATTGCCGAAACAGAATCGTACCAGGGGACATGAACATAATCGCCGGCCAGCAGACACTCCTGACTGTACCCATGCTTTTTAATGGTTTTCCCCAGCATCATATCATCAATGGGGTGCATTCGAATCGTTTCATGTCCGCCAATCGCTCTATAAACAGAACTCTTCAACAGATTAAAGGCCCCTACCCCGATGAAAAATCTGCTCTTTTTCTCTCTCACCCTCCATGGTTTAAACATGAGCAGAAGCCCCGATCCTGTATCTGAAATCAAACAATCCAGCAGCCAGTTTTGAGAAGAATTTCTAAAGAGGAGTGTAAGGTGATCAGCCTGCCGGGTTTTCATATAATGCACTGCCCGGGAAACTGTTGTTTCTTCCATAATTGTGTCCGCATCGGTGAAAAGAAGATACTCCCCGGTGGCAAGGGAGGCACCGACAGAAAGGGCATGGCTTTTCCCCATCCACCCTTCCGGCAGATCAGTAACCGTGTGAACATTAAGTTGAGGATAACTGCTACCCATGCGAAGAAGAATATCCGCAGTTGAATCAGTTGAACGGTCGTCAACAACAATTATTTCCAGATTCTCATAGCACTGTGATAACAGTGACAACAGTCCTTTTTCAATATTGTCCTCCTCATTGCAGGCCGGCACAATTATTGAAACCCTCGGGCTGTCACTCCCTGAACACAACTCTACATCGCCCAGGTTGACCATTTCTCTCAATCCCAGGATCAGCTCAACAGCAGAGTAGATTGTGACAGTGCAGGCGCAGAAAGCGCATATCAGGAGAAATGACATTTATGGAAGGTATTGGGCCCTGTAAAATACCAGAGCCCAAAATAATTAGAGGATCTGACTGAGAAAGAGCTGGGTACGCTCATGCTGGGGGTTATCAAAAAACTCGTTAGGTTCATTTTCTTCGACTATTTCGCCATAGTCCATAAAAATAACCCTGTCTGCAACGGTCTTGGCAAATCCCATTTCATGGGTCACCACTATCATGGTCATCCCTTCCTCCGCCAGATTCACCATAACATCGAGAACCTCTTTGATCATTTCCGGATCAAGCGCCGATGTGGGCTCATCAAAAAGCATAATCTTCGGTTTCATACAGAGACTCCTGGCAATAGCAACCCGCTGTTGCTGTCCCCCTGAAATCTGTCCCGGATACTTCTTGGCCTGTTCAGGAATACGGACAATCTCCAGATAATGCATGGCCAGATCTTCCGCTTCTTTCTTCGGCATCTTTCTGACCCAGATGGGCCCCAGACTCAGGTTTTCCACGATAGTCAGATGAGGAAAAAGATTGAAGTGCTGGAAAACCATACCCACCTCTGCCCGTACCTTCTCAATATTTTTCAGATCGCGGCTCAGCTCTGTTCCATTGACAATTATCTTTCCACGCTGGTGCTCCTCCAACCTGTTGATACAGCGAATCACCGTTGATTTACCGGAACCGGACGGGCCGCAAACAACAATTTTTTCCTGGGGCATTACCCGAAGATTTATATCCTTTAATACATGAAAATCACCAAACCATTTATGCATATTGATGATTTCAATAACCGGTTGTCCATCGGCTGTATCATTATTTTCCTGTAACTGCTCTGTATTCATTGACCTTTCTTCCTCAGGATATTGTGACAATTATTTTTCTTCCGCCTTATACTCCAGCTCTGACTCAACATATCTGCTGTACTGTGACATCGAAAAGCAGAATACAAAGTAAATACTTGCAACAAAAATATATGCTTCTGTACTGAAACCTGTCCATTCCGGCACATTGAGAATGGATTTTGTGGTATTGAGGATATCGTATAGAGCAATAATTACCACAAGAGATGTATCTTTAAATGCAGAAATCAATACCCCGACAGTAGGTGGAATAACAATCTTCAGTGCCTGGGGCAAAATTATCAACCTCATCTTCTGAAAATAATTCAATCCAAGGGATTCTGCCGCTTCATACTGCCCCTGGTCCATAGCCTGCAAACCGCCACGAACTACCTCGGCAACATATGCCGCAGTAAATATGATAATGGCTACCTGGGCCCTTAACACCTTGTCAATTGTAACCCCTTCAGGCAGAAACAGAGGAAACATGACCGATGACATAAAGAGCATTGTTATCAGGGGTACCCCCCTGATGAGTTCAATATAAACAACTGAGAATGCTTTGATGACAGGCATTGTGGATTGACGGCCAAGTGCCAGCGCAACCCCCAGAGGATAGGATGCCAGGATACCAAAAAAAGAGAGCAGCAGCGTCAGAGGCAGGCCACTCCATTTTGTACTCTCAACAGAAACCAGGCCAAAAAGTCCACCCTTCATCAGGAGCCCCATAACAAAGAGAGCGACGAGCCAGATGTAACCCAGCCGGCGATTCCATTTCTTCCAGTCTCTGCTGTAAACAAGCATTGAAACGAGAATAATCATGGCAACCAGGGGCCGCCACTGATGCTCATACGGGTAGTAACCAAACACATTAAAACGGATATTCTGTGTCACCACAGACCAGCAGGCCCCTGTGGCTTCGTGACACTCCTTGCCACTGGTGAACCAGACGCTGTCAATAAAGGCCCACTGGATAAACTGTGGGATGAACTTCATGCCAACAAGGAGTACAACTATTGTCGCAATAGTATTAAGAGCACCATTAAAAAGATGGCTTCTCACCCAGCCCAACACACCAACATTTATTGCCGGCGGTTTTATATCTGCGACTTCAGAATTTGTGCTCATACACGTTACCGTTCAATGATTGCAATTCTTTTATTATACCAGTTCATAAAGACTGAAGTAAGCAGGCTGAGCGTCAGATATACAAGCATCATCAGAGCTACACCCTCAACAGCCTGCCCGGTCTGATTGATGGTAGTTCCAGCCACCTGCACGAAATCCGGATACCCTATGGCAACAGCCAGTGAGCTGTTTTTTGTAAGGTTCAGTAATTGAGATGTCAAAGGTGGGATGATAACCCGTAAAGCTTGAGGAAAGATAACAAGTGACAGCACATGTTTAGTCTTTAAGCCGATGGACATGGCAGCCTCTGACTGACCATGGCTGATGGACTGGATGCCGGCCCGAACAATCTGGGCAATAAAGGAAGCGGTATAGAGGACCAGACCAAAAAGCAGGGCAGAAAACTCAGGGCTGATATTCTGGCCTCCCTGGAAATTAAACCCTTTCAGGGCGGGAATATCCAGTTCAGTCGGTGCACCACACACCACCCAGGTGAGAAGTGGAAGACCTGCAAGCAAACCCAGGCCGATCCAAAACGAGGGAAACTGCTGTCCTGTTCCCTCCTGACGTTTCTTCGCCCAACGTGTCATAAAAAAGGCAATAACAGATGCTGCAAGAAATGCTGCCACCACATATGACCAGGCAAAATGTTGTGCCGGCACGGCAAAATCAATGCCGCGATTGGAAATAAAAAGGCCGGCCACCGGACTAAGCGCCTGCCTTGGCCCCGGAAAAGCCTCATAAAAGAGCGCATAGAAGAAAAAAAGCTGGAGCAGGACCGGAATATTCTGAAAAATCTCAACATAAATAGTGCCGAGTTTCGATATAAGCCAGTTGGATGAAAGAGTACAGACTCCAACTATCGTGCCCAGCATAGTTGTCAGCAGCATGCCAACCAGGGATACTTTCAGGGTATTGATCACCCCTACCACAAGGGCGCGGCCGTAACTGTCGGCAGCTGAATATTCAATGGATTTTTCACCTATTTCAAAGGCTGCCTCCTTCTCAAGAAAGCCGAATCCGCTGGCAATGGACTGCTTGGCCATATTATCCTGAACATTAGAGATAAGATAATAGCCGATAAAGGCAACCAGCATTGCTGTCACCACCTGGTAAATAATACCCCTGGTTTTCTCATCATTCCAGAAACGGGTTTTTGCTGCATGGTTTTCGTTAGTCGTGATCATTGAGGCTTTTTGAGTTAATGACCGTAGAGGAAATATCGTTTATATCTCCAGTGCTGAGACCGGGCAATTCAAACGACAGGCAGAATGAACTGTACTCAGCATAATAGAGAAACTATAATGTTGCAAACAATCTCAAAGAACAGTTCCTCTAAAAACAAAAAACCCATTCTGAAAGAATCCTACCTTGTGAATTCAGAATGGGTTTTTAATCAAACCGTTTCAGAAAAACGGTTATGGTTCTACTACTTGAAAGGAGGAGAGTACATCAAACCACCATTTGTCCATAAGGCATTGAGACCACGCTCAATTCCAAGGGGTGTATTGACACCTACATTGCGTTCAAAAACTTCACCGTAGTTTCCTACCTGCTTGATAATATTGTAGGCAAACTTTTCGTCAAGTCCCAGAGCCTTTCCGTTACCGGCTGTAACACCGAGAAAACGCTGGATTTTTGGATCTTTACTCTTAGCCATCTCATCAACATTTTTAGAAGTAATGCCAAACTCTTCGGCATTAATCATTGTCAGAACAGAGTAATTAACAATATCTTTCCACTGATTATCGCCATGACGAACTGCCGGGGCCAGGGGTTCTTTAGAGATAATATCCGGAAGAATCATATAACTGTCAGGTTTAGGGGAACTTGCACGTATACCGGCGAGCTGAGATGCATCAGAAGTCATCACGTCACAGCGTCCAGCGTAGAAGGCTTGAGAAAGTTCAGCTGTTGATTCAATCGTCACTGTCTTCCAGTCCATATTATTTGATCTGAAAAAATCCGCAGCATTTTGCTCAGTGGTGGTACCGGGAAGGACACATACGGTTGCCCCACCTAACTCTTTTGCACTTTTGACTCCAAGAGCCTTGGGAACCATAAAACCCTGTCCATCATAGTAGTTTACCTGGACAAAGTCGAGGCCGAGAGAAGTATCTCTGCCAAGTGTTTGTGTCGCGTTCCTGGTGAGAAGATCAATCTCCTTTGACTGAAGAGCTGTAAATCTGGTTTTGGCGGTAAGAGGAGTGTAACGTACACGGTCTTTGAGATCACCAAAAACGGCAACGGCAACAGCACGTGCTGTATCAACATCAAGACCTTTCCACACACCCTTCTGGTCCGCCTTACCAAAACCAAAAAGATCACCATTTACACCAGCCTGGATATATCCTTTTGCCTGGACAGCCTTCAGGGTGTCACCATTGCCGGCAAAAACAAGTCCTGCTGAAGATAGCAGCAGGGTACAGCCAATGAACAAACTTTTAAATTGACGCATCATTTCCTCCAAAAAAATTAATAATATCCGGAAAATCCTCTTCCCGAACCATCTCCATAAGAATTGTACCGATTGAACATCCAGCACATAGTAAACACTTTTAGCGGCTCCATCAATGTTTTACAATTTTTTACAGTCTTTCAATGGATATCAAAGGTAAAAGAGGCAAACAATGATGAGTACCCATAAAGGGATTCTTGCAACATCTCCATATGACAGGCTTCGGTTTGCATATTCAGGGCAATACCGAACGGGCTAAAGATAAATCACCTTCAACTCTTTTTGTCGACGCCATCAGACCTGATAGTCAATCATTTTTCTATCAAATGTCCTGAGACGTACAATATCCCTTCCCACCTGCACATGCTCCGGATGATCCTGATAGTTTTCAAGAGCCTCTTTAGACTCAAACTCTGAATACAAAACAATATCTCCGGACGTATCTTTCCCACGGAAATCGACGCCAACTTCCGCTTTCACCAGTCCGGGAATTTTACCCACCAGGTTTTCGAGAGCATCTTTTATTGCCAGGGCATCCTCACATTCTTCGAGTGGCAAGGTTTTGTTATTAAGCTTCCAGATTACAATATGTTTTATCATTTCAAGTAACTCCAACAGGTATTTATGTGCTGACTCTACCATCAACGGCAGACAAACACTAAAAATCCACAGTCAGCTGCAGCCAGAACTTCTCGGTATCTGTCTTAAATTCATCGGCATTATAGGTTGCATAGGATATGAGAACAGTATAATTCTTCCAGAATTTCCTTGCCAGTTTCACATCGAATTCGGTTCCATAGTCACCGCCGCCGGCATCGGCTTGAAAATCATGGTAGACCAGATCTACTTTTACCCCACCAATGCTGGTGCTCAAACTGCCAAACAGATCACGCAGTCCGGAGGCCGGTTTGGTCTTGCCAAATATGTCGGCCCAGCCATTAAATTTATGATTGGCCCCAAGCGGTGTCTGGAATGAAACACCATTATCAGAGCCAAAAACCTCATAGCCGATCTTTCCACTGATGTTTTTCAGCAATGAATCCCCTGCAGGAGCAGAGAGACCGCCGATAACACTGTAATAATCAGCAGAAAAATCTTTAGGGTTGTCCCGGTATTCCGACTGACCGGCATATTCTGCGGTATAGAGCAGTTTGAGGCCGTCAGTTATTGAGGCAGAGCCATTAAAACGCAGTCCGAATGTCTGGCTGGAATAGGCATACTCAAAGGGACCTGAATCGTCAGGATCGTCATAATCAAGCCAGTAGCCGTAGCCGACAAAAGAACCGATGTCCGAGATGCTGTATTTAAGGTTGATCAGGGGTGACTGCATATTCACCTCCTGGTTAGCCGTCGTGAGAACATTCCAGAGATAGGCTGCCTTAAAGGTGAAATTTCCCAGAGAACTATTAAGCAAGGTGATCGAATCAAATGTCTGCTCCATCTGTCTCCAGTTGGCAGGACAGATAAATCGTTCGTTATCCCATGCTATTTTCTGGCGCCCCCCCTTAAGCATGGTATCAGGTATTGTCTCAAAAGTGAGCCATCCCTGGTTTAAGGCCACCTCATCCGGGTCACCAATTACAGCATATTCGGTCTTGCCGTTGGAAGTATCATTATAATCATCGATGAATACCGGCGTATTCCCCAAAACCTCAGCATAAACCTGGAACCCGGTAAATCTGGGAGACAGATATCCGAGTCGTAATCGAACAGGATCACCCTTAGCAGTTTTCAAACCATCCTGTTTCACCTGTTCAAAGCGATAGCGCAGATTGGCTTTAATCTGCCCCCAGTCACCCTGCAGAGCCTTACTGATCTTATCTTCTCTGTTTTCTGCAGCAATAACAGATCCGCCCGTCATTGCCAGTACAGTGAAAATTGTCCAGGTAAAAAAACCTGCTTTCACAATGTCATACATTCAATCCTCCAGTACATGTTGAATTAACTAGATTTTCGCCTGCGCGGAAATGACGGAGAAGCAGAGCTTTTACAAATTCATTTAAAAGACCAAGGATAAAATACTAATCCGTCAATTTTCGTATCTGCTTAAATATCTTCTCAGCCTTAAAAAACTTGTAATCTTTATCCAAAGCTCTCTGTGCACC
>MAXH01000019.1 GCA_001750925.1 Desulfobulbaceae bacterium S3730MH12
GAGAGACCGAGCAAAAACTCAATCTCTTGTGGTGAAAAATCGAGTAGTTTTAGAAAACTTCTGTTTCTCAGGTTAAATCCCATTCTTCTCCTCCTTGTTCAACGAACGCCGTCAAAGGGTTACTGCGTTAAAACGGTACACGTCGGTTAATAGTTTTTGAGCAAGCATTCACAGAGCACAACATCTGCATGGTTACCGGGTAGTTGAGTTTAATTCTGCACGCCGTACTGGTTTTTCAAAATGATGTAATCCATATTTTTCATAATGATCTTTCCTTTATGCCGCAGTATTAAGGTTGCTTTCCAAAACAATTGGAGATAACTTTTATAGAATATAGAAAAAAGAATCCTTAAACACCAATGAAACGCTTTTATTCACTGCATAAACCATATGAATGTATTCAACTTCGACCTTAATCTTTTAGTGGTATTTAATGCGATTTATGAAGAAAAAAGCCTGACCCGTGCCGGTCAAAGGCTTCGCCTCACACAGCCGGCCATTAGTCATTCGCTGAACCGGTTACGATCGGCTTTTAATAATCAGCTGTTTGTTCGCCATGGTCACCAGATGGTACCGACCCCTTTGGCTGAAAAATTGAGATTGCAGGTTCGGGAAATACTGGGATTGACGGAAAAAATATTCGAGGGCTGGGAAAACTTTGAGCCCGGCAAATCTACACGCACGTTTTTAATTGGGATTCAGGATTATCCCTTGATGGTGGTTCTGCCCCACTTGCTGGAAATTATCAATAAAACAGCTCCATCCATCACCATTAAAACCAGCCATTTACGAAAAGAAGACCGCAAAATCGCCCTTGAAGAGGGAAAACTGGACATGGTGATCGGCGTCAAACAGGAATTCGGCAGCAACATTAATCAGCAATACCTGTTCAGTGACCGGGAAGTCTGCATCATGAGAAAAGATCACCCGGATATCACTACAACTCTTACCATGGAGCAATATATCGCGGCTGAATTCATCGGTCTGTCTGTGTCGGAGTATGAAGTACAGGCGATTGATGCGAAATTAAAAGAGCTCGGGAAAAAACGGCACATACGTTTGATTGTTGAAAACGAAGTCAGCATACCCCATTTGGTCGCCAAATCAGATTTTCTATCAAACGTGGTAGAACTCGTTGCCAATGCGTTTGTAACATTGCTACCAATTAAAATAATGCCCCTGCCTATTCCCATCACAGATATCAAATTTTATCAATACTGGCACGTCCGTCATCAAAAAGATCCGGCTCATGTGTGGATGAGGCAGGCCATGAAAAATGTCTGTGAGGTCATAAATCCTCATATTGAGTAAATTCTTTAGTTGTGAATCACAACGTCTTCAGCTTGATCAGTGATATTAAAAAAGCATGCATGGCAGGGACTTCATAAGCCACATATTCAAAGATACGGAAATGTATCAATAATTTTCGTTTCCCATTCTGTAGCAGTTTTTTCCTGGCATGTAATAAAGCGCCACTCCACTTGACCCATCTGCCATTTACCTAAAGAATTAGGCCCTATATCCACCTTTATAACCATTCCATATAAATAGTGTTCCAACTCTTCCCAAATACAGAAATCCCCCAGTCCATAAGCAATCAATTTATTCGCATCACTACCATTTTCTTCGGAGTTAATTGTAGTCTTTCCAAAATGTGCTGATCCTCATGGAGGGCAAATAATCCCGATTACGAAGGTTTCAGACAGGCAGCAATACGATACAAAAGATTACAACTATTATGATAGCCTGCCAGTCAGCTTTAACCATACTCAAAGGAGGGGAGGGACGATTCTCGTCAAAACAACGTGACTCCATGGCAGTTGCCAATCGCTGTGAACGATCTATCGTACGACGCATCACCGGAAGCACCAGGCGAGACATTCGGGCAATGGGGTTTTTGCGTTGATCAATGGCACGTGCACGCTGAGCATCAGATATTTCCCGTGTGGTGCTTAGGATCACTGGGATAAATCGCACAATGAGGCCCATCATAACCGCAATGCGCTTTTCAGGGACAAACGGGACTGGGGCCAAAAGGTGCTCCACTGCCGTGCGAATATCCTTTGGTCGAGTTGATACGGAAAACAGAAGGCCCATCAGGATGACAAGTGCCAATCGCCAGGCTGCCAGCAGCCCCTCAACAACTCCCTCGTGGGTTATGCTTATACCCTTCAGGCTGAAAATGGGTGTACCCGGCTGCGTCAAACATTTTGAAACAAAGACAACTAATAAAAACAAGCCGAAATAACGCAATTCATAAAATATAGTTCTACCGGGGAGGTGGACATCCCGAACGAGAATCCCAAAAAGCAGAGTAAGTAATAAAAGACCTGGTGTTAAAGCTTTGAGGGTGCTGAGACTGATTAGTGCCAGACAGATAATTTTACAACGGGGATCCATACGATGGAGAAAACCGGTTCCGGCCCGGAAATGAAATGCTATCGTTTGAGCCATGTCTGAAACTCTCCTCTTCGCCGAACAGATTGGGGCAGGCGTACTCCAAATGCTTCTGCGGAATGAACCACCTGATAAAAAGGACCATCTTTTACAATTTCTCCCTCTTCCATTAAAATCAACCTGTCTGCCATATCAGCCACTGTTTCCAGGTTGTGAGTGGCCACCAGTATGGTATGTTTTTCCGAATGCAAGGTTGCCATTTGTGTCTGAACCTGCTGAATACCGGGGTAGTCCAGATTTGAAAATGGTTCATCAAAGACTATCACTTTGGGTGTCATTGCCAAGACACCTGCTATAGCCAAACGGCGCTTTTCCCCTCCGGAAAGAATGTGAGGCGGCAACTCTTTGAGATCCAGCAGGCCGACTAGGCCTAATGTGTGGTTGACCACTCTCTCTACATCTTCCCCGGGCAGACCTAGATTTTCAGGTCCGAAGGCAACATCATCGAATACAGTTTCCCCGACAATCTGGCTGTCTGCCTCCTGGAAGATCATGCCCACCTTCTGCCGCGCTCGTTTAAGATCGTCGGCAACAAAGACACCATCAATCTTAACTTGCCCCTGACCGGCAACCAGCAGACCATTCAGTTGTTTGAAGAGGGTAGACTTCCCGGATCCGTTGGCACCGGCCACTACAATAAATTCACCGTCCTTTACAGTCAGGTTTATATTATTAAGAATTGGCTTTCCCCCAATAATCCGGTGGGTCAGATTGCTGATTTCGATAATGTTCATTGGCGATTGTTTTCGGGCTTACTCAACTGAATGTTTTGGTTTGTATTTGAGTAATTATCAATCATCGGTCTGATAGTTTTTACAACAAAAGCAGCAGCGGTGATTTTGAGTGCATCCCCTAATAAGAAAGGATACATGCCGACAGCCAAGGTATTTGGCCAGCTCATACCGGTAGAAACCTTGAGCCAACTCGTCCCCAGGGCATAGATCACCAAGCTCGCAAGAATCATGGCAAGACTATCCCCCCAGATAGTTTTCTTTCCGATTTGAGAGATTAAGCCTGTGACGAATACTGCTGGAAGATATGCCAAAAGATACCCTCCTGTAGGGCCAAAAAAACGACCGATTCCTCCTGTGCCTCCTGCAAAAACAGGAAGTCCCAGAGCTCCTGCAAGAAGATACACACCACAGGTTAGAGTGCCCCATTTGGGTCCCAGCAATAACCCGGTCAACAGTACGAAAAAATTTTGCATCACGATAGGTATGGGACCAATGGGTATGGCTATAAAAGCACCGACTGCTATCAGTGCTGCAAATAGTGCAGACAGAACCGTCATGTGAAGGTGGGTTGAAGTGTTCATATATTTTCCATAATTTTGAATTGGGGGAACCCGAAGCAGGCCCATCAAGTGACTACATTGAATTAAATCGCCACAAAATAGATTTGAAATTACAGTTAGTTCGAGAGCTAATGGAAACAATCACCATAAATCACTTTGTTAATTTTACCGTCATCCTGTTTAAGCAGCAAGGCGCCGTTTGTATCAACATCTTCTGCGTACCCTTCAAGAGTATCGTTATGTGTTACTATCCGTATATACCGGCCTAAAGTGGAGTTATATTTTTTCCAAAGGTCGATTGCCGTTCCAGCCATAGCCAAATCAAACTTCTCTTCAAAGCGGTCTAGAAAAATTGCCAATAACTCTTTTTTCAATACCTTTCGATCTGAGCATTGTTGGAGACTCACACCATTTGGTTCCTGCCTGGTAGGATCATTATTTACATTGATACCGATTCCAATATTCAGAAAAGTTACCATTTCTCCTTCCACCTCCATCTCTGACAGCATGCCGCAGAGCTTTTTTCCGTCTATCAGAATGTCATTTGGCCACTTGACCTTTGCATCGATCCCATACTCTTCACGTAATGTTTGTGCCAATATTGCAGCGGTATAAAAATTGACTCGGCCCATATATTGGGGTGGCATCGACAACTGTAGAACTATGGTAAAATAGAGACCGCCCTTATCAGAGTACCAGGCTCTGTTCAGCCTGCCTCTGCCTTTTCTCTGGGTCGATGCCACAACCACTGTGAGATGCGGGCACCCCTTACGGGCTAAATTTCTGGCTATATCCATGGTGGAGTCTACAGTTTCCAGGTAGTGGATTTTTTCATATCTGTCGGGAAACTCCCAGGCAAAAGGGGTATCCGGGCTAGCCAATAGACGGTAACCCTTTGATGTCGTCTCGACGTCGTATCCTCTGGCAATGAGGCTCTTAATATGTTTCCATACTGATACCCTGGAGATACCCAGAATCGAACTGAGGTATTCTCCTGAAATTCGTTCGCTGTCTTGTCTAAGGATCTGCAGGATTTCTTTTTTCATGGTGTTTAAATGGCTTCGGTTAACCTTAGTTGAATTCAAGGTTAACCAAAAGAATAATCATATGTCAACAGCCATTTTTTATTTCATTGGATTCAAGATGTTTATATGAGAGTGATCACAATAAATGATGGAATAAAAAGTTGAAATGTGCAAGATAAGTGATGTAGAGCAATTGTAACTGAATAACAATTCAGGAAGAAGATTTTACTGAAGTATGATACTGATTGGATCAGACTTTTTACGACGCCATCATGTTAAAGAAAAAGGACAGATAAACGATGAAGACTTCAATAAAGACAAGCTGGAAAGAAAATATGGCATTTGAATCCCGGATAGGCGAGCATAATATTGTTACTGATGCTCCTGTTGATGTCGGAGGAGATAATTCAGGTGCGAGCCCCAAAAAGCTTATGATGGCTTCTCTTGCCGGATGTACTGGTATTGATGTTGTACTTATTTTAAAAAAAATGCGGGTGAATATTGATGACCTCATTATTACTGTGGATGCTGTACTGACAGAAGAAGTTCCGTCGGTTTATCAGTCGATGAACATCATATACGAATTCAGTGGCAATGATCTTGATGTTGATAAACTACAGCGTGCGGTGGAGCTTTCCCAGGAAAAATATTGCGGTGTATCCATAATGTATAAAAGAATCATGGATATCACATGGGAGATTAAATATCAAACTTGACTCTACCTTTTTGATAAAAAAAAGGACTAACCCGACTGGTCGGAAAACTTTCAGTCACGCTGGATAAGTACCTTGAGAGTAAATGAAACAGCATAATTTCAAAATACACTCCCTGGTTTCTTATTATTTATTTCTCCCCTTACCTTTACCACCTCCGGGTAACGACATTTTTTCTGCTATGGAAGTGTAAAATCAACACCAGCAAACTGAACATTCTCAGCAACAGGATTCATC
>MAXH01000020.1 GCA_001750925.1 Desulfobulbaceae bacterium S3730MH12
GGCAAGAGAAGCGCCAAAGGCTGCACCGCTTGAAATGCCAAGAGTGTAGGGGTCGGCAAGTGGGTTAAGCAGAATCCCCTGGTAGATAACACCACTTATAGCAAGACCTGCACCAACAAGGGTAGCCGTGAGAATGCGGGGAAGACGGACATCCATGACCACATAGGGAATTGTACTGTCAATATCGCTCAGAAGAGAAGGGGAGTTGTTGAGATTAGCAATAATGACTTTAACAATTTCTCCTGCTGAAATACTGATATAGCCCATTCCTGTTGAAAGGATAATTGTACTGATAGTTGTCAGGGCCAGTGCTGTTGTCAGAATTATGAATTTTTTTGAGGAGGTGGAAGACATGAAATAGTTACTAATCATTATTTGTTATCGTGTAAGGAAAAAATAGCATACAGCAACGCCAATAACACAAAAAGCACGGACGAGTTGACTGATGGTGACAAGCTGAAGGGCAAGGCCCGGGCTGTAAATTCCTGTATAGTAAGGGAACTGGTGGCGAATTGCCCGTATCGGTGCTGCAAGGATGTTACCGACCAACAATGCCAGCACTACTTCCCTGTAGGTAAGGCTGTTTTCCGCCAGCAGAACACTTGCCGCGGCCAGCCCGGCAGAGAACTCAGCGGTCACATGGAGAATGACAATGCCAAGACTTTGCGGATTTAACCAGCTGAGAAACCAGGCTTTTTCGGCGATCAACTCTTCAAATTGAGTGAAGAGACCATACCAGTTGAGAATAAAAAAGAGAACGTATACAGGAACCATGAATTTTAAAAGCTTCCCCATTCTTTTTTTTAGTCGTTTGAGGCTTTTTATTATGACTTCTCTCCACTTTTGCTTAATCTTATCTACAGGTTGGATAATGACCGGTTCGCTGTTTGGTGGCAGGGTGAGTCTTCCAAGAAGAACCACAAAAAATGTTTGTACAATTGCCGCTGCAAGTGTCAGTCCGACATAGAGGATTGCTGCTCCTTTAATAAGGGGTGCAGTGAGGAAGAAAACCGTCGGCAGATGGAGAAAAAATCTGGGCAGTGAATTAAACAGATTAGCGAGTACCAGCTCTGTTTTATTTATTTTTTCAGCATCATATGCTTCAGCCAGCATAGAGTTGGCAGAAACTCCGGAGAAAAAAGCGACAGAAAAGCTGGCTCCTGTTATTGTCGACAATCTCCCCATTCTGATAAGCGGCCGGGCCAGTGTTGAAAGCCTGTGTGTCCAATTCAGGCTTTCAATGCAGTTGGCAATGATGAGTCCTATGGAAATAAAGAAAGTGATCCTGATAAGAGGCCAGATCAACTGCGGCCATATTTGTGCGGCGAAACTGTGGTCCATAAATAGTTAAACGCTGTTTAGCTGACGTACCTTTAAATTGGCACATTGGCACATTGGCACATTGACACATTGACTGCATAATTATCCTGAGCGATACTACACATGAAACTATAGAAAGGAAATAATTATTATAACAGTTGACTTCTACGTATTGACTTTGTAAGAATTATTTAGTTTTGGGTGCTTTATTAGCGTAAAAGGGAACCTCGTGAAATTCGGGGACGAGCCCGTCGCTGTAACCGGGGACAAATTTCATACTACGGCCACTGGGGTAAACCTGGGAAGGCGTGAAAAATGGATGAACCGGAAGTCAGAAGACCTACCTGAAATGTGAGATACGGTACTCCCGTGGAAAAGGGGGCCAGTCGATACGAGGAAAACAGGGAATCCCCGGATCAATAAATTTGATTCGGGGTTTTTTTATCTCCGGATCAGAATATTTTTTTTGAAAAGGAGAAACATCTATGTGTTTTAAAAGTAGAACTGTTGCCACCTCAATCCTTGTCATCGTGTTTCTGTTGTCTTCCATGGCAACGGCCTCAAATTATGTCCCCCCTAAAGGTAAAACAGCAATAATAATCGCAAGTTTTGGTACTACCGTTCCTTCGGCGATACAATCAATTACCAATATTGTTGATCGGGTCAAAAAAACCTATCCGACAACGGAAGTCCGGGTAACATTTACCTCCAATATCATCCGGTCTGTCTGGAAAAAGAGACAGGCTGAGGCGCAGAAGTGGCTGGGTCAGGGAATACCCAAAGAAATCCTCTATGTAAAAAACATCATTTCAACTTTTGGCGATCTTCGTGAGGATGGCTACCGTAATATTATTGTTCAGCCGACCCATATGTTTTTCATGGAACAATCCCAGGATCTGGCATCATATGTCAAAGCAATTGATTCGATTGAGACCGTCAAAGCCAAATGGAAGCCTTTTGATAATATCGTTATTGGACGACCGGCGTTAGGTATGCCTGGCGATGTTTACAGCTACCATGAAGACATTGAAGCTGCCGTCAAAACACTGGCCGGGGATGTGGAAATGGCTGCAAAAGAAAACAGTCTGCTTATCTATATGGGACATGGCAATGAACACTGGTCCACAGGAATTTACGCTGAGACTGAGAAAAAGATGCGGCAGATGTATCCTGACGTCCCGACGTATATCGGGGTCGTTGAAGGAGCGCCTTCTATTGATGATTTACTGGTTCGTCTAACTCATGCCAAAACAGAAAATATAGTGCTTCGTCCCTTTATGATTGTGGCAGGTGATCACGCCACTAATGATATGGCGGGAGAAGAGGAAGACAGTTGGAAATCCATACTGGTTAAAAATGGCTACAAAGTGCAAACAGTGCTGGAAGGTCTAGGTTCCAATGATCAATTTGCCGATCTGTTTGTTAAGCATATTGCTGATGCGGCAAAAGAAAAAGGCATTACATTGCAGTAACAGCAGCAGCTCCGGACATAAAATTGGCTGGAGCTGTTTTTATTCATTTCGCAGAAAGAAGGTGCAGAATGCAGGGAACATTTTATGTAGTTGGTGTGGGGCCCGGTGATCCCGGGTTAATGACATTGAAAGCGGCACGGATTCTTGAAAAATGTGATGTCTGGTTTGCACCTTCAGCCTTTGAACATGGCGAAAGTATGGCCTTGAACATTGTCTCCGGAGAGGTGAGTCAAAAAGGGAAAAAAATCCTTACCCATCATTTTCCGATGAAGCCCGTGCACCGCGACAAGGAGCCTGACCCCGAGGTGAATGGTGCCTGGCAGAAGGCAGCGAAGATTATTGTCGATTGCCTCAAGGCGGGGAGTGATGTAGCGTTTCCGACTTTGGGAGATCCGGCGATATACAGTACCGGTTTTTATGTCTGGGAGACACTGCAGAAGAGCGGGGCGGACATTAAGGTCAAAATAATCCCGGGTGTCTCTGCAATCGGTGCAACATCAGCTGCGGCGGAATTGCCTCTTTGCCTTGGAGACGAGAGGCTTATTGTCATTCCTGCAACATTTGAAAATGGTCAGATGCGGGAAGTGCTCGCCCATAGTGACACTGTTGTCTTTATGAAGGTTCACAAGGTTATGGACAAACTTGTAAAACTGCTGGATGAGCTTGGTCTTGTAGATAATGCAGTTCTGGTTGAGAGAACCAGTCTCGGTGACCAGAAAATCTGGAAAAATATTCGGGATACAGTTGGCAAAGATATCCATTATTTTTCGACACTCCTGGTTCGTAAACAGTAAGGCCACTTGAAAAAGCCCTGTGACAGCAGCTGAACCGCAACCAAAAAATACGAGAATAAACATTCCCGGAAACTCGTCTGCAAAGAATCAGGTACAAGTCATTGTTTGGCCAGACATAAGTTCTAAGCCCGGTTAACGGGAACCTCACTGGCCTTTCAGCTCGTGGATATAGCTAGGATCAATGACTTCATTCCAGATGGGAATATGATCTATTTTACCGATTCCTTGAAGAAAGTTTGCGGTGACAGTCAGACTGTCCTGCACAGACTCACCCAAGCTGATTTCATAGTGATGGTAGGTCATGGCCTTGCGTATAACCGCTGGGGCCAAGCCACTTTGGGCGGCCTGGATGGACACAGCCTCTTCTGGATGCTCGGCAATAAAAGTTGTGGCTTTGCTGAGGGCCTTGATCATCTTGCCAACAAGGTCAGGATGATTAGAGGCAAATTTGTTGTTGACCAGGACAAAGATGGGATAGGTGTTGCCAAGGCCAGCCAGGGTCGCTAATTCAACTCCAAAGCCATCTGCCTCAGCCTTGGAGGGTGTGGGCTCGCTGGCCACAATGGCATCGAGTTCCCCGGTTGCCAGGGCCAGGAGTTGGTCCCGGGGTGCCAGGTCAATAATTTCTTCGCGCAGATCCAGTCCTTCCTTGCGAGCCAGGAGCTCCAGGCCGCCATGGGTAGAGGTTCCTTTCTTCAGTCCGATTCGCTTA
>MAXH01000021.1 GCA_001750925.1 Desulfobulbaceae bacterium S3730MH12
ATTTCATGACTGTCAGCTGAAAATCTTAATAAGAAAGAGACTCAGCCAGGGGAAGTAGGTGATTATCATCAGGGTTATCAGGAGCAGGCCAAGGAACGGCAGAGTAGAGCGATAGAGTTCGGCAATCGGCCTTTCAAAACGATATGAGGCGAGAAAGAGGTTCAGTCCTACCGGCGGTGTGCAGTAGCCGATCTGCAGATTGGTGAGAAAGATGATGCCCAGGTGGACCGGGTCAACTCCATAACCAATTGCGATGGGCAGGATAAGCGGCACAATGAGAACCAGAGCGGAAAAGATATCGAGCATCGCTCCAACGATAAGGAGGAAGATGTTAAGAAGGAGCAGAAAGGTATATTTACTGTCAATATATGTCTGGATATACTCAAAGAGACGTGTCGGAACCTCCTGGTCGATAAGATAATTGGTGGATGCCATCGAGGCGGCAAGGATGACCAGGATGCCGCCAAAAAGAACCATTGATTTAGACATTATCCCCGGTAAGGCTTTGATGGGAATATCTCTGTGAATACAAATCTCTACAATAAGGACGTATAATGCTGTAACCGCGGCAGCTTCACTGGGAACAAAGATGCCGCCATATATGCCCCCCAGCAGGATAACGGGCAGGGGTAATTCCCAGGCAATTTCACGTAGACCTTCCAGCATCTCCTTTGGAGTGTAGCTTTTTTTTCTCACTGTCCGACTGCGTTCTCTGGTCATCGAATACCCTGCAAGGAGGATGAGCATGAGTGTTCCCGGCAGGATTCCGGCGAGAAAGAGATGATCTATTCTCGATTCCGCTATTACACCATAGAGTATCAGAGGCAGGCTGGGGGGGAAGAGGAGTCCGAGGCTGCCGGATGAGGTGATCAGTCCCATGGAAAAACGGTCGGAATAGCCGTCTTTTAACAGTGCAGGCAGCAGCAGCCCGCCAAGGGCGAATATTGTCACCCCGGATGCTCCGGTAAAAGCGGTGAAGAGGGCACAGACCAGAAGAGTAATCACTGCCAGTCCGCCGGGCAGCCAGCCGAGGAAAATCCGGGAAAACTTTAATATACGCAGGGGAGCTTTGCTTTCCGAAAGAAGGATACCGGCAAAGATAAAGAGCGGCAGAGAAACGAGCAGCGGAGTATCCGCCAGCCGTGACATCTCGATAATGACAACTGAAATATCGATTTCTGCTGTATAGAAAGAGAGCAGGGCCAGAGCTGAGATTACAAGAAAAAGAGGGGCTCGCAACAGCGCCAGAATCAGGGTGACAGCTTTAAGGACGTTCATTGATCCTGGTCCCCGTTTGGCGGGTGGGAGCGAAAACGACCGGAAAGGTCGATGATAAATCTCATTCCATATCTGACGGTCATCAGACCAAAGGTGACGGGAAAGATGATATTCCAGACCCAGGTGGGAAGCGAAAGCAAGTCGGTTCCGCCAAATTCTATCTCATTTTTGATAAAAATCCATGAAGCCAGACTCAAACAGGCTGTGGTAACTGTGCAAAAGAGATCAGTGATAAGGGTAATCCATGGCTGGGCCGAATCCGGCAAAAGATAGGTTGAGAAATCAAGAGCAATATGTTTCCTCTGGCCGGTGGCCTTAAGCGCTCCGAGAAGTCCGCACCAGAGTACAAGATAACGCAATAACGGGTCGGCCCACAGCAGGCCGCTTGAAAGAACAGAGCGCATAAAAATCTGCACACAGGCCAGGCTGAGCATGATTGTGAGGAGAAGACAGAGGAGTATATCTTCACCTTGATCCAACCGTCTTAAAATTGGGTGAGAAGAGTGGTTGTCTTCGCTCAACTGTCTTTTCCTTTCTGCTCTGGCGGATTATTTCGGAACTCTTCCAGAAGCTGAATAGTCTTCTGGTAAATCTCAGGGGAAAAAGCACTTTTCACAAGAGTCTTTATTGAGAGATCCCGGCCTTCCTGTAATTGCCGGACAGTGTCGTCATCAGCTTTGACAAATTCCACTCCCCTGTTAACAAGAACCTGCTTGGAGTCACGGTTGCTTGTTCGTGTTTTCTCGAGCAGCACCGGGAAATGTTCTGCAGCCGTAGCATGGATCAGCTCTTTGTATTTATCCGGTAATTTACCAAATTTTTTGCCGTCCAGGAGAAAGACACCATAGGCGTAACCATACGGCATGTCTGTAATATACTTTGCTTTTGTAAACCATTGCAGGATGATCGAGCCGTAAAATGAGTTATATACGGTATCGACCAGGCCGCTTTGCAAAGAGGAGAGAACGTCAGGGATGGATAACTGTACCGGACTTATGCCGAGGGTGGTGAGCAGGGCTCCTGATACAGGGTCACCGGAAGGAATCCAGTTCGTTGAATCTTTCAGGGCAGCAATGGTTGCCACTGGTTTTGTAGACATGGGATAGATAAAACCAACCTCTGTCATTGAGATCAATTCAAGCTTCTTTTCCCGAAATCGTTCGATGAAGGTGGGCAGCAACCCTTGCACCACGTAGTCGACTTCAGCATAAGAATTGAAAAGAAACGGTACTCCTGCTACACGAAAGTCGGGAACAATTTTCCCTATGCCGGTCATGGTAAAGCCTCCTCCGTGGAGCTGGCCGACTCTTATCTTTCTGTACATCGCCTGGTCGTCCCCCATGACTCCTCCGGCATAGCTGCGGAAACCAACTTCACCATTAGTTTTTTCTTTAACTTCAGCAGCAAATTTATCAAACTGTATGGCCCAGACCGAGCCGCTTGGCGCAAGGCTGCCGATCTTGAAAAGATATTTGGCTTTTGCCTGGGCTCCATTGCTGTTTATCAGCAGTATGAAGAGTGCAGTAAATATCAGGGAAATTAAACGTTGCATATGGTCTCACCAGGGTTGACAAAACATTAGCAATAAGCACTAACAGCAGTAGCAGTTATTCAGCAAAATAATCATCTTCCAGCAGACGGCGGGCTCTTTTTACCGCGATTCGATTACTTAAAGCAAATTCGGGCACACTGTCAATAGGGAAGCTGATAACTTCCTCCAGCAACCGGTCATGGAGTTCTTTGTCCAGAGTCTGCCTGGCCAGAGTCTCCGCATAGGTAGTCTGGATCAGCAGAAAGCGCCTCTTTGAAAGAGCAAGTGCCTTTTCAAAGTGGGTTCTGCTGAGATCCGGTTTACCACCGAGAAGAGCTGGTTTGGCTGCATGATACCCACCAAAGAAGAGGTGAATAGAGCCTCCTTCGTAACTCTCATCGAGCTCCAGCAGCCGGGACATTATTTTTTCGATGACAACAAGATCAGCCATGGCTGCGGGAGAGCCAGCCTGGATTTGGATCCAGCTGATCCAGCCAAAGGTGCCCCAGAAAACATAGGGGACATCATTTTTGGTAAGTTGAGAGAGTTTTTTGTTAAATTCTTCACCATTCATATCATCCATGGGGAGGAATTTGTTGAGAAGGTGTATACCGTACAGGTGCGCCTTGTCAGTGATTGCGGCGATTCTCAGATCTGACTTGCCACATTCGGATAGCGCGGTTGAGTAGGCACTATATGACTGAGTGCCGGTTCGCAGGAGATTTCTGTTTTCAGGTGAAGAGGCTATCATGCTGTCAATCATCAGCAGGTAGGCAGGTGCTCCCTCGCAGACAAGTTCGAGATCAGTCTGTTGTCTGAGGTTTCCCACAGCGGGCTCAACGAAGGTGGAGGTGAGGTAAGAAGCGCACGAGCTAAGTCCTGCAACAGTACAGAAGAGAGCAATGGTCGTCAGCAACCTGAAGTGAAGCAGTGGTTGTGCGGACATGGAAGTCTCCGAATGGTGTAGAGTTATTTTCAGACAGATATATATTGCTCTGTCATTGACACAATCTCGGCCTGTACTTTATGTTTAAGCTCCGGCGGGGCAACAACCCTGGCCATCGCTCCATACTGGAGGATTTTCATGGTAATTTCTCTGTAATCACTTATCGGTAAGCTGAGACGCAGCCCTCCATCAACCTCCTCAAGGGTTTGATCCTTATGCCAGTGCTGGTGGCGTACCAGCTCTGCAGCGGTGGAGGTAAAAAGAATTTCCGCATGGCAGAGTGGTTTACCTTTAAAGATACCGAACGATTGCTCCAGTAGTTTCTGGTCAGGAGAGGAGTCGGGAGGGATGGGTTTTTCTGTAATCTCCGCTTTGCAGATTCTTGCAATGTGAAAAAGGCGACTCGCCTGCCGAAGCTGACAGTCGGCAAGCAGATACCAGCGTCCCTGGTAGTTGATGATTCGTTGAGGTGCGATTTCTCTGGAACTGGTCTCCCCTTTAAGCGAACGATACAGCAGTTTCAGAACCTTTCCTTGAATAACTCCCTCTATTATGCATTCAAAAACATGGTGGTCAATAGATTCCACTTCAATCCATTCACAATAGATACGATCAATAAGTTTTCCGTAATCGGGAGAGATCATGGAGGACAGCCGATCCTCAAGCTGCTTGACCTCGGGAAGCTCTTCCAGGCCGGCTTCTCCAGCCAGCTTGTTTAACATTGCGAGGAGAAAAACAACCTTGGGGCTATCTTCGAATGGCAGGACAAAGCCTTCTTCCCGGTAACAGTAGCCATTTTTTTCGTGACTGAAGGCGAGGGGGGCCAGAAGTCTGTCCCGGAGGTAGACGATATCTCTTTTCGAAGTTGCAATAGAGGTTTCAAACTGGGCAGCAAGTGTTCTTGAATTTGGGAAGTGACCTTTCAGCACTTCCTGATGGAAGTAAAAAATTCTTTCGAGAAGACTCATGGACGAGATTTGGCATGTCGGCGATGTTTTACAGGGAGGATCTTCAGTTGATCTCTGTATTTTGCAACAGTTCTCCTGGCAATTTTTATGTCCTGCCCGGCCAGTTTTACGGCAATAGCGTTGTCACTCAGGGGTTTGGCTTTGTCCTCTTCCTGGATCATTTGTCTGATCCGGGCCTTGACTGATTCAGCAGCCAGTGCATCTCCTCCCGTACGGGGAATTGCTGTGGAGAAGAAGTATTTGAGCTCGTAAATTCCCTGGGGTGTATGTACGTATTTATTGGATGTTACCCTGCTGACAGTGGATTCGTGCATCTCGATATCATCAGCAACATCCTTCAGGATAAGGGGGTGTAAATGGTGCGCCCCACGCTCAAAAAAATCGTACTGGAACTTGAGGAGGCTCTCCATTACCTTATAGATAGTTCGCTGTCTCTGGTAGAGTGATTTAATAAACCAGTCCGCATTTCTCAGTTTGTCGCTGATATAGTGTCTGGATGTTTTTTCCATCTCTTTATTATCTCTCAACAGTTCCTGATAATGGGTGGAGAGTTTGAGACGGGGAAGATCATCGTTATTGAGTCGGATAACATATTCACCATCAATTTTTTCTACGTACACATCCGGGACAATATAGTTTGTATTGTCAGTGGCATAAGGCAGTCCGGGAAACGGGGTAAGTTCACGGGTGATGAAATCGACAGCTCTGACTACTTCGGGTTTCTTTCGTTCTGTAGCCCTGGCAAGTGCTTTGAAGTTGCGCGTTACCAGAAGAGGCAGGTGATGTTGTACAATTTCTGCGGCAAGGGATTTTTTCTTGCCTATCCGTTCCAGCTGGAGATAGAGCGATTCACTGATATCCCTGGCCGCAATCCCGGGGGGGTCAAGATCCTGGATCACTTCGAGGATATAGTCCGCATCGTCCTGTGGACATTCAGTCACTTCCATAACTTTTTCCAGGTCAACCTCAAGAAAGCCGTATCTGTTGAGGTTGCCGATGATGAAGAGAGCAATTTCCATCTCTTTTTCATCTAGATCACAATGGGCGAGCTGCCATTGCAGATAGGCCATTAAACCGGGTTTTTCTGAAATGAATTCGAATTGAGACGGCGCGTCTGCGGGAGGGGTTTCGTGGGCAAAGGAGAAATTGCTGTCAAAATTATTGGCGTAATCCTCCCAGTTTACCTCGTTCATATTATCGGTAACTGCCACCTTTTCGGTAACATCCTGTTCTCTGCCCGGATCGGCTGTCTGTTCTGTTGTTGCTGAGAGGGCCTGGGGATTTTCGGTGGTTTCCTTGGGGGAGATGTCTTCTTCCAGGGCGGGATTCTGCTCAATTTCAGCCTGCAGGGCATCAGAAAGCTCCAGCCTGTTGAGCTGAAGAAGTTTGATGGCCTGACGCAGCTGCGGTGTCATCACCAATTTCTG
>MAXH01000022.1 GCA_001750925.1 Desulfobulbaceae bacterium S3730MH12
ATCCTCATCGGGAGCATCGATCCGTTTGTAATGATTGTGAACTGCGACCGAGAGAACCTTTTTAGCATATGGCTGACCTATGACATAATCGGCGAGATGCGAATTAATCTCCATTGGTTTCAACGAGATAAGGCCATCATCTTCGGCTGCTTCATCCCCGGTTCCTTCCTGATCAATAACGATCTCATTGCAAAGTTCAATGCATTCGTCACATATAAAAACATCAGGGCCTGCAATAAGCTTTTCAACTTCTTCCTGATTTTTCCCACAGAAAGAACAGTTACAATCCGCTCCTTTATTATCCATATCATCCATACTAATCTTCCTCACCTAACTCTTCCCGGTTAGTCAGCACCTTATCTATAATACCATATTTCTTCCCTTCCAATGGACTCATGAAATTATCACGTTCGGTATCAACACTGATTTTTTTTATAGTGTGTTTGGTATGATAGGCTAAAATCCGATTAAGATCTTCCCTCATGCGCAGTATCTCTCTCGCATGAATATCAATATCTGTCGCCTGTCCCTGGAATCCTCCCATTGGCTGGTGAATCATTATCCTCGCGTTAGGAAGGGAATATCTTTTGCCGTGGGTACCTGCCGCGAGTAGAAGTGCACCCATGGACGCAGCCTGTCCCATACAGAGTGTGGCAATATCACATTTGATATACTGCATGGTATCGTAAATAGCTAAGCCTGCTGAGACAGACCCACCTGGAGAATTGATATAAAAAGTAACATCCTTTTCAGGGTCTTCGGCTTCAAGAAAAAGAAGCTGTGCAACAATCACATTGGACACATCATCATTTACTCCACTGCCAAGAAAAATAATCCTCTCCTTTAAAAGACGGGAATAAATGTCATATGCACGCTCTCCTCGAGGACTTTGCTCAACAACCATTGGCACAAGATTCATAAGTCTCACTCTCCTGGCCCCGTAAAACGGGACACCATCAATACCCCCTCGAGGGGTAGAAAAAACAAAAATATTTATATGCTGTTAAAACGACTCGACTGCAACAGGCAATGAGCCATATGCAGTCGTTTTCCTCTACAATCTGCCCTGACGTACCCAATGAGGCCCCTCACCAGGTACGCAAACCATAAGTCCTTTCAGGTCAGAAGCAAATGGAGATCACTCAGTTTTGCTTTCTTCTGCAGCCTTATCATCTTCTACGGCTTTACCTTCTTCTTTCTCGCCGGCAGGTGGATCAATAAAGGAGCTCTCTTCTCTCAAAAAGTTAAGAATCTTTTCATTGAGTAGTTCGTTCATAAACGGCAGCAAATCGTCCCGGTTCTGAAAGTATTCCTTCACCTTGGCAAGTTCCATATTATACTGGTCACCGATACGCTTAAATCCACGATCCATGTCTTCTTCAGCCACCTTTATCTCTTCAGCTTCCGCAATTTTCTTTAAAAGAAAATCACCCCGAACCCTTTTTACGGCTGTTTCTTCGTTCTGTTCAGCAAGCTTTTCTCTGCTGAGTCCGGCCGCCTCAAGGCTCATGCCACTCTGTTCAAACTGCTGTTCTGTCTGCTTGATCATCTGCTCAATTTCAAAAGCAACCAGACGCTTAGGTACTTCAAAATCATGATTATCAAGAAGTTTCTGCATAACTCTGTCGGTCATAGTACCCTGGGCACTTTCTTCTTTTTCCTTACTCCGCCGCGACAGAATTGAAGCTTTCAATTCATCAAGAGTATTGAACTCCTCGCCCGCATCTTTTGCAAATGCGTCATCAATATCTGCAAGTATACGCTCTTTAACATCCTTTACAATAATACGAAATTCTATTTTCTTTCCTTTAAGAACAGGGTTCGGATGGGCTTCGGGGAACTCAACCTCATGAGTCGCTTCCGCATCTTTTTTCATACCAACAAGTTTTTCTTCAAACTCTTTTCCCATATTGCCAGAACCGACATCAACAGAATAATCTTCATTTTTTACCTGCGCCATCGGTTTATCGTTATGGTAGCCCTGAAAATCAACAATGACGACATCGCCTTCCTGAACGTCCCTGTCATCGACTGATCGAAGTGCAGCCATACTCTTCTGCATCTCTTCCAGTTCAGCCTGTACTTCTTCCCCGGCGACGACAACATCAACCTTTTCCACCTCCAATCCTTTATATTGTCCAAGCTCAAATTCGGGCCTGATATCAACATCAGCTACGAATGTAAAAGAACCATCATCATTGAATTTAACACTCTGGACTTCAGGGTGAACAACAGGGTCTATTCCCTCTTTCTCAATGGCCTGAAAATAATTATCCTGAACCAGTTTTTCGCTCGTCTCTGCTTCTACCTGTGGTTTAAACTGTTTAACTATAATTGAGCGAGGTACTTTACCGCGGCGGAATCCCTTCATCTTGGATTCTCTCTTCAGCTTATCATACGCCTTATTCAACTTGGGCTGAACATCTTCCTCAGGCAAAGTAACTGTGATTTTCCTGGTCAGTTCACTGGTTTCTTCAACATTTACTTCCATCGATTACCATCCTTTCGTTTAGTACCTTAGAAATCTCTCTCGAAGTCTTCGCTTATCTTTTATTTTAAGAAAGAATTTCGTGAAAGTGTTTATCCCGCTTATCGGGGTTAAATTATTTACGGTCAAGACCTAAGTCTATCGCTTGCAAAACCCGGTCTCTCGACCACACTGGTTCAAATGGCAGCTCAATAACAACTCTGTCAGAGCGTGTGGTATCAATACAGGCGGGACTTACAATTTCCAAAGAAAGAAACAATAGTGGTGCGAGAGGGGGGAGTCGAACCCCCACACCGCAAGGCGCCAGATCCTAAGTCTGGTGCGTCTACCAGTTCCGCCACCCTCGCGACCATATTTCCATATCCTTTTTTAACACAAAGAGAATACCTGTCTGTTCATTTCTTTATGTTTTCCCATCTCAGCAAAAGCAAGCTGCATAGATCATTACCAAACCAAGTGGGTACTAAATAATTCACATAAACTACCCAGTCAAGACCGCACTTACTAATATATGGGTTTAAAGTGAAAAAGTTGTTATAAGTACCACTTTGTGTACTCGCTTGCCACTCTTTTCCTGGCAATATCGGTTTCTGACAATTTACCTATTGCCCGGATAACAGTAAGCAATCTTGCAAAAAAATTTTAAGTGGCTATTGTGCAGGTGTCAATCCGTGGCACTTGAAATTCATTCTATTTAATTAGAGGTCTTTATGAAATATTCGAAATTTTATGCAGCTGGGATGGCTTGTCTCTTCTTTGCTGCAAACGCTTATGGTCTCACTGCACCTTCGGAGGGCCAGGATAACAGGATTGAGTGGAAGGTAGTACAAAGCTGGCCCACTGAAAGCAAGACAATGGACATGGTCCACTCTCTGGACGGCAAATATGTTTATATCCTCAATGATAACAACCAGGTTCAAATTTTTAACCGCCAGGGCCAGCTTCAGGGAAATATTCCGGTTGAAGAAAGTGTCTCCGCTATCGACATAGCTCCCCAGGGTGAAACACTTTATCTCGTTGATAATGTGAAAAACACTTTTAGTGCTGTCTCGGTTTCATTTGTAGTTGAGGTGAACACCACAGACGCTCCTTTCGAGGGGCCAGCCGATGCACCGGTCACAATTGCGGTCTTTACCGATTTTGAATGACCTTACTGTGGCAAAATTCTGCCACTTCTCGAGCAGGTGCTCGAAAAAAATCCGGAAACAGTAAAAATTGTATTTAAAAATATGCCGCTGAAATTTCATAAATCAGCAGAACCTGCTGCCCGTGCTGCCCTCGCTGCAGGAGAGCAGGGGAAATTCTGGGAATTTCATGACAAACTTTTCGCTGCAAAAAAATTGAATGCCGCTGTTATAAAAGAGATCGCAACAGACCTTGAGCTTGACATGGTGCGTTTTGAAAACGATATGAAATCTTCCAAAATCAGATCAAAGCTACAACAAGATCTGATTGATGCTAAAAAAGCAGGTGTTACAGGCACGCCTACAATATTTATTAATGGACGTATTCCTAAACAACGCAGTCTTCAGGGGTTCCAGGCAATTATTGATGATGAGTTGAAAAAAATCAGTGGACAATAATTGGCTGATGGTCTCGTAGAAAACTCTACCACCCCGTCATTCACGCCCAGGTGTGAATGACGGTAGTTTGACAAAAAATCATTTTACGAC
>MAXH01000023.1 GCA_001750925.1 Desulfobulbaceae bacterium S3730MH12
AAAAAATATGGAGCTTTATCAACTTCGTACATTTGCAGCCGTTGCCAAAACAAAACATTTAACTCAGGCTGCTGAGCAGTTAGCTATCAGTCAGCCTGCAGTAAGTGCGCAAATAAAGGCTCTGGAGGAAGAATTTCATTTATTATTGTTTGTCAGGACGTCCAAGGGAATGTTATTAACCCCAGAGGGAAAAATATTGCTTCGGTATGCAGAAAAGGTGCTTGCTGACAGTGAAACGTTACTCAAACAAGCCATGATCCTACAAACTGAAATACATGGTACAGTGCGGCTTGGGCTCAATGAAGGCGAAAAGTTTTTAAAAATAGAACAGCTGTGCAGTTTTTCGGCCACCAAATACAAAGGGTTGAAATTTCATATCCGAAACAGCAATTCAAGTGTCATTCTTCAAGATATTAGTGAGAATAAGTTAGATTGTGGTTTTGTATTTGGCGAAATTCCTGATAAAAATATTTCTGGTATTTTTCTAAAAACTCAACAGATAAAAGTTATTGCTCCAGTAGCATGGAAAGAGCGTATTGTCGATGCGACATGGGAAGATTTAATTAAACTTCCATGGGCCTGGCAATTTTCTGATTGCCCTTACCGAAGGATTGCACAAGAATTTTTAAAATCTCATAATCTCAATTTACCTGAATCAACATTTTTAGCAGATCAAGATCGTACCATTATTGCTTTTGTCTCGTCAGGAACCACTCTGGGGATGGTAAAAGAATCGGATGCTTCCCACGCTGCAAAGAAAGGAAAGGTTGTAATCTGGCAAAAGGACTGCCTGGAGCTAAACCTATATTTCGTGTTCAAACATGATCGCCAAGAAGAACCATTAATCCAGGCTGTGTTACAGATCGTTCAAAACGTATGGCGATAAAAGAAATAATTTTGGGGAAACTCAGAGATGGTATGTAAACTGCAATACCCTCCTACTCACAATCCTATCTATCAATAGACTTCATTCTCTTGATGTTTCCAGCCATGGAGGCCCCAGAGGAGTGAAAGCAGGCCAAGTGCTGTCAGACAGGCAGCTGTCCAGGCAACCCAGGTGATGCCCCCTATCTTCCATAAAGTTGCGCCTGTAAGAATGCCGATCATCCTGCCTACACCGGAGGTGGCATAAAACCCTGCCATCATGGTTGCCCGGGCCCGGGGCATAATCTCAGTGCTCAGAGAAAAACTGCAGACCATCGACAGTTCAAAAGAGAGAAATACCATAAACATGCCGGCCAGTGCCAGGGGAAGGGTTTGACCGACAAAAGGCAGCAAGATATAGGATATGACAGCCAGCACAAGTCCCATGATTACTGCCCGTTTCAACCCCAGCCGATCTGCAAAAAGAGCTGTCAGCGATTCACCGCAGAGCTCAGCTGCGCCGATTACCACAGTACTGAAACCGAGGGTGAGCAGTGTGACATGAAAACCCTGCTCAAGCCAAACCCCATAGACAACAAAGAGACTGTCATTGGCGATTGAAATCCAGAAGCCGAAGCCAAGCATCCCAGCAGCCGGACGGATCTTTATCAGCTGCTTCAGGGACGAGAACAATCCTCTACTGCTCTTCACAGAATCGTTACTCTTCCTGTCTGCCGGAATAATCCGGTTTATACTTACCCAGCCAACCAGTCCGAGAAGTGAAAGAATATAGAAGGAAAAGACCAGGCCAGCCTGATCGATCACCAGGCCAAGAAGTGGAATACCTATCAGAGTGCTGCCTGCCCACGACATCTCAACGACACCTATCACCCTGCCACGCCGATGAAATGGTACATTATTGCCGATAAATGCCTGCACAGCGGGATCAAAAATTGTTTTGCCAAAACTTGCCACCAGCAACCCGAGGAAGACTATCCAGTATAGAGGGAAAATACCACAGAGCAACATGCCGACAAATAAAAGCGCCATCCCCGTTTTCATCATGGCCCGATACCCAAATCGATCAGCCAGAGGCCCGCAGAAAAGCCCCAGAATGGAAGTAAACTGACCTGCTGCAATAATAGTGGTAATGGCCGTCAAAGGGACTTCGAGCCCACGACTGAGGACGGGGGCAAAAGGGTAAACAAACCGACGACCCGTATTGATCAGCAGCTTAAACAAGGCCAGAGCAATAACCTGTTTAAAAAGGGGAGCTTCTTTAGCCTGTGGTTGTTGGGGTAAATCTTGCGTGGTCAATCTCTTTCTCTAGCCAGCTTGGAATAAAATTTCTGATGCTGAAGTGACTTACGGATACAGGCGATGAACAATCCATTTCCAGGGGAAAAGCATTGAAACATGTTTCTGGTAGAGTCGGTAGTTTTCACCATATTCTGCCAGAATCTTCCTCTCCTCCAACAGTGTCCCTGCAATAAGGTAAACACTCAGGATAGAAGAGATGATTATGATTGCTGCAGTATAAGTGGATAGAGCTGACCAGACAAGCAACAGTGAGCCGGCATACCAGGGATGGCGGATAAGTCCAAAGGCACCCGTCTGAGCAAATGTCTTCTTATCATTCAGGAGGGCATTATTTTTGCCGGTTTGAAGCTGTTTTATCCCCAGAAAATAGTCAAGAGCATACTTCTTCGCCCCTTCTCTGAAAAGAATGAAAGCCAGAAGGAGGAAAGCAAATCTGAGCACCTGCCAGATACCTTCCCACCTGAAAACTGCAGTGCTTTCAAATGACATTGTATAGTAAAGCAGGGGGATCAGAGTAACCAGAGAAAAACTGTTATAGAAAATTCGATACCAGCGGTCAGATCCCGGAAATCTGGATCGCATAAAACCGGTTACGGAAGGAGCAATAAGAAGGCTGTGCATTGCACACCAACCACCCCATGCAGTTGTTAATAAAAGATAATCCATTTCAATATGTTTCCAGATCCTATTCCCAAAATATTAAGTGCGATTCTCATATTAAGGTAGAACACAACGTTACTGTAATCAAGTCTATTGCTAATCTCACTTATTGACACCGGTAGTCCTGTAGAATAGTATCGAGACGATATTGGTGCCATTTTAATTATAGCTATCTTTTATACTGACAATCTTTCCCTCCTTTCAGGTATTGCAGGGTATTTTATCCTCAGAAAATCCCTGCCTGAAAACAGCTGATACCAAAACGGTCAGCACTCGTTGAGGAGAATGCTCTGCAACGAGTACTGACGGCAATTGTATCACTTAACTCCCTACCAGTTTTCAGCTAACAACTCAAAATGTGCCTGGGGATGAGCACAGGCAGGACACATCTCCAGTGCATCCTCCCCCTCGTGAACAAAGCCGCAATTCCGACATCTCCAGGTCACCTTCATAGACCTTTTGAAAACAGTACCCGCCTCTATATTTGCGATAAGAGCCTTATACCGCTTTTCATGCTGCGTTTCAGCCACCGCGATGGATTCAAAAATATATGCTATTGCTACAAACCCTTCCTCACGCGCTGTTGCAGCAAATCCCGGATACATTATTGTATGTTCATAATGCTCGCCGGCCGCTCCCTCTTTCAGATTTTCTACGGTGGTGCCTATAACTCCCGCAGGAAAACCAGCAGTTATTTCAACTTCCCCACCTTCAAGCAACTTAAACAACCGTTTTGCATGTTCTTTTTCCTGATCTGCAGTTTCTTCAAAAATATGCTGAATCTGCACAAAACCCTCTTTTTTTGCCTGAGCGGCAAAGTAGGTATAGCGATTACGAGCCTGTGATTCACCACAAAACGCTGTCAGGATATTCTTCTCTGTTCTGGTACCTTTAACACTTGACATAACTACCCCCCTTTACTGGATATGAATAAAAAGGCCGACCCTTACACCGACCTCTGTCCCGAAATTTAATCGCTATGCAGTTTTTTATCAAGAAACAGTCCCCATTTAACATTATAGGGATGTGCCTTATACGTGCTTTTTCCATCCTGCTCCAAAGGATAACCCTTGTTGGCCCACTCAAAAAGCGACCCTTTCAGGTTGAATGCCTGTAGATACCCCTGTCGCTGAAGATCACGTATAAAAGCGGCGGATCGTACACCAACGGAACAATAGGCAATGATAAATGTCTCCCTGGGCAATTCTACTTCTCCAGCCTTATCCGCTCTTACGGCCCCATGCAGATGGCTCACTGCAAATTCTTCCGGTGTACGAATATCAAACAGGGAGAATGTACGGCCATTTGAAAACAGTGTGTATAATTCCTCAGTGGAAATATGCTTCATCTGAGGATAATTCTCAGAAACAAAAGTATCGACATCTTCCCAAGTTTCGATCCCCCCGGGCCAGGGCCAGCGGAATCCAACGAGAAAGATTAAAATTGCCAGCCCAAACAGGTATGGTTTGCGATTATGCTTCTCTTTCAACACACCCTCTCTCGTTGATGGTCAAGGAGCCGACTCCTCCTCAGCAACAGGGAATTTACAGACCAGACTGATCATATCTCCTTGAGTCGTGATCTTCACGTCATACTGCAGAGACTTAAAAAGCTTTACCATTCCTTTATTTGCGGTTGAGGTATACGCAGACAACCCTTTTATCCCATTTGCTTTCGCTGCTTCGGCAAGTTTCCTGATAACAATACTGGAGAGGCCCTTCCCCTGCCATTCCTTCACCACCGAAAAGGCGATCTCTGCCATATTCTCTTCCGGTTCAAGAAAATATTCTCCCACTGCAAGAATTCGTTCAAAACCGGGCTCTCCCTCTACTGCCACAATGGTCAGATCTTTTATATAGTCAATTATGAAAGTATTCTCTATCTGTGCACTGACAAAACTGCGCCTTTCATTAAAAAACCTGGAGATCACATCCTCCTTCTCAAGCCCATAATAATGTTCCTGAATAGGCCGCTCATCAGTCAACTTCACCGGCCTGAATGTAATCTTTTTGTTATTGAGCATATGAATCTCTTCGAGTTTTAGCGGGTAGATAGAGTGCATATCCTCCCTAAGAGAACGTTCGGGGCCAAGCAGACCAATTTTTCTTGCCTCCTCAAAGAGCCACTCTCTGAA
>MAXH01000024.1 GCA_001750925.1 Desulfobulbaceae bacterium S3730MH12
CACGGTAACTCCCTTGTTATAAGTACTGATAATATGATAATTATAGATATTATAGATTTGCTTCTCTGTCAAGTACTTTTCGTAAAAACATGTCATGACTCCCTGTTAAAACTGTATAATGAACAAAATATTATGAATATTAATACGATCAGACAGTTGATTGAATACAGCTAAAATAGAAATTATAGAATATATAGTATTACGATGAGAAGAGGGAGGGCAGGGATAAACGTGGAAGCACTCAACAGTAAGATTACAGGAAAGAGGACACTATAAAGATGAGAAGGAAATGTTGAGTTATTCGGGTTGACTGTGGACAGGCAGTGTGATTATGAAATTGGTACCGGCCCCCTCTGTGCTTTCAACCTTGATATCTCCGCCATGTTCTACGATAAAACCATAGCAAACTGACAGACCAAGACCAACGCCTTTCACACTGCTTTTAGTGGTAAAGAATGCATCGAATATTTTAGTTATATTTTCTTCATTGATCCCAACCCCGGTGTCTGATATTTCTATAACAATTTCTCGATCTTCGGCGGTTGTCTTTACGGTTAGTGTCCCGCCATCCGGCATGGCGTCTCCGGCATTATTGAAAATGTTCAGAAAAACCTGCCGTAACTGATTTTTTGATGCATAGATCAGATCCAAACCATCGGATAAGACCATAGAAATTAAGATATCATTTTCGCGGAACTGCTTTTTATGTAAAAGAAGGATCTCATCAAGAATGGTATTGATATCAACAGGCTGTTTTTCTTTCTGGTCGGGCTTTGAAAAGGTCAGCATTTTACGAAGCAGTTCGCTGAGACGGACAATTTCAGAAAGCGCCATGTCCAATAATTTTCTTCGTTTATTGTCCGGAGAAATTTCGGTTTTCATCAGCTCAAGAGTGTTCATTATACCGTATAGCGGGTTATTCAACTCATGGGCGATTTGTGAGGTAAGGCGGCCCATAGCCGCTAGTTTTTCAGATTGGAGCAACTGTTCTTGAGTTGTTTTCAGCCTTCTTTCCATCTCCAGTCTTTCTTTTAAGTCTGTAAATATTCCAACAGTGGCTATTTCATTATGGTTTTCATCATAAACAATAGATGCGGAGAGGTTACCTTCAGCAATTGTGCCATCCTGTTTGATAAAAACTACAGGATAAAATTTCAGGAGGCCTTCACGATCGTTTTCATTTGTGCGAATCTTCTCCATTACTTTTTTTGCCATGCCTTCCGGGTATACTTTCGTAATGTTGAGTTTGCCGACCACATCTTTTGTTTTGTATCCGAGGATCTCTTCGGCAGACTGATTCCAGAGGATAATAGTCCCCTTCATATCTGTTGCCATGATAGAGTTGGCTGAACTATGGATAATATTGTTAAGAAAATCGTTTGTTTCTCTGACCTCCCTTTCCATCTGCTTTCTTTGGGTTTGATCTACAATGATCCCTTCATAGCCTGTTACATTTCCTTTGTGGTCAAAGCGTACATGTCCGGTTAAAAGTGCCGGCATAGGGGTGCCGTCTCTTTTTTTAAATTCCACATCAAGATCAATGACACTCCCTTCCCGCTCAATGGTCTCTACAAAACTCTGACGGTCTTCAGGCTTTAAATAGAGATCATGGGCAATGTCAATTGTCAGGAACTCCTCCCTGCTTGAATATCCGAGCATATCCAGCAACGCGAGATTGGCATCAAGGAACTTTCCCTCTTTACTGCTGATAAATACACCGCATCCGACAAGCTCAAACAGCCTTCTATAATGCTCTTCTGAAGCTTTTAGTTTATCTTCCTGTTTTTTCTTTAGTGATATATCCCGGAAAATACTTAATTTAGACAGGGTTCCATCATCGTTTTTCAGGGGTACCTCGACGATATCATAGAATTTACCGGCTATTTTATTGTACACCTCCTGGTGAAGCGTTTCCCCGGTAAATACTCTTGCTGCTTCACAATTGGTGCAGATTTTATTACGGTTTTCCAGAGTATTGTAACATTTTGTCCCAATACCATCGGAAAAATTTTCCACCATTACTGAATTCATGAATTCAATGGTTAAGTCCTGGTTAACAATGCAGACACCGTCTGCCATGGCTTCAAAAATAGTGATGAGTTTCTGGAGGTCATTTTTCATTCTGGGGGCACCCTATTCAGAGTAATTTTTTCTTGTACCAGGTAAATTTGATTGTGTCAGCTCTTCTATACAAAGGAGCACACCGTTTCTTAAGGTTACCCGGCCTTCTGTTTTTAATAACATATTGCTGACCCCACGGCTGCTGCCAAAAGGGAGGGTACTGTTTTTTAGAAGATATTCAAATCCTGTAATCGTGACTCCGTGGACATTGTCTGACAGGGGGATAAGTGAAGTGATCTGTCCCGGTACTCCCTCAAGGTCAAGAGTAGAGCCACCATGGATGATATGCATTATGCAGGTCACATCATAAAGAGAAATACGCATCTGCCGGTATTTTTCACTGGCTGCAAGCATCACATTTGACAGGCTCATATCCCATCTCCCCCCCAACACACCAAACAGCACAACATCATCTGCGCCTCTGGACATTGCCAGATCAAGTGACAGCTCAAGATCCGTTGCATTTTTTCTGCTTGGATGGCGGATGACTTCCACACCTGCATGTGTATATTCCTCGACAAGCTGAGGTGATATGGAGTCAAGGTCGCCTATGAGCAGGTGCGGGGTGATATTGAGTCGTCGACATTGCTCTGCTCCACCATCGACAGCGATGATCAGATCGGCTTCTTTTCCCGTGAAAATCCTGAAATCGGTCTTTTCACGGTGTGGACTGTTGGCAAAAATGTGTGCTCTCATCTTAGTAGCATTTATCTCCTTGATATATACCATTTTCCGCCATTTTTCGCAGGAGCTTTTTGCTTAAGACAGCGGCAAGAATATTCCATCTGGGTGCAACCAGTATATCCGGATGTGATGTTGTCCAGAGTCGGTGAATTGTCACTTCAGCCGGGATAAAGGGAAGAATTTTCAGGAGGAGTTGGCTATATTCGTCAAAACTGAAAAGACGAACTTCTTCCCTGACATACATATCATGGAGTGGGGTATCTCGGATAACCTGCAGGTGGTGAAGTTTAACTGCATTGATCCCCATTCCGCACACTGTTTGAACAGTGGCTATCATATCCGCTTCATTTTCTCCAGGAATGCCGAGGATCAGATGGGCGCCTGTTTCAAATACTTTATATTGCCTGATTCGTTGTACCGCATTTCTAACATCTTCAAAACTATGGTTGCGGTTGAGAAACGTGAGACTTTTCTCATGTGCGGACTGCACTCCCAGTTCAATGAGGCATTCTTTTCCGGTTGATCCAAGAAGGGCGGCCAGTCCACTCAAAAGCTCGTCTTCAATATAATCGGGACGGGTGGAGATTATTATGCCGATGCAGTCGGAATCCCGCAGTGCAAGATCACAAATAGGTAGAAGTTGCTCTGCAGCCATGGCAGTGGCTGTTTCCTGTTGAAAGTATGTAAAATATTTTTTGAATCTTCCCTTCAGCAGAGACTTCTTTCCTTTGGCTATCTGCACTGCAATGTTATCAGTTTTTAGCAGGTATGCGGGAGTAAAGCCGGCTGATCTGCAGAAAATGCATCCGCCGTTTTCACGGTTTGGACATGTGTGGCCAATATCAACCGCAATTTTACCAATTGGCTGACCATATTTTTCCCTGTAATGATAACTGAAGCTACGAATGTGAGGTGGTTTCATGTGTCTGCCAAAGCGATTATTTTTTCCCTTTTAAATGTCGGGTCAGAAATGCGTCCATAATGAGATGGACTATGTGATGCAGAACGCAGACAACAAGAGCCACGCCATATTCAGGAAAAAGTGATACCTGTAGGATCACCGAGAGCACCAGGGTTTTTTGCCCCCCCATAATGATCACACTTTCTCTTCGTCCCTTACCGATAGCTCCATAGTGGGCAATGACCATGCCTGCCAGGACTAAAGCCAGGTGAAAGGAGAAAGTAACACCAAGTATTGGAAGAACGGTGCCAAGGTCGGACACAATTGCCTCTCTGCCCCTACAGAGAGCCATCCACACCATGGCAAGAATGCCGATCTGATTGAGAATTCCCGTATATGGTAAAAAAGGACGCAGAGCTGTTGAGGTTCTTCGAACTATCATACCTGCCAAAAGCGGCAGCAGCACCAAGGTAGCTATTTTTAACATTATAGGGAGTTGTTCAATTTCTATGATGCGGTTATCACCGGTCAGACTGAGCAGTATGCCAAGAGTAAAAGGAATGGTAAAAACCGCCAGTGAGTTGGCAACGATTGTGATCAGCAGGGCATGTGCCATATTTCCTCCCGCCCCTCCGGTCATAACGACACCGCTGCTGAGGGTGGTAGGCATAACTGCGACCAGAAAAAGTCCCAGGAGCACACCGGTGCTGAGATCCAGGAGAGTAAAGGGGAGGGTGAGAAGTGGAGCAATCAGAAAAATAAGTAAAAGGGCTGTCAAAGTACCCCTGTAGTCAGAGGCTCCCGCACGAATTCGGCTGGTATCAAGAACCAGACCGGAGAGAAAAAATATAAGGATAATGACGAAATCTGGGCCATGATGAGCCTTAAGCCAGAGTCCCGGTCCTGTTAAAATTCCTCTGGTATCAGTCAGGGTAAAAAGGACAACAGCGACAAGACCCAGCAAAAACCAGTTCTTTTTTATACTATCCGGCACAATACTTTCCAGGTTATTAAAAACCGATCTTGTTTTCAAGTTCGGTGATTTCTTTTTCCAGTTTCTCTTTTTCCTTCCTCGACAAGTCGGGATTGTGAAGTTTTTGCCTGAAAGCCAGCAGTATCATCTCCTCACGATATTCGTTACAGGTGTATTTACTGGAAGATACAGTTTGAGTTTCCGGGCTTTTTTTCTGCATGAATTACAAGAGAGACAATGAGTTGAGTAGAGGTCGATCCTGCTGAGAGAAATCCATTGAATCATGGAGATTATAATGAGGAGTATTAAAAATCTCAAGGAACAACTTCAGGCCATAACACTGTTTTTATGATGCGAGCCGGACAAAGGCGGAGGTACGGATTGCCAGATGGACAGCATTACCAATTCCAGGTGGAATCGGATCGATGGGTAGATCGAAAAACAGCATTTGCCCGCCAACCTTTATCTGCAGTTTGTAGGTGGCTCCCTGGAACTGTCGTTTAACAATTGTACCTGTTAAGGCTATCTCATTGTCTTTTAGTTGCTCAACCTGGTTGATTCGTGCACCTTCGGGCCGAATGAGCAGGGTATCATTTTCTGTATCACTGTTTCCTGTTGCAGGATGAAGTTGTGCGATAGCAGAGTAAAAAAGATCACCCTTAACTCTTTTTCCGTAAATAATGTTCTTAAAGCCAAGAAAACGGGAAACGGTGGCATTAGCCGGAGAACGGTAGATATTCTCCGGACTGTCAAACTGCTCCAGCCTTCCTTGGTAGAGTATTGCCACTTTATCAGCTACGCTGAACGCTTCCGACTGGTCATGGGTAACAAAGAGTGCGGTAACATTGAGAGCCTTCAGAATTGAACGGATTTCTGCTGCAAGCCGGTCTCTCAATGTTCGATCCAGAGAGCCAAGGGGTTCATCAAGGAGTAATAATTGGGGTCCTGGCGCAAGGGATCTGGCAAGTGCCACACGTTGTCGCTCTCCTCCTGAAAGTTCATCAATGGCCCGGTGGGCAAAACCTTTTAGACCGACAATTTCCAGCATCTCAGCAACTTTCTCCTGGCGGATTTTGAGAGGCCATTTTTTCATCTCCAGGCCGAAGGAAACATTTTCAAAGACGTTTTTATGGGGGAAAAGAGCATATTCCTGAAACATCATACCAAAATTTCGTTTATGTGAAGGAATAGGCTGGATATTGAG
>MAXH01000025.1 GCA_001750925.1 Desulfobulbaceae bacterium S3730MH12
ATCTGGTAATAAGAAAAGGACTGCCATGGGATAAGAAGCAAGTCAGCATACCCATTACTGCAATTGAAAACATTGAAGATAATCAGATTTTCCTCAACATGGAAAAAGAGGAAATAAAAAAATTGCCGAAAACACCGGTGCTAGAATAGCAGGAACCAGGGGAAGAAATGATGACCGCTGAGCAAAAATATTATCACTTTAAACAAGGATTTCAGCGGGTGGCGGATGCCGCAACAGGAACCCCGGATCGGGTTCCTGTATACGCTCAAATTTGCGAAATAGTGCCAAAAGAAATGGGGGTGTCAGCGAAAAAACTCTATCATAACCCAGAATTGCTGACGACCGGAATTCTTGATGTCTGTGATATGTATAATATCGATGTTCCAACCGTTGATTTTGACTGTTACAATATTGAAGCTGAAGCAATCGGTCAAAAGATACGTTTTCATGATGACATCATGCCTGATATTGACAGAAAACATCTTCTCATCCAGGAGGAGAGTGATCTAAGAAAAATAGTGACTCCGGACTTTGACAGGGCAGGTAGATGTCCTTTTGTTATTGAGGCCTACAATATTTATGAAAAGCTGACCGGTGTGAAGGCAAGTATGGCATTTTGTGCACCTTTCAGTCTTGCCGCCAATATAAGAGGAATTGAGACTCTGATCATGGACATGTGCCTGAAACCAGAATTTGCCCATGAACTTATGACAAGGGTAACGGAAGAACTGCTCATTCCATGGCTCGAATATTTAAAAGGAAAATTTCCCCATGCACCTGCACTTGTTGGGGCGGATGCTCTGGCATCCCTCCCCATTGTCAACATAAATCTGATGAATGAGTTTATAGCACCTTATGTCGAACGACTCCGTGAAGCATGTGGGCCAACGGTATGTGTACCCAACTGGACCGGAGAGAGACATGCTAAAAATCCCGAAGAGATGATGGATATCCGTTTGCGGGTCAATCCGGGTTTTATCGAGGGCCAGGACCCTGATGTTGAGGCGCTGGGGCCTGAATTTTACAAAACTTATGCTGAAAAGCATGATCTTCCACTTCTGTTGGGGGTCGGTGCAGTCTTTTTACGGGCCAGCACACCTGAAGAGATTTTTAACAGGGTGAAACACTATGTCGAAGTAGGAGGAAAAAATGGTCGTCTCTGGTTCTATCTGTGCAATATTGAACCTGGTACTCCCAGAGAGAATATAACAGCAGCTGTGGATGCAGTCCACAAATATGGTACCTATGAATAATTAACAATGAGGGAAAAGAAAAAATGGCCGACATGAATGTATTAAAAGAAGTTTTGATAACAGGGAATGGTGATAAGCTCACGGAACTGGTCCAGTCTGCTCTGGATGAAGGTGTAAATGCTGCTGATATTTTGAATAAGGGTCTTATTTCGGGTATGGATATTGTCGGGGAAAAGATGAAAAACGGTGATATGTTCATCCCCGAAGTGCTTATGGCAGCCCGGGCCATGGGACTTGCCGTTGAGATTTTGAAGCCCCTGCTGGGAGAGGAAGGTGCAGCAATGGGCAAGGTGATTATCGGCACTGTAAAGGGAGATCTCCATGATATCGGCAAAAATCTTGTTGCAATGATGCTGGAGAGTGCCGGGCTCGAAATTATAGATCTGGGTGTAGATGTGCCACCTGAGGTATTTGTGGAAAATATTAACAAAATGAAACCCGACGTGGTGGCTATGTCGGCACTGTTGACGACAACCATGCCCATGATGAAGGCGACAGTTGATGCCATAACTGAAAGTGGTCTCAGGGAGCAGATAAAAATCATAATTGGAGGAGCTCCCGTCAACCAGAGCTTTGCCGATGAAATAGGTGCTGATGGGTATTCACCTGATGCCGGGTCAGCCAGTCAATTGGCCAAAGAGTATTGCAATAGCTGATGGCGTTGTAAAAACTGGAATTCTTTGCTATTCCGTCATTCCCGCAGGGCGGGAATGACGGTACAGGAGACTTTTTACGACATCATCAAAACTGATAATTTGGTGAAAAGTATCCTGATCGTTCTCTCCCGCATGGGATAAGCACAGACTTCGAAAGAAATTCTAAGGTACTAAAAGCTAAGTTTACCCCAAAGGTGCTCCCGTAGTAGTCAACTCCTCGCGATTCTCCGTCATTTTTCACACCGGAATACGGTTAACCCCACAGACCTCCATTTCCATAACAAGATTTGATAACAATATTGTTTTACTTTTCGGGGCTGGTAATATAGATACCCAGAAAAGTAAATTCGATAAATGGAATAAAATACTGTTTTCAAAAGCTCAAATTAATCTTTTATACATATCGTAAAAGTTTGAACAGTGCTGAGTTATCAATAAGAGAGAAAGGGTTAGGCATGGTTGACCGATGTATGGAATTCATCAAAGCTTTAGGCATATCTTGCCAGTATCTGGCCAAAGCCGAAATTTCAAATGATTCTCTCAACGACGTTTTAAAAATGTTTGGCCAATCAATGAACGTTAGTGGCGTTTCATTGCTAAGAAAACGCTATCGTAACAGTAAAAGTTATCTTTTTGAATTCGTTGCCCAATGGAGTTCCTTTGGAGATGAAATCAGATCTCTGCCAGATCCGTTGATTTCACAAAATCTGCCACCTGATTGGATCGTATCTCTGAATGAACAGCGTCCTGTAGTTGGCAAAGATACCGAGTTATTTTTACTGGGAGCAACTTCTAATTTGTTACTTGTCCCTGTTTTTTGTGAAGAGCAGTTTTCTTTTGTTCTTACCTTTTCCGATTTTCAACATTGTGGTGTCGACGGTACCATGCAGGAGTTGGGTATGGCGGCTGGTAATATTCTTGGGCTTTGGGCGAAAAATATACAAACAGAGATGCAACATGCAGAGATTATGGACTTTATTCCAAGTCCCGTTTTGGTTTTGGATAGTAGTGGATCTGTTAAAGCGATGAATAAAGCTATAGAGGAGGTACCCGGCTGGTCAACGGAAAAGACCGGGAAAATTAAACAAACGGAAATCAACAAAAAAAATACTCATTCGACGGTTTCAACTCTTGCGAAAGATTTTGCAGATAAGGGAATTTTTGTTCCTTCAAAGTCCGGTACTATTTATGATATCTGCGATCGACCATACGGCACCATACACTATATGGAAGATGTTACCCGCGAACGTGAAATCGCTAAAAATCTGCGCCGGTCTGAAACGATGTACCGGACAATCATTGATTTTGCCGGTGTTGGGATTATTCTTTTTAGAAAAGACCGTATCCTCTACTACAATGAACGCCTTGCAGAATTTCTTGGTATCGCGGGAAGAATTATTACATTAGCCGATTTTATGAATTGGATTGACTCTAGTGAACCCGAGGTAAGAAAATTTTTTCAGAAACCATCTCAAAAGATAAATAATCCGACTACTTTTGAATTTAGTACTGACGACAGAGAGGAAGGATTGCGCCATTATCAGGGGTATGGCAGGGTTATCGGTTATGAAAACCGGCCGGCTATCCATTTTATACTGGATGATATCACTGAGCAAAAAGAGTTGGCTAAAATCGCCAGAATGAACGAGTTGAGATTGCAGCATGAGGATCGATTGACCGCGTTGGGAGTTATGGCTGCTGGGATAGCTCATGAATTGAATCAGCCATTAAATACTATTCGAGTTATTTCTGATACTTCGTTATTTGGACGGGATCAGGGATGGGAGCTAAATGAAGAGGAAATCTTTGATGGCTTTGAAATGATTTCCAAACAGGTGTTACGGATGTCGGATGTTATCCACAGCATCCGTAATTTTGCAAGAGAAGACCGTGGTAAATTGGACAATATCGATCCTAACGATGCAATAAAGAACGTTTTTTCAATGATAGGTAAACAGTTTGAAGCTCATGGAATTCACATTGAAATGGATCTGGAAACTTATTTACTACCCATAAGGGGTAATCTTAATGCTCTTGAGCAGGTCATTATGAACCTCGTGGTAAATGCCAGGCAGGCTTTAGAAGAACATCGACAATTTAATAAGAAACTATGGATAAAATCAGGTACGCGCTTTAACCAGTTTTTTATAGAAGTTGGGGATAATGCATGCGGAATTCCAGATGAGCTCAGGATAAATGTTTTCGACCCTTTTTATACGACAAAGGAGCCTGGAAAAGGTACGGGGTTAGGCCTTTCAATCAGCCAAAGCATCGTTACAGAATTTAAGGGTACTATAAAGGTATATAACAATGACCAGGGTGGAGCGACTTTTTTCATAACAGCGCCACTTTCTGGAGATAAATCATGAATAATAGAAATTTTACACGCTGCGCATATGAATTTTTCTCGAAGTTTACGCTTATCTGCTTAGCCATTTCAGTTTAAGGTTTTTACGAGTGTATCAATCATGAATCTTTTAATAATTGATGATGAAAGGGATATCAGAGACAGTTTGTCCAATTTTGTACAAAAATTGGGCCATACCGTTTTTTGTGCCGAAAATGGTAATGATGGATTGCAGAAATTCCAGGATGAGGATGTGGATCTTGTAATTACTGATATTAGAATGCCCGGTATGGATGGTATTGAACTTTTACGCCGAATTAAAAAGATTCAGCGCTCCCCGGTTATCGTGATCGTCATTACCGGCCATGGTGACATGGACAACGCTATTAAAGCTCTCAAATACGGGGCCTATGATTATCTTCAAAAACCTATAGATATCCGAGAATTAGCCATTGCCATCGAACGATCTACTGCGTATCTGGCATTACGAGAAAAATATTTGCAGCTTAAAGAAACATTCACCCAGCAGCTTGAAAACAAAACAGTGTCCCTGAGGGGAACAGCCGAGCAATTCAGGGAAGCTTTTTTGCAGGAAGTTGGACTTGGAGAGATGCAGGTACACTCTGATCTGATGCGTAATGTCGTTGAACTGGCTGAAAAGTATAGCAATGAAAAGGAAGTAGCAGTGCTGATTGAAGGTGAGAGTGGAACAGGAAAAGAACTCATTGCCAGGTTAATCCATTATTATGGACAGGAGCAGCCGGACACTCCTTTTATAACGATCAGCGGCGGTGCAATTTCCGATCAACTTTTTGAGGCAGAGCTTTTTGGTCATGAATCCGGGTCATATACAGGGGCAACAAAATATGGGCGAATGGGAAAGCTCGAAGCTGCTGACGGTGGGACGATTTTTTTAGATGAAATTGGTGAAATGCCTCTTGGTCTGCAGGTTAAACTGCTCAGAGTTCTGGAGGAAAAAAAGCTGTACAGGATTGGTGGTATTGAAGAAGTTTCAGTTAATTTTCGTATTATTTCCGCGACAAATAAAGATCTGAAACAGCAGGTGGCCAGTGGCGATTTCCGTCTGGATCTTTTTCACCGTATTAATATTGGGCACATTCGAATTGCAGCTCTCCGTGATCGGCTTGATGATATTGTGCCATTGGCCAATCATTTTATTCGGAAAGCATTTTCACGGCAGGGAAAGCGATTTGAAGGGTTATCAAAAGGGGCAGAAAAAATCCTGAAATCGTTTTCATGGCCGGGTAATGTCAGGCAGTTGAAAAACTCGATGGAACGATTGTCTATTTTAAGTACGGATTGCTATTTCGATCAGGAGCATATTGCCGATATCATTGAGCAGTCATCCACCGACGATTTGGCCGGAAAAAAAGTGGGAACTTTGAGTTGTAACGAATTCCAGCTGCCGGATGATAGATTTGATTTAGAGAAATTTAATAATGAAATTATCAAGCGGGCTCTGGCAATAAATAACGGGAATAAAACAAAAACTGCTCTCTACCTGGGTATTTCTCGAAGGGTTCTCCAGGGCCGTTTGAGTAAAATGGGTACATAGAACCTACCCGTTCATAATTACGAAACAGTGCACGAAATGGTGCGGTTGTTCTGGTCTGTTCCATCCTCTCTGCTGTATCTACCTGATTACATTGCTCATTTATGACACCATTGAACAGGCATGTTACTTGCTTTGTGTTGGTCAGGTGTCTCTTGATTAAAAATCGCGATAATTCGGGTCAGGATAACTGTTATATGAATAAAAATAGACAAATGATGACACGGCGGGAACGGGTTATTGCGGCTCTGGAGTACAGGGAACCGGATCGTGTACCTTTGAGTATGTCTATTACAATTGACGCATATCAAAACCTCAAGCGCTATCTGGAAATTGAACTAGAGGAGGATTTGAAACCAGACCGTTGGACAGAGGTACCTGTTCATCCTTTAGTGGCCGAAAAATTAGGAATGGATGCTGTGCTGCTGCCCACTGGAAATTCCAATAGAAGCACCAGGCGATCTGAAAACCCTGACAAATGGTATGATGAGTGGGGTGTCGAACTGACCAAAATAGCTTTGCCAGGTGGTGGGTATTCTAATGAGATAACCTGTTCTCCGTTAAAGAGTGCTACTGTTAAAGATCTGGCAGATTATGAATGGCCTGACCCATATGATCGCAGCGCCGTTGAAGGGATAAGAGAGTTCTATCGACATATTCATAACGACACTGAATTTGCGATTTTTTCGAATTTCGGTGGTTCGATTTTCAGACGAGCACAGTATTTGCGTGGGATTGAGACATTTAAATTAGATTTAAAAGAAAATCCGGAATTTGTAGAGGCATTGCTGAAAAAGATCTGCAAAATCCAATTGGCTCGTATTGGGATGCTTATGGAGGCAGCGGGCAAGTATGTTGATGTTCTGTGCCTCGGTGGGGAAGATATGGGGAACCAGGAAAATCCTGTTATTTCCCTGCAGATGTTTCGAGGTGTGGTTAAACCCCATCTGGAAAAGTTATGGGGGTATACCAGAAAGAAATTATTGGAAAAGAACCCGCGGGCCAAAATGATGCGCTATTCCTGCGGGGCTGTAAAAACATTTATTCCGGATTTGATTCAAATGCAGATAGATGTATTGGATCCAATGCAGCCACCGGCTGAGGGTATGGATCTTTTTGAGTTGAAAGCTGAATTTGGAGACAAATTAATCTTTCACGGAGGTGTTGATGCTCAGCATGTGCTGCCACTCGGTACTGTCGAGGAAATCCATGAACATATCAAAAAACAGATCATGGCTTTAGCGCCAGGAGGTGGGTACATATGTGCACCAACGTATAATGTTCAGGGAAATGTTCCTCCCGAGAACCTTATTGCCATGCGAGATGCTGTCGAGGAGTTTGGCTATTATCCCATTAATTTGTAGCCATCAAACATAAACAGAGTGAATCCATAAAAAGAATTTAATATGCCGGAACAATATATATTGGCCATAGCTGAAGGTACCAGCTATACCCGTGTATTGATCGTTGATCACCTGAGTAACATCAAGGTGCATCTTTATACGGAGAGCACTCAATATAATCCTGCTGCCAATCGAGTGCAGCTGGATCCGGGTGAAAAATGGGAAACCATCCGGGGTTTGATAAAACAGACATTGGCTAAAGCCGCATTGAAGGGGTCTGATATTGCAGCCATCGGCATTGCCAGTCAACGTTCAACAACGGTGGTATGGGATCGTAATACAGGAAAGCCCATTACGCCGGCAATTTCCTGGCAGGATACTCGTGCTGCTGACTTTGCTGAAAATATTCGGTTGCAATGGGCGGATAAAGTGTATCGGCGTACCGGGTGGACTCTGTCTCTCATGCATTCTTCCCTGAATTTAAGATGGATCCTGGAAAATGTGCCGGATGCCCGTGTACGTGCTGAGGCAGGAGAACTTGCCTTTGGCACGATCGATTCCTGGTTAATCTACAACTTAACAGGAGGTAAGGTTCATGCCATATCAGCATCTAATGCTTCCGCCACCGGAGCATATGATTTAATCAATGACTGTTGGTACAGCCAATGGCTGGATTTTCTTAACATTCCGCTGAAACTGTTTCCTGAGGTTTGTGATGATTCCGGTATGTTTGGTGTTACAGACCCGGATATTTTAGGAGTTGAAATACCGATAACCGGGGCTATTGCCAATATACAGGCTGCACTTTTCGCCCAGGGGTGTGTCGAACCCGGAATGGTTAAATGTACACACAGCAACGGTACATTTTTGAACATGAATACCGGTTCTAAGGTGGTGATTTCAAAAAACGGTTTGAATACGATTATTGCCTGGCGAAGGAATGGAGAAACAATATATGGATTGGAAGGGTTTGCTGCGGTGACAGGATCTGCAGTTCAATGGCTCCAAGATGGTGCGCGGATGATAGACTCACCTGCACAGAGTGAGTCTTTGGCCACCAGTGTCTCCGACAATGGTGGGATATATTTTGTTCCTGCTTTAACCGGTTTATCCGCTCCTTACTGGGACAGTCACGCTCGTGGCATGATTATTGGTATCAACCGTGATACCAGCCTGGCTCACCTGGTCAGGGCCACGCTGGAGGGGATTGTGTATGCAACCAAAGATTTTTTAGAGACCATGCGAAACGATTCAGGAATCGATATTACATCAATAAAAGTAGACGGCAGTGCCTCACGCAATAATTTTATTTTGCAGTTTCAGGCAAATATGCTTGGCGTTGAGGTGGTACGTCCTGTGAATCATAAAGCAGAAGGTTTGGGAGCAGCCTACATGGCAGGGCTAGCTGTTGGATACTGGGACAGCCCGGAGGCTTGTTTTGCCAATGCAAAGGTCGACCGTGTTTTCAAACCGCAGATCTCAGACGAGGAAAGAGACTGGCTCTATGCCGAATGGAACAAAGCAGTCAAGAGGTGTATGGGCTGGGTTGAATGAAAATGATCCTGGGTAGTTGTGTTGTTCTTGGGAAGAAGTAAAAATATTAATTAAAAAGAAAAAAGGGAGGAAAAGAAAAAAATGACAAATCGATTCATAAAATGGACAAGTTTAATTTCTGCAATGCTCTTTATATCTGTGGGGTCTCTGGCAGCCGCGGGAAAATCAGCATCTACGGTGGCGGACCAGAACGGATTGAAAGGTGATTTTCCGTATCAGTTTGAACTGGGTGAGTATGAAAAGAAATCTGGGCAAAAGCTGAGCTTTAATGAGAACCCTGATATCAAAAAACTGAATGCCAGAATTACAGGCAACCCCGCTCTGCAGTCGGTGGCGGATCGACTTCCCGAGGAGCCGCTGGTGATCCAGCCATACGTATCCATTGGAAAATACGGTGGTGTACTCGATGGTGTTTCAAATGCCACAGAGGCAGGAACATCTGATATTTTGAGCGTGCGGCATGTGAACCTGGTCCGGTTTTCGGATGACCTGCAGACGATCGTGCCAAACGTGGCTAAAGGTTGGAAATGGAATGATGATTTTACAGAGTTGACGTTTTTTCTGCGCAAGGGGCACAAGTGGTCTGATGGTCAGCCGTTCACCAGTGCGGATATCGATTTCTGGTACAACGATCTGATCCTCAATAAGGAGATGTTCAAAGAGACGCCGAGCTGGTGGCTTTTCGGAGATAAAAAACCGATGGAGGTCAAAGTAATTGATGAAACAACTCTCAAAATGATCTTCCCGATTCCATCTCCCGGTGCTCTTACCAAATTCGCACAAGTTTACATTCAACCGTTTCAGCCCAGGCACTTTTATGAAAAGTATCATATCAAGTACAACCCGAAAGCTGGGGAAGAAGCAAGTAAGAAGGATCTTAAAAGCTGGACGGAGTTATTGAACCAATTCTACGGTGGCACTGACTGGAAGGATGCCCCTTCACCGCTTCTGAAAGGTGCAGCTGATTTTGTGGCGCCAACTCTGGAGTCACATGTCCTCGTCAAAGAAACTACAAAAGGCAGGCGTTGCGTAGCCAATCCGTACTTTCACGTAGTAGATACTGCGGGCAACCAGCTTCCGTACATCAATGAGATCAACGAGACCTACATATCGGATAAGGAAGTTCGTAATTTGACGATTACTAATGGTCAAATTGATTATAAAGCTCAAACTGTCTTTATAGAAGATTTTCCCATACATAAGGAAGGGGAATCCAGTGGTAACTATAAAATTGATCTCGCCAACGGTGTAGGAGAGAGCCATGTTTACGGCTTTAACATTAATCACAAGGATCTTGGGTTACGTAAAATTTTAGGTGATGTGCGTTTTCGACAGGCTCTCTCACTCGCAATTGATCGCGAGGAAGTCATTGAGATCATATATTTTGGCCAGGCAGAACCGACGCAGTATTTGCCTGCCGAGTCGAATACAGTGGAATTTGTCACCAAGGAACACCTGGCAACATACGCCACCTTTGACCCGAAAGAAGCTAAGAAACTTTTAGATGAAATGGGACTAAAGGACGTAGATGGAGATAGTTTCCGTGAGCGCAAGGACGGTTCTAATCTTACCCTGCGACTCCTATATTCCAACCAGGGTGGCCCGGTAAAAATGCATGAGCTCATCAAGAGCTACTGGGATGCAGCTGGAGTTCGTCTTGATATCAAAGAGGTCAGCAGTGATGAATACCGTGAAATGGGTAACAATAATGAACTCGATCTGACCTTTTGGCAGAATGACAGTACCTCGGGAGCAGTTATCGTTCAGAACACGTTTATGTTGCGTCCGTACTTTGGTTGGGCCTTCAACCCTGGTACAGCTTACCTCTGGCATGAATGGAAATTGAGTGATGGCAAGACTGGGGTTGAACCTTCCGAAGACGCCAAAAAGCTTTACACTTTGGCTAATAAGTTCGTCCAGTATCAACTGGGGAGCCCGGAGAGTAATAAGTACGGAAAAGAAATTGTAGATATTCATGCAAAAAACCTGTGGAAAATCGGTATAGCCGGAAACGTCAAAACACCTTTGATTCACCACAATAACCTGAAAAACTGGGGTCCCTATACAGTAAAATCGTATGATTATTACTGGGCGTATCCATATCGGCCATTCCAGTGGTTTCTTACAGAGTAAAATCTAAGTTTCTTATTTGTAGCATATATGGGGCGGAATAGTGCCCCATATATCAATGTTTTTGATGCAATTAAGCCAAAAACAAAATCTGAACTTCAGGTTATAGGTCATGGCTAAATTTATGTTGCAGCGTTTCATCGGTATGATGGTGACTATGCTTTTCGTTTCCATCCTGGTTTTCATTATAATGGAGTTGCCTCCGGGTGACTACGCAGATCGGTACGTTTTTCGCAAATATGCAGGTTCCGGTATGCAAATTACGGAGTCAGATCTTAGAAATATCCGCCACGAACTTGGCCTGGATAAGCCAGCTTATGTACGGTATTCCAAATGGATTTACGGTATAGTCACCCGCTTTGATTTTGGTCCATCGTTTGCATTTGAAACTTCCGCAAACGTGGTCATTGGCCAGCGTATCTGGCTGACCATGGCGATACTGTTTTCAACGCTTATCCTCACTTACACAATATCAATTCCCATTGGTATCTATGCAGCGGTACGCCGCCACTCTATTGTGGATTATTCTCTTACTGTATTCAGCTACCTGGGGTTGGCATTGCCAAACTTTCTGCTTGCTCTGATCATGCTTTATATTTCTGTCAACGTTTTCGGCGCCAGTGTCGGAGGACTTTTCTCTCCCGAATTTGAAGAAGCCTCCTGGAGTTTTGCTAAATTTGTCGATCTGTTAAAGCATTTGATTGTTCCCGCTGTAGTACTGGCCTGGTCGGCGACAGCTCTGCAACTGCAAACCATACGAGCCACCATGCTGGATGAACTCAACAAACTTTCAGTGACCGCGGCGCGGGCACGAGGGGTTTCTGAATGGAAACTTCTGCTGAAGTATCCAGCCCGACTGGCACTCAATCCTGTGGCCGGCAGCATTGGCTTTGATATCAATCGCATCTTCTCGGAGTTACCGATTATAGCCCTCGTACTTGGACTACCGGAGCTTGGCGAACTACTGATCAGGTCGTTTATCGATCTGGATATGTTTGTGGCCGGTGCTATTCTGCTTATGCTGACGTTTCTGGTCGTTGTGCTGAATTTCGTTTCTGATATTCTGCTGGCGATTCTGGATCCGCGCATCAAGCTACAAGGAGGATGACATTCCATGTCAGCATCATCTATATCCACCGAAAATATGAGTACGTCTGCTGTTACTGCAAAAGAATCTGAAGAAGCGTTACGATACTATTCGGCCACACAATGGCAGCTGATATGGTGGCGATTCAGGCATCATAAAGCAGCACTTTTTGCAGGAACAGTGCTTGTTGTCATGGGGCTCTGTGGTTTATTCGCAAGCTTTCTGTCGCCATACTCTGCAGTGAATCGGGATAAAAACTATTTGCTGGGGCCACCCCAGATGATTCAGTTCTGGGATCAAAAAGGCTTTTCTCTACGCCCGTTTACTCATGGTGTGACCACCAAACGAAATCCAACAACCCTGCGGCGTGAGGCCAAAGTGGATCCAGACGTTCGCCGATACATTGAGTTCTTTGCTCACGGCGACAGCTACCGCTTTCTTGGCTTGTTCAAAACAGACATTCATCTTTTTGGTGTTGAAGAGGGATATCTTCATCTGTTTGGAACCGACGATCTGGGGCGTGATTTGTTCTCCCGCACACTTTTTGGTACCGGGACTTCCATGTCCATAGGTATTATAGGTGTCGTGATCGCCTTCATTCTTGCACTCTTTATTGGAGGTGTCGCCGGATACGCCGGAGGGTGGATTGACTATACTATCCAAAGGTTCACCGAAATCATACGAGTCATTCCGGTAATCCCGCTGTATATGGGGCTGGCTGCAGCTTTCCCCAAGGAATGGACCACCATGCAGGTCTATTTTGCAATGACCCTTATTTTGGGTCTGGTTGGCTGGCCGACTCTTGCAAGGCGAATCAGGGGACAGATTCTATCTTTGCGTGATGAAGACTATGTTGTAGCAGCTCGTGTGGCAGGTGCCGGAGCACCACGAATTATCGGGCGTCACTTACTACCAGCTTTCACCAGTTACATCATCGTTGACCTTGTTATTTCATTCCCGTACATGGTTCTGAGCGAGACTGCGCTCAGCTTTATCGGACTTGGCCTTCGCCCCCCTGCTGTCAGTTGGGGAGTCCTGTTGCAGGCTGCCCAGAGTATCCGGACAATTCAGCATGCGCCCTGGCTGTTTATTCCTGCAATTTTTGTTGTGGTTGCTGTGCTTGCTTTTACAGTTCTTGGAGACGGAGTACGGGACGCTGCAGATCCTTATTCAGTAAGTGAAGGGTAAGGTGTTTATTCAGGATATCCGGATCCTCATATAGATTACCACTGGAGAAAACAACTGTTTCAGAGATAATGGAGAGTAGATTGATGGAAACAGCAGAAAATTATTTAGTCAAGGGTGATCCCTTACTGGAAATAAAAGATCTCAAAGTTTCATTTAAAACCGATGAGGGGATAATTCCCGCTGTTGACGGAGTTAATATATCTCTGAAGCGTGGTCATACGTTAGGTTTGGTAGGAGAAAGCGGTTCGGGTAAAAGTGTGAGTACCTGGGCTGTTCTGCAGCTTCTGCCTAAATCCGCCATAATTCATAAGGGCTCCTCGATTAAGTTTCACTGTAAAGATGGTGAAAGTGTCGAACTTACCGACTTCAAGTCTAAAAGCCGTGAAATTCGCAACATTCGAGGTGGTGAAATATCTCTAATTTTTCAGGAACCAATGAGTTCTTTTTCACCTGTTTATACGGTTGGCAATCAAATCATGGAGGCAGTTCGTGCGCATCGTGATGTTAGCAAAGAAGAAGCCGAGGGGATTGCTATAGATATGCTCAGCCGGGTCGGTATCCCTAATCCTAAGCGGCGGTTTAAACAGTATCCGTTCGAACTATCCGGGGGCATGCGGCAACGCGCCATGATTTCGGTAGCACTTTCATCAAATCCTTCTTTACTCATTGCCGATGAGCCAACCACGGCGCTGGATGTTACCATTCAGGCTCAGGTTCTCAATCTAATGAAGGAACTGCAGGAAGAACTTGGTATGGCAATTATATTTATTACTCACAATCTCGGGGTGATTGCTCAAATTGCCGACGAGATTGCTGTGATGTATTTAGGTGGAATAGTTGAGCAGGGTACCAGACACGATATTTTCCATAACCCTAAGCATCCGTATACCATGAATTTACTGCGTGCTATTCCACGTCTTGGCAAAACCGATGGTGGTCGTCTGGTGGCCATTGAGGGCCAGATCCCAAGTCCGATGGAACGGCCTTCCGGTTGCTGTTTTCATACGCGTTGTTCTGAATATATGCCTGATCGTTGTAATGTAAATATACCGCAAATAACTCAGATTTCCCCTGAGCATACCGTCAGATGCTTTCTCTATGAGAGCTGAGGTCTCTTTGATAAGAGGTGAATAAAATTTTCAACAATCAATTGATAATCGTCAATTTGGAGTAATGATATGTCCGAACAACCCCACAGGCTCATGGAAATAAAAAATTTGAAAAAAAGTTTTCCCCTGCAGACCGGATTTTTAGGTACTGGTGGCACGGAAACAGTGATAGCCGTGGATGATGTAAGTTTTTATATTGAAAGCGGGGAAACTCTTGGGTTGGTCGGGGAGAGCGGATCCGGCAAGACTACCATTGGGCGTTCTATTCTACGTGCCATTGAACCAACCAGTGGCAGTGTCCATTTTGAGCCCAGAGAGGGCGAGGCCTATGAGGTTACAGGATTGAGTAATCGGGAAATGAAAGCTGTCCGTCCGCATATGCAAATGATTTTCCAGGATCCCTATTCCTCTCTCAATCCACGCATGACGGTTCGGGATATAATTGCCGAACCGCTGGTAGTAAATAAACTGCTGAAGGGCACAGATATCGACAAACGAGTGCTCGAGGTAGCATTACGCTGCAAGTTAAACGTTGAACATCTGAGGCGTTTTCCGCATGCTTTCAGCGGTGGTCAGCGTCAACGTATCGGTATTGCACGTGCCCTGGTTATGCATCCACGATTTATCGTGTGCGATGAGGCGGTCTCTGCATTGGATGTTTCCGTACAGGCAGAGATATTGAATCTACTGGGCGACTTGCAGGAAGAGTTTGAATTAACGTATCTCTTTATTGCTCATGATCTGAGTGCTGTCGAATATATCAGTGATCGGGTTGCCGTTTTGTATTTAGGCCGGATCGTCGAGATTGCGCCCAGCAAGGAGCTGTTTTTCAGTCCCCTGCATCCGTATACAAGCGCATTGATGTCCGCCATTCCAGCACCAGACCCGGATTCTCCCATGCAGCCGATTATCTTGAAGGGAGAAATTCCCAGTCCCATTAATCCCCCTTCCGGATGTCATTTTCATCCCCGATGTCAATTTGTGCAAACTGAGTGTAAAACAATGAGACCAGAATTGAAGGAATACAAGCCCGGTCATTATTCGGCCTGCCATTTTTCAGATGTGATGGAACTACCCGGTGCAAGCGAATTAGGCGAATCCAGCTCTATTCGGACGTCTAAAATCCGGTCATCAAATTAAGGTCCCTTAAGAAGCTTCGGGGGACAAGCTTATAGAACATGAGTTAGAAATATTTGAGCTTATCAATGAAGACAAACTCGTAAAAATCCAAATTCTGCACCATTCCGTCATTCCCGCCTGCGCGGCAATGACGAAGCAGGGGACTTTTTACGACGCCATCAATTAACCTTATTTTGACCAACATATTGCATAAGGAGTTACAGACATGACGTTGACCAGCCGAGAGAGAGTACAGCTTGCACTTAACCACCAGGAGCCTGATCGTGTGCCGATCTTTTTTGGCGGCGATGGCTCCACTGCCATGCTGGTGCCTGCATATGATAAATTGAAGCGACATCTGGGCATAGAGTCGGAGACGCAGCTTTTTGACCGTGCTTTTCAATACGCTCGCATAGACGAGGAGATTTTGGTTCGTTTTGGGTCGGATGTTCGGACTTTAGTGGGGCCTGCATCTTCACACTGCGCAGCTGTAGATGGTCCAGATGATACCTTTAAAGACTGTTGGGGGATAACCTGGCAGCGTCCTCCGGGAGGATATTATTACGACATGGTCTCTCAGCCTCTAAAAGATGCTTGTACTCCCGATGACATCGACGCATATTCCTGGCCAAATCCGGAAATGATGCTGAACTTGAGTGGTCTGGCAGAGCGCGCTCGCTCCTTACGTCAAGAGAGTTCCCACGCCATTGTCGGGATTCACGAAGGGTTGAGTTCAGTTTTTGAAGCTGCCTGGTATCTTCGTGGTTTGCCGAAGTTTATGATGGATCTGGCAGGTGATCCGGAAATGGCGCATGCAATTTTGCGACACATGACTGATGTGGCCAAGGGGAGCACCGCCTTGTACTTGAAAGAAGTGGGACAGTATCTTGATATTTTCAGAGTTGGTGATGATCTAGGAATACAGAGTGGCACCATTGTCTCTCCCGGCATGTTTCGCGAGATGGTAAAGCCGTATCTCGCCGAATATTATGACATGATTCACAACATGACCGATGCCAAACTCATGCTTCACTCCTGTGGTAGTGTGAGCCCGGTTATGGAGGATCTTATTGAGATCGGTGTCGACATTCTGAATCCGGTTCAGGTCAGTGCCAAAAATATGGAACCTGCAGATATAAAGGCCCGGTTTGGTGACAGGTTATGTTTTTGTGGTGGAATCGACACTCAGCAGGTGCTGCCGTTTGGAACACAAGAGGAGGTACAGGAAGAGGTTCAACGTCTCATACAGGAGCTTGCCCCGGGCGGTGGTTACTTACTGGCGGCAGTCCATTCCATCCAGCCGGATGTGCCGCCTGGAAATGTCTGCACGATGTTTGAGACAGCATTGGCCTACGGGCGTTACCCCATCACCATCGACAACTGAGGCACTGGCGGCAGCAATTTGCTGGGAGGCTGTCTGAGCTGTACCAAGGCAATACACTATTCATAAGCATATTCTTACAAAAGGAGAGTAACAATGAAAATTTTAGTTGGGTATGATGATGCTGAAGTGTCTTGGGAGGCTCTGGTGGTGGCTATTATCCATGCGAAAGCCTTTGGAGGCAAAATCATTATTTTTACCTCACTGGAAGAAGGACCTGACTCTTCGCAGATGGATTTTGTCGCGGCTGAAAAGAATTTGAAAAGAGCTCAAGAACATGCTCTTGCCAATAAGGTTACATGTGAAACAGAGTTATCAGAAAGCATTCTGCAGCCAGGCGAGAATATTGTTCAATATGCAAAAAAAAATAATGTTGATCAAATCGTAGTTGGTATTAAGAGGAGATCAAAAGTAGGAAAGTTTCTTTTTGGATCAAATGCACGTTATGTAATTTTGGAAGCCCCATGTCCGGTTCTTACAGTTACCTGAATTCCTGGGCACGACTTCGTAGAGAGAGATATGTTGAAAGACTTTGTGAAGCATGGAGTGCCAAAGTATTTTGCAAAAATTAATTGCTTTTAATTAAACTCCGGACTATATCCAAGCGCCGGCACCTTATGGGTGAGGTGCCGGCCGGTAAAGATGAAGTTTCTGTATGAATTGTCTTAAAAGATTCAGGGCTGGTAAATTGAGGGAGACCGGGCTACGTGGTTGCGATCAATACAAATTATAAGAATAATATCTCTACTATAGAAGCTATCGAAGAACAGTTGAAAAATATCGCAGATGCGGGTTTTTCACATGTGGAGTGGGGCCATGACTGGCTTGGCGACTATTTCTATACTAACATTGAAATGGTGCAAATCAAGAAGATGTTAAGTAAACACAATTTTAGAGTGAAAGCCATACACGCAACGGAAGGCAGAGTAAAAGCTCTATCTGACAATGATAAATCTGATTTCGGTTATAGAATCAAAGACAGGAAGGATTATACATCATTCAACGAGTATACTCGTCTTGCAGGAGTTGAATTAATTAAAAACAGAGTTGATTTAGCATATATCCTTGGAGCAAAGCAAATAGTACTCCACATGCAATTGCCTTATGTTGAACTGAAAAAAGATGAAGATATCAAAAAAAAATATTGGCAACAGGTTTTTAAATCATTTGATGAATTGAAAAGTTATTGTAAGCCAAGGGCTGTGAAAATTGCTGTTGAAAATTTGCTTTGTACTCCTTTGCAAGAACAAATTGATCAATTTGACACGCTATTTGCAAGATATGATTCTGATTTTATGGGATTTTGTTTTGATTCAGGGCATGGGACTTTAGTCAGTTTAGATGATCACTTAATTTTTGCTGAGAGATATAAGGCCCGCATAATAGCATTACATTTACAGGATACACACTCCATTGCGCCGGAACTAATTGATGATGATCTAGCTGTTCTGAGGCATGATGAACATGCACTACCCTTCACAGGCGTTGTTGATTGGGATGAATTAGCGAGAGTTATTGCACAATCGCCATATCAATTACCTGTAACACTGGAGATAGATATTATAGCAGATACCTCCGAACAAGAAATGTCTACTCTTAAAGAGGCATTTGTGATAGCTAAAAAGCTTAACACAATGGTAAAGAGTTATAGAAAAGCTCAGTAAGGATGGTTTGTGAGTTCTTATAGGTGGCAAGCTTTAGGGACTTAATTTTCAGATAATATACTTTTTGCCCATTCCGGCAAAGGAGATATCAGTTTTTCGCATTTTCCGGACTTTAAAACAGCCACTTGCTGAAAAGGATTATCTTGGAAAGAATTATCTAAAAGTCTGGCTTCATCTACCAGGGATAATGCTATCTCAACATGTTTTATGGTGCGAGGGATACGGCTGTATATCTTTTCAGTAGGCACATTATGCCCCCCTTCAGAGACACGTTGATGAACCCGGGCTTCATTTAATCCAGGGTTGTTCAGATGAATGTAAATCAGTGTAATTTGATAACCACGAGCTTTTGCATTGGCAATAAAATCTATTTTTGATTCATGTGAAAAAACAGTTTCAAAGCAGAATGATGCACCTTGATTAATCAGGTCTTCCCGTATCCTGGTGGCCAAGGTTGCAGCACGATAACTTGAAAGTTCCGGATTTTCAGAATCAATGTCTTTTGCTATTAAATCTGCATTTATGAATTTAATGCCATATTGGGCTAAATAAAGATCATAAAAGGTAGATTTGCCTGCACCATTCCCACCGGCTAATATCCAAAGATGTTTTGATTGAGTCATCTGGCAACTAAAAATTCACCGTTTTTAAAGTGTCCGGTTTGACGTTCTCCTGTGACAGAATTAATTTTATCAAGAAATCCCGGTCGACTTCGGCTGGCTTCATAATAGACTCCGGCAGATGTCACTTTTGTGGCAAGATTACCTTTTTTCCGGTCATTTTCAAGATTACTGAATATATCATCCGAATTGACGGCAATTGATTGTACTGGTTCCAATTTTATTTCTTTTATACCTTGCGCTATGGTCAAAGCATCAGCAAGGCTTAATTTTGAGGATATTGCTTTACCTAACATAGCCCAATACTCAAGTTGTTTAGCCTTGGATCTGTTTTTAATGCCTGCTTCACGCTCTGCCTCCAAAACTAATGCAGAATCAATCCTTAAAGAGATTGTGGCCATAATTTTACCTCCTGTTGATGCAGTTTGCGTCAAGTTGGTTCTATTTGCCACAACATTAGTGTTTAACTTGCGGGATGTCAATAGAATATGCATATGATATATGTTGATTTTCCGGGTATAGCCAGGAGCCGTGTAATCTATCTTTACCGACCTTTTGGTGAAGATAAAAATAAGAAATGTCTACTCTTAAAGAAACATTTGTGATAGCCAAAAAGCTTAATAAAATGGTAAAGAGTTATAGAAAAATTCAGTAAAGACAAGTTGGTAAAAACTCAGATTCAAGTTGGTTAAGGTTTCGGCCCTTCAGGGGAAGCAGGTAGCGATAGCCTTTAATCAAGTCTATTTGACAAAAGGAAAATCGGATGTTTCCTGTCTTGAAACCATTTATTGCATTATATTCCGCTGTACTGTTCATGATGACGGGACTGGGGCTCCTTAATAGCTACCTGAGCCTTAGACTGTCCATTGAAGGTGTTTCAACCCAGATGGTGAGTGTGGTACTGACATCCTATTTTATCGGATTGGTTGTCGGTACCTTTGTATGCAAGCGGATGATTAGCAGCGTAGGACATATCCGATCCTTTGCCGCTTTTACTGCGATCGCCACAGCCATGGTGATGATGCATGGACTGTATATTTCGGTGCCCTTTTGGGCCTGCCTGAGGTTTATCACCGGGGTTTCCAGTATGGGTCTGTTCATGGTGATCGAAAGCTGGCTGAATGAGTGTGCTGATTCCCAGGTGAGAGCACGGGTGTTCTCCGTCTATATGATCATGGGTTATCTTGGTGGCACCATCGGCCAGAAGTTTTTAAATGCAGGGGATTCTCAGAGCCAGACCCTCTATCTGGTAGTGGGGATTTTTTTGGTGCTGGGCACTGTTCCGGTTGCTCTCACCCATTCCATTCACCCTGAGTTACCCCGGATAGAGCAGATCAGCCTGAAAACAATATGGAGAAAATCGCCCATCGGCATCATGGGATGCTTTGTTGCCGGTTTGACAAATAGTGCATTTTATACCATGGGACCGGTGTTTGCCCACCAGATTAAACTTACTGTTTCACAGATGTCCTGGTTTATGGCCCTGACAGTTTTGGGCGGTCTTTTACTGCAATGGCCGGTGGGGACATTTTCAGATCGGTTTGACAGGTCTCTGGTACTGCCCTCCCTTGGGCTCATTGTTTCGGCTATCTGCATTTTTATTGTGCTTGCCACCCGGAACTCTTTTGGTATGTTATTGGTGGCAACTACTGTTTTTGGCGGATTTATATTTACCGTCTATCCAGTAGCTGTAGCCAGAGCCCATGATATGTTTGATGCTCAGGACGTAGTTAAGGTCAGTTCTGCGCTCTTGCTTTCCTTTGGCGTGGGAGCGGTGTTGGGTCCACTGTTTGCCTCAACCGTGATGATTCTGTCCGGTACTCCCTACGGGTTTTATTTCTATTTGATTGGTGTAAGCAGTTTGTATGCTTTGATCACCATGGCGATGCGGCAAAAAGAAGGGGTTCAGATTCTGCCCGCAGAAGAACAGGTAGACTTTGTGATGATGAAAAAGACCTCCGATGTTGTTATGCATATGGATCCCAGGCAGGATATCAAAGAGGATGTTGAATAATTTCTATGGTACTAAAGTAATATCAGAAAGGAAGCGTAAAATGTTTCACCCCACTTTCCTGGCAGGTTAACACCAACTGAAATTAATATTTCATGCCTTATTGCTTGAATTATGTTAATAAAACAAAAACCGAGTACTTGAATACCCCAAATAACCTGAAGGAGGGAAAATGTTTAAAAAATCTTTTATGAAAACAGCCGCTGTCGGCTGTATTGCCGCTGTATCAATGATAGGGATGAGCCAGTCAACTCTGGCTGCAACCGATCTTGTTGTTTACAGTGCTATCGAAGCAGAAGATCTGGCACGTTATGCAAAAACATTTAATGAAGACCACCCTGATATTAATATTAAATGGGTCCGTGATTCTACGGGAATAGTCACCGCGAAATTACTCGCCGAAAAAGATAACCCACAGGCTGACGTTGTTTGGGGATTGGCTGCTACTTCCCTTTTACTTCTGAAAAGTGAAGGACTGCTGGATCCGTACAAGCCTAAGGGTGTTGAGGCTCTGGACAAAAAATTTGTTGATAAAGGTGATGTTCCATCCTGGGTAGGTATGGATGCATGGGTTGCATCGATCTGTTATAACACGGTGGAGGCAGCCAAGAATAACCTGACACCGCCAAAAACATGGAAAGACCTCCTTAAACCGGAGTATAAAGGTCACCTGATTATGCCGAATCCAAATTCATCCGGCACAGGTTTTCTTGATGTTTCCAGTTGGTTACAGATATATGGTGAAGATGGAGGGTGGGAATTCATGGATGGACTGCATGAAAACATCTCACGTTATACGCACTCTGGCTCAAAACCTTGTAAACTCGCAGCAGCTGGAGAGATCCCTATCGGTATATCATTTGCCTTCCGTGGGGCTAAATCAAAAGCAAAAGGTGCGCCTCTCGAAATCATTGTTCCCGAAGAAGGTGTAGGCTGGGATATGGAAGCGACCGCAATTATTGCCGGTACTGATAAGTTGAAAGCTGCCCAGACACTGGTTGACTGGTCGATAACCAAAAAAGCAAATGAAATGTATAACATAGGTTATGCAGTTGTTGCTTATCCAGGTGTTGCCAAACCAGTTAAGTTCTTTCCGGAGAACTTGCTCGATAAAATGATTGACAACGATTTTGAATTTGCGGCAAATAATCGTAAAAGAATCCTGTCAACATGGCAAGAACGATATGATTCTAAGTCTGATCCCAAAAAGAAGTAGACGACCCATCGCGTAATATAAGGCCTGACCATAAAACTGACGGTCAGGCCTTTTTATTTCCATTGGGTGATTCTATTTCTGCTTATCGGAAGTTGACTCATTTACTTAGCTTAGCCAGCTGAAATTTTAAGCTCTCGAAGTCTGCGCTTTTCGGAAGTCTGCGCTTTTCGGAAGTCTGCGCTTTTCGGAAGTCTGCGCTTTTCGGAAGTTTACGCTATCTACGGCGCCATTATGTTTATGGCCAGCGAAAATGAATTACCATGAATGAACCCAGCCCCAGCCACTCACAGGATGCAACAGTTTTTCTTCAGATAGATAACCTAACCAAAAAATTCGGTACTTTTACAGCGCTTGATAAAGTCTCTCTTGATGTATATCAGGGAGAGTTGATCTGTTTTCTGGGTCCCTCCGGTTGTGGAAAAACAACTTTTTTACGCGCTATCGCCGGTTTGGACATTCAAACCTCCGGCACAGTCATTCAGGCAGGCGAAGATATTTCTGCATTGCCACCCTCTGAAAGGGATTTTGGCATCGTATTTCAATCCTATGCATTATTCCCAAATTTAACTGTTGAAAAAAACATATCCTTCGGTCTGGAAAATGAGAAAACCAGTCGTTCTGATATTAATCATCGTGTGCAGGAGTTACTGGAGATGGTTGGGTTGTCGGATCAGGGGAAAAAATTTCCGACTCAGCTCTCCGGAGGGCAGCAGCAACGTATTGCACTTGCCAGAGCCCTGGCAACGTCACCGGGACTGTTATTGCTTGATGAGCCTCTTTCTGCTCTCGATGCGAAGGTTCGAGGTTATTTGCGCCACGAAATGAAAGCATTACAGCGGAGTTTGGGGGTCACCACTGTTATGGTGACACACGACCAGGAAGAGGCGCTTACAATGGCTGACCGCATCGTGGTTATGAATGACGGTGTGATTGAACAGGTAGGCACGCCTACTGAAATTTACCGTGAACCCGGTACATTGTTTGTGGCGGATTTTATCGGTGCCATGAACCAGATTAACGGCAGAACAACCGGCAGCAATCAGGTTGTTGTCGGTGAAACAACCTTTACGACACAGAAGCACGATCTTGAAGCGAATATTCCTGTTGTTGTCGCTATTCGTCCTGAGGATATAGTTCCAGTGGAAGAAGGAGAGAGCTCCCCAGAGGATAATATCTTAGATATGACTGTCGAGGATATGGAGTTTCTAGGATCATTTTGGCGGGTATCGATGAGCAACCCTTTGTTGGGTAAAGCTTTACTCAATGCCGATATGTCAGTCAATGCTATCCAGCGATTGCATATTGACATCAGAACAACCATCACTGTTGAACTTCCTGTCGATCGACTTTGTGTATTTCTTGCGGAGAATGAATAGTCATCATGTCTCATACAACCACGTTACCTGATACGGATACCGCGCCACTGATACGTCCCAAAACCAGCAGAGATGATAAGATAAAGGCAGTTTTCATGGCGGTTATCGGGTTGTATTTAGTCATTACCCTGGCATTGCCTTTATATGCAATGCTTTCAAAATCATTTTCTACTTATTCATTTGATTTAAGCAATTTTGAGTTTCAGGTTTATAAAATAGATAGCTGGAGTGAGCCGGTAACCGCATTATCGCTTAACCAGAAGTTGAACGTTGTTACGCCGGCAGAACTATCCACAAGTTCTGATGGAAGGCTGGGGGTAACCGCTTTTTTCCCGGATTTCAGTTTTCGCAGTATTACCCGTTATAAAATTCGTCAAATTAATCTCGACAGTTCCTTTCTTGTTGGGAGTGAGCGCATCGCCGATACCGAATGGCATGAATTTAGCTCAAATGATTTCAGGCGCGTCGTCCTGCGTCCGTCCAGTTCCACCGGCCTGGATAACTACAAGATCTATTTCTCAACGCCGTCACTGTTTAAATCAATAGAAAATTCGCTGTTTATTGCTTTTGTAGTGATGATTATCACCGTGTCTATGGCATTTGGTTTCGCCTATGCACTGAATCGCAGTACCATGCGGTTTAAAGGTGTTTTTCGGCTTATAGCCATGGCTCCCATACTGGTGCCTTCGCTGCTGCCGGGAATTGCTCTTGTTTACCTGTTTGGTAATCAGGGAATGATTAAAGGACTGCTGATGGGGCAATCTATTTATGGCCCGATCGGAATTATTATTGGTTCCATATTTTTCACTTTCCCCCATGCTTTGATTATTATCTCTACCGCACTGAGCATTTCAGATGGCAGGCTTTATGAAGCGGCTATATCCCTTCGGGCAAGTCGCTGGAAAACATTCTGGACAGTGACGATACCCGCTGCACGGTATGGATTGTTCTCCGCAGCCTTTGTTGTTTTTAACCTGGTTATAACTGATTTTGGCTTACCCAAAGTAATCGGCGGCCAGTACAATATGCTTGCTGTCGATATCTATAAACAGGTGATAGGCCAGCAGAATTTTGAAATGGGAGCGGTTGTGTCGGTAGTTTTACTGTTGCCGGCTATGTTTGCCTTTTCTATTGACCGTTATGTACAGAAAAAACAGGTTGCCCAATTGTCGGCACAGTCAGTACCTTATGAACCAAAGCCACATAAAAGATTTGATTTAATCTGTCTTTTTTACTCTCTTCTTGTAGCTGTTTTTATTATGGGACTGATAGGGGTCTGTCAATACGCTGCACTTATAAAATTCTGGCCATATGATTTATCACTTGGACTCTCCAACTATAATTTTGAAGTGATGGATGGTGGTGGATGGGGTTCCTATTTCAACTCTATCAAACTGGCATTTTTTACAGCCATCGCCGGTACTCTGATGGTTTTTATCGGTGCCTATATGGTAGAAAAAACCAATGGGCTGACTACCGCACGATCAGCGTTTCAGTTCTTGGCAATGATGCCCATGGCAGTCCCGGGAATGGTACTGGGTCTTGCCTATATCTTTTTCTTTAACAATCCTGCAAATCCACTGAATTCTATCTACGCAACCATGGGTATCCTTGTGATCTGCACGGTCACGCATTTTTATACGGTATCTCACTTAACTGCAGTCACTGCCTTGAAACAGATGGATCGAGAATTTGAATCCGTTGCCTCTTCCTTAAAACAGCCGTTTTACAAGCTTTTATTTAAAGTGACTTTCCCGGTATGTTTGCCTGCCACACTAGATATTTCCATATACTTATTCGTTAATGCGATGACCACGGTTTCAGCTGTAATTTTTCTCTATTCTCCTGACACAACGTTGGCGTCTATTGCTGTGCTGAATATGGATGATGCTGGTGATGTGGCACCTGCGGCGGCAATGGGCATGATGATTTTTTATACCAATGTGGCTGCACGCTTAATTCATATCTTTATTACACGAAAATTGATGATAAAGACTCAGGCATGGCGTGTGCGTTAGTGAAAATTGCCATTTGCCACTTCCCCGATGGCTTTTTCAAGAATATTAAGCGCCTGATCCATTTCTTTTTTAGTGATGATAAGCGGCGGTGTCAGGGTAAGGATATTACCCATGGTGATCTTGAAGCCCAAACCTTTGGAGAGGGCGGAATACATGACAGCCTCAGCTTCATCTATTGCCCGTTCTTTGGTACTCCTGTCTTTTACAAGCTCTACGCCTAAAAAAAGTCCAAGACCACGCACATCTCCAATCAGGGGATGGCGCTCCTTCATCTTTTTGAGTTGGGACAAGGCGTAATCTCCCAGATCACGGGCATGTTCTGCGAGGTTATTCTTTTCAATATAATCGATGGTTGCAAGGGCAGCTGCGCATCCTACCGGGCATCATGGGGCCCATGTCCTGGCGGAAGATGGCTTCCCCGCCTATGGATATGGCGTCAAGTGATGCCCCATGGAAGGAATCCCACATGGAAATGGTTTTATGCCGCCCGGTTGCAATCCTGGCAAGCTTTAATGCCATGCCGATGGCACCTGTGCCGCC
>MAXH01000026.1 GCA_001750925.1 Desulfobulbaceae bacterium S3730MH12
CTCCCCGACTGATTTTTTCCTTTTGTTCTTTAGTTAGACTGCCTGCAACTCGAATATTAACGTATGGCATGATCACTCTCCTGAAGTAAAAGTATTTTCCCGGCGTTACCTTATGAGGTCTGTTGCGATCTCATGAGACACCATACCTTTTTGCCTTGTGTCTATAAAGCTGATTTTTCCGGCAGGAAGGGTGGATACGAATTCACTATCCGAATAATTGCCTTGAAGTTGAGCGTATCTGCTGTTATTTTTATCTGAATATTAACCCAAGCACTGTTTGCACAATGCGACCAAAAAAATATTCAACAATGATTTTCGGCTGTGGGAATGTGATCATGGGTGACGATGGTTACGGACCTGCTGTTGTAGATGAATTAAATGCTCATTATGATCTGTCAGATGATATTCAGGCCGTGGATGCCGGGACATGTGTCCGCGAGTATCTTTTTGATTATCTTCTCACGGAAGAAGGCAGGCCAGATAGAATTATCATTGTAGATGCGGTTGATTTCCCGGATCGAAAGCCTGGTGAACTGTTTACAATTCTTCCGGATACCATTCCAGCCAAAAAGGTTCACGATTTTTCCCTCCATCAGTTTCCCACGGTAAATTTGCTGCAGGAGTTGGAGCAGCATAGTGGGATTACAATTCTGATCCTTGCAGCTCAAGTCGAGTGTATTCCGGATGAGATTAGGCCGGGACTTTCTCCCGCCATGTCTCTTGCCGTAACCAAAGCGTGTGAGAAAATTTCAGAAATTTTAAACGATAGAGTTCTCGGGCAGGGTGACCTTCTATGATGTACGAGTTTAAAGTGAGCGAGATGGCAGAAGAGTTCGGGGTGCATAGGAACACCATTAGAAACTGGATCAATGCCGGCACCCTCCCGGCAAAAGAGGGCCCCGGTCGCAAATATCTGATGGAGTTCCATGAGTACGAACGTCTCTGTAAAAAATTTGGCCGTGAGCCGCATCTGCACTCTGTTGATAGTGTTAGCAATAGAGCTCGGGAAACATTGGGCGAAATCGATGTTGAACCGCTGGTTATCAGCGGTGGGAAGAGCGTTTTGCCTGAGGATCCCTCCTGGGCGGACGAATGTCTTACCTGTGGAACTTGTGCAAGTGCATGTCCTATTTCCGGTGTGGATGGACTGGATCCGAGAAAAATTGTGCGCATGGCTGTTCTTGGTATGGATAAAGAGTTGATTGAATCGAGCTGGCCATGGAAATGCACTTTATGCTCTAAATGCGAAGAATCGTGTCCGGCAAATATTCAGATAACATCCCTGATGAGAAAAATCCGTGGAGCCCGTGATCGTGCTCGTGTTCCTGAGCCGATTCATAAAAGCGTTACCATGTGCCTTGAGCGTGGCAATAATCTGGGTATTCCAAAGGAAGACTTTGTTTTTCTCTGTGAAGATCTTGGGGAGGAACTGGCGGCTGATGAGTGCCCCGGATTTAAAACGCCTGTTGATGTGCATGGTGCACGAGTTCTTATCACGGTGAATTCGAAAGCAGTTTTTGGTGAACCTGACAGCCTGAAATGGTGGTGGAAAATCTTTTGGGCTGCGGGAGAATCATGGACTCTTTCTTCTGAGTATTGGGAAGGTGTTAACTGGGGTTTGTTGTCCGGAGATGATGAGGCAATGCAGACAGTTGTCGGCAGAATTGTTGACAACATGAAAAGGCTGAACTGTCGGGTTCTCCTCCTCCCCGAGTGAGGCCATGCCTACTATGCAACCCGGGCCGGGTTGAACAGATGGTACCCTGAAGTACTCCAGGAATTTAGAATTGTAACACTATTTGATCTTCTCCTCGAATATCTGGATAAAGGGAAGATTCAGCTTGATAAATCAATTCATGCTGTGCCGACCGGTTATCACGATCCCTGTAACTATGGGCGAAAGTCTTTGAAAGCGTTTGGAAAGGCCTATTTTGAGGACGGTCGCGCAGTTATCAGGGCCTGTTGCGACGATGTCAGAGAACTTAACCCCAATAGAAACGGAGCGTATTGCTGCGGTGCCGGTGCTGGTGCCTGGGCTATGCCGTACTCTGACGAGAGGGTGTACCATGGTCGTATCAAGGCGCGACAGATAGCTGAATCAGGTGCTGAATTGATAGTTGCTCCGTGTCATACGTGCCGCGATCAGATAATGAAATCCCTTAACCATGAATTTGATCTTGGCATAGAGGTAAAATATATTTTGGAACTCGTTGCTGATTCATTGATCCTGGATGAAAAATGACAACTTGTAGGATTTTTACTTGATGGCGTTGTAATAAGTCCCCTGCATCGTCATTCCCGCCTGCGCGGGAATGACGGGACGGTGAAGGATTTTGGTTTTTATAAGATAGTGGATATTGAGTTTTGAATGGAGAGGAGAGACATGTCATGCTGATCACAAAAAAAAATGGCTCGGTAATGATTGTTGGAGGTGGAGTCACAGGAATTCAGGCAGCTCTGGATCTTGCTGACTCCGGATTTTTCGTCTACCTGGTAGAGAAGTCCGGTGCTATTGGCGGGGCGATGTCTCAGTTGGATAAGATATTTCCCACCAATGATTGTTCGATGTGAATAATTGCACCAAAACTGGTTGAGTGCGGTCGGCACTTAAATATCAGCGTGATGACTCTCAGTGAAGTGACTGACATTGCCGGTCGTGCCGGAAATTTTACAGTAACGGTAAAAGAAGCGCCACGCTATGTGGACATGGAAAAATGTATTGGCTGCGGTGACTGTACTGAAAAATGTCCGAAACAAATTGATAGTGAATATGATGCTGAGACAGTTAAACGCAGGGCTATCTATGTCAAGTATCTTCAGGCGGTTCCTCTGAAGTACCAGATTGACCCGGAGGCATGTATCCGGTTGCAAAATACAGGAACCTGCGGGGCTTGCGAAGAGGTATGTGATGCTGGGGCAATAAACTTTGATGATACCGAAAAAATACATCGGATAGATGTGGGAGCCGTGGTGCTGGCCCCTGGATTTGAAGTATTTGATCCCACCGATTCCGGAGTATGGGGGTATGGTACTTTTCCAAATGTTATAACCTCTCTTCAGTTCGAAAGGTATCTTTCTGCATCCGGTTCAGCAAAGGGATATCTGGTACGACCTTCAGACTCCAAAGCTGTCAAAAAAATTGCCTTTCTCCAGTGTGTCGGTTCAAGGGATGAGAATCTCTGTGGCAACGGCTACTGTTCCTCAGTCTGCTGTATGTCTGCTATCAAGGAAGCAGTTATTGCCAAGGAGCACTCACCTGGGCTGCAGACATCTATCTTCTATATGGACATGCGAACACATGGTAAAGAGTTTGACCAGTATATGGAGTGTGCCAGGGAAACTTCGGGGGTGCGGTTTGTCCGGTGTCGGGTTAACGGGGTTGAAGAGGATGGAACTTGTGATGATCTGCGTTTGAGTTATATCAATGAAGAAGGACTTCAGGTCGAAGAAGTCTATGATATGGTCGTTCTTTCTGTTGGTCTGCAGACTCCGAAACATGCTCTGGAACTTGCTCATAATGCGGATATTAAACTGACCGGGGATAATTTTGCGGCTACCTCCGATTTTGCACCGGTGCAGACTTCGAGGGCAGGAATTTTTACCTGTGGTAGTTTTGCCGGTCCTAAGAATATTTCACAATCAGTTACCAGTGGTTCAGCAGCGGCCGCAGCAGTTTCAGATTTGCTGGCATCGGCCCGTTTTGAGCTCTCCGTCGGTGCGAGTTTTCCTGATGAAAAAGATGTGTCCGCTGATGAATCGAGGATCGGTGTTTTTCTCTGCCATTGCGGTTCCAATATTGCCGGTGTTGTGGATGTTGAAGCTTTGGAAGAATATACTGCAACACTTCCGGATGTCGTTTATGTAGAGCAAAATCTTTTCTCCTGCTCTCAGGATAGTCAGGATATGATCGTGGAGAGGATTCAGGAGCAGAACCTGAATCGAATAGTGGTTGCAGCCTGTAGTCCGAGAACCCATGAACCACTTTTCCGCAAAACATTGAAGGCGGCAGGGTTGAATGAATATCTTGTTGAAATGGCCAATATCAGAAACCAGAATTCCTGGGTTCACACTGCTGATCCTGATGCGGCTACGTCAAAAGCGAAAGATCTGGTACGCATGGCGGTGGCCAGGGTCACCTGCAGTGACTCACTAAAATCAATTTCTGTACCGATCACACAAAAGGGACTGGTTATTGGTGGTGGTACTGCCGGTATGATTGCGGCGCTCAACATGGCTGAGCAGGGGTTTGAGGTCCATCTTGTAGAGAAAACAGATATTCTCGGAGGCAATGCTCTCAATTTGAAGCATACCTGGTCAGGACAACATGTGCCTACCGAGGTTGCCAAACTTGTCGATAAGGTTGTCTGGCATGAAAAGATTGTTGTTCACAGGGAGTTTGAAGTAACGGCAGCAGAAGGTTTTGTCGGTAATTTTAAATCCACTCTTACTCGCAGGGACGGTTTAAAAAGAACTATTGAACATGGTGCAGGGATTATTGCCACCGGTGCAGAGCAATATATTCCACAGGAGTACAACTATGAGTCGATTACCAGGGTTGTAACTTCGGTTCAGTTCGATAAGCTTTATGAATTAAATGAAGTTCATGTAAGAAGAGCAAAAAACTTTGTATTTATTCAGTGCGTCGGTTCTCGTGAAGAAAACAACATGTACTGTTCCAAGGTCTGCTGTACTCATTCAGTTCAGTCGGCTATTGGTCTGAAAAAGGAGAACCCGAACCGCAATGTCTATATTCTCTACCGTGACATGCGCACCTATGGCCAGCGGGAAGCTCTGTATAAGCAGGCAAGAAAGCTTGGTATAGTTTTCATCAATTATGAACTCCATGGAAAACCGAATGTTATTGAAAATGGGCAGGTGATTGATGTTGAGGTTTGGGACCATATCCTCCATCGACCGTTGAAGCTGGAGGCGGATATGGTTATTCTCGCCATTGCTATCCGGCCCATGAGTGATGCGTCGACTCTGAGTAAGTTATATAAGGTTCCTCTGGGTAGTGATGGTTTTTTCCAGGAGGCGCATGCAAAGTTCAGACCGGTGGATTTTTCAGTGGATGGGATGTTTGTTGCAGGTCTGGCCCATTTTCCCAAATCAATTGAGGAGTCTGTTTCCCAAGCGCTAGCTGCATCATCGAGGGCCGTAACCCTGCTGTCTAAAAAGGAAGTTTCTCTGGATGGTGTCACGGCAATTGTGGATGAACAGAATTGTGACGGTTGTGCTCTCTGTGTTGATGTTTGTCCATACAATGCCATTACCCTTGTGGACAGAATTGCAGATGATCCTGATGCGGGTATACTTATCAGGGTGAACAAAGCCCAATGCAAGGGGTGTGGAATATGTCAGGGAAGTTGTCCTAAAAGAGGGGTGCATATTGCCGGTTTTACAATGGAGCAGATCAGTGCCCAGATCAGGGCGGCACTGGCGGTATAATCTTCAGGGTAAGGAGGATATTTTATGAGCTTTGAGCCTAAAATTATTGCATTCTGTTGCCACTGGTGCTCCTACGCTGCTGCTGATCTCGCGGGAGCCGCCAGGATGCAGTATCCTCATAATGTGCGTATAATACGACTCATGTGCTCGGGTATGATGCATCCTGAGTTTGTACTGGATGCCTTGTCACAGGGTGCCGACGGGGTGATGGTGCTTGGCTGCCATCTGGACGAGTGCCGTTATCGGGAGGGTAATTACAGGGCGTTGGACCGATCTGATATGGTGGTTGAGCTGCTGGAAGATTTTGGTTACGAACCTGAGCGATTCAACCTGACCTGGGTATCGTCCCAGGAATCTGATAAATTCGTTAAAGCGGTTACAGAGATGACGGCACGCATTAAAAAACTGGGTCCTGCAAACGGTATACAGGGTTAGCTGGTATAACAAGGAGGAGATATGGCAGTAACTACTGCTCTGGAGTGGTTGGGGTCTTGCTCAGGATGCGAAATAGCAATCCTGAATATCGGCGAAGATCTTCTACCGTTGATTACCGAGACCCTGGATATTGTTCATGCTCCGCTCCTGATGGATCATAAATATTTCGGCCAGTGCGGGGAAGGGGTGACGCTTGAGATTCCTGACGCGGTAATCGGCATTGTCACAGGTTGTGTGAATAACCGCGAACATCTTGAGGTGCTGCAGGAGATGCGTACGAAATGCAAGGTGCTGGTTGCCCTTGGCACCTGTGCAACCCATGGCGGTATTCCTGCTTTGATGAACGGTCAGGATCAGCAGGAGAGCTGGGAGGGCATCTTCACTACAGTTTCCACCGATCCAGGTGCAGGAGTTCCAGATGTGGAGGTTCCACCACCACTTGATCGTGTCTATGCTTGTGATGAAAAGGTAAGGATTGATATGCAGCTGCCGGGCTGTCCTCCAAATCCTGAGTTTATCGCCGAGGTGATAGTCTCCCTCGCGGAGGGAAGGGATCCGATTCTGCCCTCCAAAAGTGTATGTGATACATGTCTTGCAAAAAGAGAAGGAAAGGGGACAGTGGACAAGGTGAAGCGTTTTATTGAAAATGTTGAGTTTGAGCCGGGTGCACCCATTGAAGAAATGCGTTGTCTGCTTGAACAGGGTTATATGTGCATGGGGCCGGTGACTGCTGCGGGTTGTGCAAAACGAGGTGTGCCCGGTTGTATCAGTGCCAGGGTTCCCTGTCGAGGGTGTTTTGGTCCTGTACGTAAAGGTGGAAATCAATTACTGGATATGATGAATGGTCTGGTAAGTAACGGTATCGACTATAAATCGGTTGTTGACCGCCGTTCGATCTTACGATTTACGGGAGCACACGGAAGACTTCGGCCGGTAAAAAAGCGTGTTGCAAAGGAGAAAAACTAAGTGGCAAAGGTTCTCAATATTGCACCGATTTCCCGTATTGAAGGGCATGCAAAAATAGCTATCCATCTGGATGATGATGGAAATGTGGAGAACACGTTTCTACATATTCAGTCTCTTCGCGGCTTTGAGAAATTTATCGAGGGGAGGCCGGCTGAAGAAGTTCCCCGTATTGTCAACCGTATCTGCGGTATCTGTCCATGGATGCATCATCTTGCTTCAAATAAGGCTGTTGATGGTGCCTTTGGCGTGACTCCGACACCTACCGGCCATAAGCTCCGCGAAATGTGCCAGGTGATGGCCCATATCAATGACAAGATCCTGCATTTTTTCTTTCTTGCCGCCCCCGATTTTGTGCTTGGCCCTGATGCTGATTATTCCGTGCGAAATATCATGGGTCTGGTAAAAGCGGCTCCTGAGCTCGCTAAACAGGTTGTTAAGATGCGGCAGCTCGGCCAGATGATGCTTGACAAGTTTGCCGGCAAGGCAATTCACCCGGTTGCCGGGGTGGTCGGCGGCTTTGCCAAGCCCATGGTTGAAGAGGAGAGAAAAGATCTGCTCCGGGGGACACAAACTTTACTGGATTTTGGTTGTTATGCTCTCGATTTTGCGATCAACAATGTTTTTGCAAAGTATATGGGTATTATTGGTGATCTCGGGGCGATAAAAACCGGTTTTTTAGGGATGATCGATCGTGAAGATGCTTCCCTTCGCCTTTATGACGGTCAGCTGAGACTGATGAAGAGTGACGGTAGTTTTGTCGATTTTGAGGGGGATGACTATATCGACTACATCGGTGAATATGTCGAGCCATGGGGCTACTCGAAAATGGTCTACGCAAAGTCATGGAACGAAGGTTTTGATATGGCTTTGACAGCGCCAAAAGGTATATACCGTGTCAACACTCTTGCCCGAATCAATGTCTGTGATAAAATTTCTACCCCCAGAGCCCAGGCGGCACTGGAAGCTTTTCGAAGCTCGTTTGGCCGTCCTGCTCAGCAGACCCTGCTCTATCACTATGCCAGACTGATTGAGCTTATCTATAGTTGTGAGCGTACGATTGAACTTCTTGAATGGGAAGGTATTACCGATCCGAATGTGAGGGCAAAGGTTGAGCCGAAAGCAGGAAGAGGGGTGGGAGTGGTTGAGGCGCCAAGGGGTACACTCATTCATGATTATACAACCGATGAGGATGGATGTATTTCCGGGGCGAATCTTATTGTTGGAACTACCCATAATATTGCCCCGATGAATATGAGTGTAAAGCGGGCTGCATCGACCCTTATAAAGGATGGTGTCTATAATGAAGGTATACTGAATCAGGTGGAAATGGCTGTCAGGGCTTACGACCCCTGAATGTCCTGCGCAACTCACCGCCTGGATGGCGGTGTCCCGATTTCAGTCAGTATTGTTAATTGTCAGGGAGAAGAGATTGACAGGATCACAAATTGATTTATGTCAGAGTTCCTGCCCCTGACTGCTCGGATAGTTCCATTTCATAAAAAAATAAGATGATGTATATTGTTTCATGACCAGGAAAAGAAGATTGCAGGTACGTGCTGAAAATCCCTGTGGTGCATGTGGTAAATTGGATCATATGACTGTTGATGAACTCAAAGCCCGGGCCGTCGGGGATGAGTTTAACGGTATTTGTCCTGCCTGTGGGCAATTCCATCTGACTCATGCTGAAATAGAGAAAATAGAGAAAGAGAAAGTCACCGAGTCTGAAAGCTACAAGGCTATGAAAAATGATGCTGAGGCGACAGAGTAGGTTGGTAGACAAACCGGATGGATCTCGAAAAAATGGTGATAGATGTGGATCGTAAAACTGCGCTGCTGAAAGAACTACATGATCTAGTAGATCGTCCCATTCGGTTGATGGTTGTCTGCGGAACACAGAACCGGGCTATTTTGCGGTACGGTATGAGAAAGCAGCTGCCCGATTATCTTGATCTTGTTGCTGGCCCCGGATGCAGCGTGTGCGTCATGCCTGCCGGGCATATAGATGCATTTGTAAAAGTTGCTGTTCAGCGCGATGTGATTATTGCCGCGTGTGATGACCTGCTCAGGGTGTCGGGGAGTACCGAATCCCTTGAATCTGTCATGCAAAAGGGTGCCAATGTTGAGGTGATAATCTCTCCCATGGATGCTCTTGATATTGCTCGTCGCGAAGCGGACAAAATTGTGGTTTACCCGGCGGTAGGTTTTGAGGCGACAGCACCAGGTGTTGCAGAGACCATTCTTGAAGCAGCACGTCTTGGTATAGAAAACTTCTGTGTAATTCCTTCCATCAGACTGTTGCCCCCGACAATTGACCTGCTCATGCATGATCCCGATCTCAATATCCGGGGATTACTTTGCTCGGATCATATCAATACCATTTCCGATGCCCGTGCTTATACCGTCCTTGCCAAAAAGCATAATATTTCATGTTATATCGGTGGATTTGAGCCTGAAGATATCCTGGAGGGTCTTATTTATCTAGTCAGACAGATACGAACCGGTGAATCGATTTTTGATGATACGTCTGCTTTTGTCTATTCGTCCGACGAGAAGAAGGATGCCCGAAAGATGGTTTCTGAGGTGTTCTTTCCCGTGAATACGCTCTGGCGGGGGCTTGGTAATATTGAGCAGAGTGGTTTTGTAATTCGGGATGAACTCTCTCTCTATGATGCAACGAAGAGGTTTAATATTCGCTTTTCTGAAGGTCAGGAACAGAGCTTGTGTCAATGCAGCGATATTATCTCGGGACGGGGACTTCCTCCCGACTGTCCGGCCTTTGGTATGGTCTGTACTCCGCAAAACCCAATCGGCCCCTGTATGATTTCAGATGAAGGTATCTGCTCTTCATATTTTAAATATAACCTGGAATCTTTGTTCGA
>MAXH01000027.1 GCA_001750925.1 Desulfobulbaceae bacterium S3730MH12
CTTTTATGATTGCCCCAGGATGGGGAGGATTATGCATTGCGCTCATATCATACCTCTTAATGGTAATCCAGATAATTTACCAGTTCGACATCATCACCAACAAATCGAAAAATAATACGCCAGTTACCGTTGACCCATATCGAGAAAAAGCCTTTTTGTTTTCCTGTCAAAGGATGCAGCCTGTATCCAGGGAGGTTGACATCATCTGCTTTTGTTGCCACATCCAGCAAACCAAGTATCCTTCTCAGCTTGGACGCGTGTTTGGCTTGAATACCGGCTTTACTTCCGGTTCTGTAAAACTTTTCCAGCCCTTTATGACGAAAACTTTTAATCATGATTTACTGTAACTCGTATCTTTACAGTATACAATAAAAAAGCCGTCCTCCGAAGGAGATGGCTACAGCGATTGAACCTATTGACCATAAAGAGCCTTTACAATCTAACAACAAACTGTAGACAGGAACTAAAGTAATAGTACCAGTCTCCGGGAAAATACATGTAATGAGGTCAGTCCCCGAGGCACCGGCAATATTATAAGCAGTCAATAGCGCTGTGATTCCCCTTGAGTCAGTTATCTCAACCAGTTATATCGTCCGCTGGCCTTGTTATAAATCATGAGATATTGGAAGATATGGAATGTAAACCTTGGCCAGACAGCAATGAACCCCATTCCATTCATACTCGTTAAGAGGTGTTTGGTTTCAGTAACACTTATACTGAGCTTGTTAGCTATATCAACAGATTTCACGAGATCAGGTCTTACGCTGTCAGCTGCATTTTTTGCGAGAACTCTCTTCATGGTCAACCATCAGAGACAAGTTTATTCGGACTATTCCTTTTAACCAGGAATATGGCAATAGCGAGCGCCACTACTTCAGCTAAAGGAATAGCCATAAAGATGCCGATATCACCAAAAAAGATTGGTAAAATCAAAAGAAGCAGAATAGGCAGAATCAGACTTCGGGAAAGAGCTATAACGGCCGAAGGAATAGGCTTTTGCATGGCTGTCAGGTATGAGGAAAACACGATATTCAAGCCGGAGAAAAGAAATACCGGCCAGACATAACGGGCATACATGACAGCTAAGTCTGCCACCTTTTCATCGCCTTTTTCTAAAAAAGTTTCAACGAGTTTTTCTGAAAAGAAGAACATTATGATACTCATGGATATACCAATAATAATAACAGTACAGGAGGCTGTTTTAAGAAAACTGTAGATCCTTTTTCCATTAAGGGCGCCATAATTTTTGCTGATGATGGGCTGTGTGGATTCACTGATTGCATAACAGACCATGAGGGCAAAAAAGATAGAATAATTAATAATTGTAAAGGCAGCGAGCCCGTTTTCTCCAAGCTTCTGCATAATTACCCAGTTAAAAAGAAGAATAACAACGCCCACCGAAAGTTCATTGGCAAATTCAGAAAAACCGTTTGCCGCGTTTTTAATGACTTCTGTCCAACCACATTTATCCCGTACAATTCTGAATCTGGATTTTGTCAAAACAAAGGAAAACAGCACAAAAAACAGCCCCATTGTATGGGAAATTCCTGTGGCCAGTGCAGCCCCCTGGAGTCCCATGGTAAGTTGCACAACAAAAAACCAATCAAGGATTATGTTTAAAATACTGCCTCCAATCAGAGCGATGGATGCCAAAACCGGATAACCATCCACTCTTAAGAAAAAGGAAAGGCAGAGACCGCCAAGCTGGAATAGAGTAAATAAAAGAATAATGGACAAATATTGGTTGACCGGTTCGGCGAGAGATTGATCAGCGCCCAGCATCATTGTGAGAGGTTTTATAAAGATAGTGCCCAAAACAGTGATGATTAAAGAAAACAACACGATTGCTGCCAGGGTATAGGAAAAGTTTATCGAGGCAAACCTGATATTTCCCTGGCCGAGATACTTGCCGCATCTGACGCTTCCGCCAATGGAGAGCATCAGGGCGATACCGATCAGCATTGAATTGACAGGAAGGGTCAGGTTGACGGCAGCCAGGGCTCTTGATCCCACATAATTGCCGATAAAGAAACCGTCAACTATGAAAGCTGAAGACACAGCCACCATTCCCACAACAGAAGGTACCGCATAATAGCTAAATACCGAGAAGACCCTGCCGACGAGCGGATCAAATTGTTGTTTCACAATGACCTGCTGATAAACTACAAAAGATGACAACTGGCTGTATGGCCAGAGCCGATATCTGATACCGCAGGCTTTTTTTCCATACAGACAGCCATTACTTCGCTGCAACGTGTATTAAACCGGCATCCGATTGGAGGATTAATGGCACTCGGTACATTTCCTTCCAGTTCGCTGATTTCATCCAGTGATTCCGTATTGATATCGGGAATCGCACTTAACAGGGCTTTGGTGTAAGGATGAGCCGGTCGATTAAAGATAGCTTCTGCCGGCCCATACTCCACGACTTCACCCAGGTACATCACCATGATTTTATCCGACATATGATGTACGACACTCAAATCATGGGAGATCAGGATATAGGTAAGGTTCAACCTCTTTTTCAGATCTTTCAGTAGCTCCAAAATTTGGGCCTGGGAAAAAATATCAATAGCTGAAGTTGGTTCATCCAATACCAATAGTTTTGGATTAATTCCCAAAGCACGGGCTATGGCAATTCTCTGTCTTTGACCGCCACTGAATTCATGGGGTGATTTATAAATAGCATCATCAGGCAATCCAACCATTTCCAGCAATTCTTCCACCCGTTTGATGAATTCGCCGGGCTTGAGATCGAGATGCACTTTTAATGGCTCTCCAATGATATCTTTGACCAGCCACCTGGGATTGAGAGACCAGAACGGATCTTGAAAAACAATCTGTAAGTGTTGTCTGAGTTCTCTCAGCTTTTTTTTTGAACAGCCAAATAAATCAATACCATCAAAAATTACCTGACCTGCAGTCGGCTCAATCAGGTTAAGCAGGACGTTGACCAACGTGGTTTTACCGCAACCTGATTCACCTACGACCCCCAGGGTTTCCCCCTGGTGAACCTCAAAATTGATGTTATCGACAGCTCTCACCCACGCTTCCGGTCTCGAAAAAAAGCCGGAAGTTATCGGAAAGTGCTTAGTCAGCTCACTCACTTGCAGCAAGGCATCACTCATTTTTTATCTCCGTAAGCGGTTTACGCTGAAAGATGATAAATCACCACCCATATTTATTCACTACCCTGCCATACCCTACTAAATAATTTTCCCAGCTCTGAAAGCGGCTAAGTAATTCAGACAATAGTCGTCTCTGCCAGCCAAAGCTTCTGCAGCAGCAATGGTTGCCATCATTTTTTTATCCAGGGGGTTGGCAATGGCCCCATCTAGTCCCTTGGCAACGGCCATGGCCATGAAAGTCTGGTTCAGGAAACCTCTCTCAGGAAGGCCAAAAGAAATATTTGACAATCCACATATGGTATGAACACCTTTATATTCAGCCATTATTTTCTCAACTGAAATTAAAAATGAGGTTCCGAAAACAGAATTGGCACTTAGGGCCTGAACCAGAGGGTCTACAAAGATATTTTCTATCTTTACACCCTGTTGAACCAGTTTGTTAATCAGTTTGCCGGCAATTTCCATTCTACCATCTACTGTATGGGGCGTTCCCTCGTCATCCATGCAAAGGGCGATTACTTTTAGATCAGTGCCTGCGACAATAGGCAAAATTTTCTCGAGCTTTTCTTTTTCCAGGGAAATGGAATTAATCATAGGAATTTTATCAGATTTGCCTTGGAAATGTTCCAGAGCATCTTCTATAACTCCACTACTCGGGCTATCGATACAGACAGGCAAATCAGTTGCCTCTGTTACATTTTCAATCACCCACTTGAGATATTCTGTCTCTTTTCCGACGAAGGTGCCTGCATTAACATCAATGTAGGCGGCTCCAGAATCTGCCTGGTCTCTGGCAAATTTTTGGATGGCCTTGCTGTCACGGGATTCAATGGCTGTTTTCACTGTCTGGCGTGTTGCATTGATCAGTTCTCCAACAATGATCATGTATATCTCCTCATTAGTGCCTTACTACAGAACTTCTGTAAGAAAAAACAAGAAATCCAGGAAGGTCGTTTAAAATTATATCTTTGAATATACTTCCGTGGCACTTATCCAAGCATTCTAGAATTCCGATTTATTCGGGTTACCATTAAATAAAACGAATTATCTGCACCAATGACGTGGGGTAGGTTTAATAAACTCC
>MAXH01000028.1 GCA_001750925.1 Desulfobulbaceae bacterium S3730MH12
GCCCCTTTCTGCGCTGCAGTCGCATTTTCAATACCAGCTTCAATTGCACCACCGGTATAGATGGGACCCGTTACCCCAGCAGCAAGCGCGCTTAGAAAGTTACTGCCATTGCTGAGACCTCCTCCAACACTTAATGAAAAGGTTGGAAATCTTGCAAGTTCTGCATCCTGTACAGCAAAGAATGCTGAGCGGAGTTGCTCTTCTTTTGCTATCAAATCTGGACGTCGCTGTAATAACTCTGCAGGAACACCAGCCTGAGGGAATAGTGGGAGTTGCGGCAGGTTGGCCTGGCCGATCAAGGTAGCTGATGGGTATCGTCCCAGAAGAAGTTCCAGGGCTCTGGAACTGTTTTTAACCGCATTTTGCGCCTGAATATGAGAGTCTTTGGCGGAGTTTAAATCAGCCTGAGCCTGGGAAACATCTTTCCTTAACACTTCTCCCAAATCAAATTTTACGTTAACAAGTTCACGTGTTGCTGCAAACTCCTTCACGATCTGCTTTGACAGTTGTTCCTGCTGTATGGTTTCTATTAGTGAAAACCATGCTTTTGAAACCTCAGCTACAAGTGATTGTTTGGCGAAAGCATAATCTGCTTCAATTGCCCGTTGTGAAGAGCGTGCAGATTGTACCTGGGCTGAGACCCGTCCCCATACATCCAGTTCCCATGATGCACCTATACCACCAGAGCTTGAACTGCTGCCTACACTGGTGTTCGATACACCCCCATTATAGCCAACTGTGGGCTGTAATGCAGCACTCGCCAGTTTAGTCTGAGCAGCAGCCTGCTCAACAACAAAAGATGCCGCTTTTAGGTTAGGATTATGCTCAAGCGCTTCATCGACAAGTTTATCAAGCTCTGTATCGTTAAATGTTTTAAGCCAGTTGTTCTCAACCTTTCCAGTGACACCCTGTTCAGCATTAAACTCTTTCGTAGTATCAACCTTGGTTTTTACTTCTTCGCCAAGTGAATCCGGAGTGTCTATCCTGTGAGAGGAGCAACCCTGCGCCAATAAAAGCACTAACACTAAAGCAATTTTCCTACATCCTGTTTTTGTGTACACTATAATAATTCCTCTTAGAAAATTATAAATAAACCTATTCATATTTTACCGAAATGGCATAAAATAATTCATATATGATTTCATACGAATCAGAATTCTCCGAATAAAATCGACTTGACGTCCATGATCAGAGTAAATAGCTGTCTGTGCAAATGATCCACCGGGGATGCGATCTGTATAATCAGCATATCTTGGATCAGTAATTTTAATTTTAACCGGGATTCTTCCCGCCTTCATAGCTTGAGACATATCTATTAAATTGCCTGTCGCCTGCAGTTCACCTTCTGCGAGAACCGGTATATAATCAATCACTTCAGCCGTAAAAATTATTCCTGGGATGCCATTAAAAATAACTTCAGCTTCATATCCACTTTTTAATCTCATCAGGTTATTTTGTCTAAACCAGGCTACATAAATAAAAGAATCAGCGTTAACAAAAACCATGGCAGGTCTCAATGGAGTAGAAACAGCATAGAGACCAGGATGGACTAGTATCTGGGTAACAAAACCATTTTGTTCGGCCCTTACAACAGTCTGGTCCAGATCAAACTGGGCATTCCCCAATTTTCCCTCAACATCACCGACTTTGGCCAGTGCTGCATCGACTTCTTTCTGTTTTCCAGCTTTTCTTTTCAGTAATTCAGTGGCTCTCTCTAAATCAATTTTTAACGTTTGCAACTGTGCATTCAACGAGTCTACTTTATACTGAAAAGGTTCAGGATCGATCCTAAATAAGACATCATCTTTTTTTACCGGAACATTGGGTTTTACATCAACTGAAATAATCCGCCCCTTTACTGCAGGAATAACGGGGGTGGTTATAAAATACTCACGAGTGACCGTTGAAAATGGATGCTGATAATTCATCAAAGAGAGTAACGTTCCAATTATAAAAACACCACCCAGAACGGCTGTGGATAAAGTCCATCTGGTCATTGGGATTTTAAATACCCTGAATAGGACCATACAAAAAGCATTGTATATCAACATGAGCAACCAACCCATTAGAGACCTCCCTCAATATTGTTAGTCAAAGGTTTCGTTGATTGCCCTGACAGTGTCTTTTCCAGTGCATCAAAACGATTTTGCAGATCGGACAGTTGTTTTTCCAGTAACTGAGTTTTTTTGATTACTGAAGCATCTGATTCTTTAAATCCCCATCCCTTATCTTCTTGATAGAGGCTTGCCCAGATCCATAAGAAGGGCCATATAACAAAGAGGGTAAAGAGACTGATCCAGCCACCAACCAGGATTGCCTGCTGTTGCGGGTGATTTCTTTTTTTTGCAATTTCATATGGGAGATTGCAAATAAAAACCGTCGCGTAAAAAAGAGAGATAAATATAAAAAACAACAAAAACAATGAAAAATAATTCATCCACATCGTAGTAACTCCTTTTATTGTTATACGGCTAATAAATCTGAGTTGCGAACATCGCCCGCCTTTGAACCAGAACACGTAATCCCCTGCAAAACTATTCTGATAATCGCCTTAGTATAAAGTTCAATGCTGCCGGCCTTTGAACTGTTCTCACCCACCTTTTCTATAATCGGGGTAGTAAAAAACCGTGATGCCATAAGAAAGGTCAGCATGGGTGAAAACATGGTTGGAAGAATAATTAGTCCACTTTCCGCTGCCAGGGGTTCGCAGATCTCCACGTTTATTATCTCAACCATCTGTCTGGCCCAGTCCGCTTTATGTTCAACAATATCAGGGTCGTCGTGAGGAAGTTCACTAATAGCAATGATCAGTGAGTCACGCTCCTCCTCAAAATAGCTGACAGTACAGGTAATGAATTGTTTAAGCTTGGAATGCAAATCAGCATCACCCACAAGTTCCTCCCTGGCAA
>MAXH01000029.1 GCA_001750925.1 Desulfobulbaceae bacterium S3730MH12
GGGTAGGGATTTTTGCCACTCGCAGCCCCCATCGACCAAATCATATGGGTATGTCGGCCGTAAAACTGGTCGATATAAGAAGGGAAAAAAAGAGATACCTCCTTGAACTCTCCGGGGTTGACTTTCTGGATCAGACACCTGTGCTGGATATTAAACCCTATGTTCCCTTCAGTGACTCCATTGCGGGAGCAACAAGTGGTTATACAAAAATTGATCAGCCTCGGATCAAGCTGAAATTCAGTGAACAGGCGCTGCAATTTTGTACAAGTTATGAACAGGAAACGGGGAGAAAAATACAACTGCTCATAGAAGAAATGATTCGGCAGGATCCAAGGCCAGCCAGTCAGAAGGGGAAGAAGAGCCGGTTTGGCATGTTGCTATGGGATGTCAATATACGGTGGCAGGTCATGGGCTTACAGTTTGAGGTGCTGGAGTGCCGGCGGATTCAGTAAATCCATCGAGCACCACATGAACCCTGCCGCCAATGTCATATCGTGAGGTTTCTATATCGTAATCGAGACTTCCTCCGTCGACTTTCACACCTTTGCCGACCAGCCTTGTTTTTCCCGGACAGTTGACGATTCGTTTATCACTGTCATAATAAAGCAGGTCGGTGTAGAGAAACTGCTCATCGTGGGTTTTGTTGACCACCACATCATCAATAAGTGTCAGGATTTTTGTGGCAACGTCGTATTTGCCGGTTTTCGAAACAATGTGGGTCTTGTTACCGTCTGCATCAAAAATATCCGCATCGACGGTTTCAAGAATAAAGATCTCAGCATCCTCATTTGTGCGGGCGGATCGGGCTCGGATAAGTGCGGTTTTTTGACCCTTTTGGTTTTGCAGGATTTTGACTGTATCCATACTGAAATTTCGGCTGGCGGAGTTCCCGGAACCCATTTTATAGTCGAAGCCATCTTTGGGAACGAGAAAAGCGCCAAGTGGAATACGCCAGAGGGGAAAAGTGAGGATCAAAATGAGTGGTATGAGCCAGACTGTGTTACGGTGCAGTTTCATCTGGTCTTATATTTCTGCAGGAGATCAGTGAGCAGGTTCCGGGCCTCCAGAATAAGGTCACAGCATTCACGGACAGCTCCATAACCGCCCTTTCGTCTGGTAACGTAATGGGCAATTTCCTTCACCTCAATTACACCGTTTGCTGGAGTGACCGCCAGGCCGACCTGCTGCAGGAGAACAAGATCAAGCCAGTCGTCACCCATATAGGCAACCTCGAAAGGTTGTAAGCCTGAGTCAGAAATGATTTCCATAAAGGCACTATTTTTGTTGGCGGCACCCTGGTAGATATAGCGCATTTTCAACTCTGCTGCCCGCCGCTGAACCACTTTCGATTTTCTGGCGGTTATCACTCCCACATCTATCCCCGCTTCATGCATAAGACGGATACCAAAACCGTCCTGGGTATGAAACGATTTACTCTCTTCACTGCTGCCGGTGTAGAGGAGGTTGCCATCGGTGAGTACCCCGTCGACATCAAGGAGGAGAAGTTTGATATCTTTGCCCCTTGTCAGGGCATGTTGTCGGTTGGAGGCGGGAGGTAAAGAGCAGGAGTGAGACATAATCAATCGGCAGCTTCATGAATTCTGACGATCTTTCTCAGTAACTTTTCGATATCGCCAAGGGGGATGGAGTTGGGGCCATCGCAGAAGGCCTTGTCCGGATCCGGGTGAATTTCCATGAACAATCCGTCAATTCCAACAGCGGTTGCCGCCTTGGCAAGAGGTTCAATGAATTCACGCTGTCCAGCTGAAACTCCTCCGGATCCACCGGGGAGTTGAACAGAGTGGGTTCCATCAAAAATAACGGGGCAGTCAAAGGATCTCATGATCGGCAGGGAGCGCATGTCAACTACAAGATTATTATAACCAAAACTTGCACCCCGCTCAACCAGCATCAGTTTTTTTCCTCCACAGCCTCGTATTTTTTCCACAACATTTTTCATATCCCAGGGTGAAACAAACTGGCCTTTTTTAACATTAACCACTTTTCCTGTGAGTGCCGCTGCGGTAAGGAGATCGGTCTGGCGGCAGAGAAATGCGGGAATCTGGATCATATCGAGCACCTCAGCCGCTGCTTTCACCTGGTTTATATCGTGTACATCAGAGATAACAGGAACCTGTAGTTCCTGTCTGATTTTTGCAAGAGTTGCCAGCCCCTTCTCCAGACCGGGACCACGATAGGAAGAGAGCGATGTTCGGTTAGCCTTATCAAACGATGCCTTGAAAACATAAGATATTCCAAGTCGCCCGCAAATTACCTGCATTGTTTCGGCAACTTTACGGGCCAGATCTTCTGATTCAAGAGCGCAGGGGCCACCAATGAGCAGGAGTGGCTGGCCGGAGCCGACTATAATCGGAGAACCGGACGGGGTTTCAATGGAAACGGAAATTTCCTGCATATCAATTTTATCCTTGGTAACCTATTGCCCTTCCTGCTTTTTTTTGAGTGCTGCGGCGATAAAATTCTTGAAAAGTGGATGGGGTTTCATCGGTTTGGATTTGAATTCAGGGTGAAATTGACAGCCGAGAAACCAGGGGTGATCCTCAATTTCAATGATTTCAACGAGGTTGTTGTCCGGAGATGCGCCGGAAATAACAAGACCGTTTTCTTCCAGCCGCTGACGATAGTCGTTGTTAAATTCATAGCGGTGACGATGACGTTCGGAAATCTCATCCACGTTGCTGTAGGCCTGTGAAGCCCTTGTATCTTTTTTCAGTACGCAGGGGTAAGCACCAAGACGCAGCGTACCCCCAAGGTCTGATTCTTCGTCTCGAATCTGCATCTCGTTGGTTCTGTAATCAAACCATTCTTTGATCAGGTAGATGACCGGATCAGGTGTTTTTGCATCCATCTCTATGGAATTCGCTTTGGCCAGTTTCAATTTGGCTCTGGCAAACTCTACAACTGCGAGCTGCATACCCAGGCAGATGCCGAAGAAGGGGATGTTATTTTCCCGGGCATAGGTGATCGCCTTAGTTTTGCCCTCGGATCCTCTTTTGCCAAATCCGCCGGGAACCAGGATTCCGTCACATCCTTCCAGAAGGGTTGCAGCGTTTTGAGATTCAAGGTCTTCGGCGCTGATATAGAGCAGATTGATCTTGGTATCGTTGGCAATTCCACCATGTATCAATGCTTCGTGCAGGCTTTTATAGGATTCTGTCAGATCCACATATTTTCCGGTAATGGCGATGGTGACACTTTTTTTCGGGTTTTTTATTTTACGGACGAGCTCTTCCCATGGTTTGATATTGGGTTGGCCTGTCCAGATATTGAGCAGCTCAAGAATTTTGTTGTCCAATCCCTCTTTATGTAAATAAAGTGGTAATTCATAGATGCTATCAACATCAATTGCGGTGATAACGGCATCTGGCGGGACATTACAGAACAGTGAAAGCTTTGCCTTCAGACTGTCTTCCAGGGGGACTTCAGTCCGGCAGACCAGAATATCCGGCTGAATACCATCTGCCCGCAGTTCCCTGACAGAGTGTTGGGTTGGTTTGGTTTTAACCTCCCCGGCAGTTTTTATATAGGGTACCAGGGTAAGGTGGATATAGATCGAGCGCTCTTTTCCCAGGTCTCCACGCAGTTGACGAATCGCTTCAATAAATGGCAGCCCTTCAATATCACCTACTGTACCGCCGATTTCGATGATGGCAATATCGGAACTGCCGTCCAGCTGCAGCACGGCAGCCTTTATTTCGTCGGTTATGTGAGGGATGACCTGAACTGTTCCACCAAGATATTCCCCCCGCCTCTCTTTCATGATTACAGAGTAGTAAATACGACCGGAGGTATAGTTGTTTTTCTGGGCCATAACGGCATTGGTGTAACGCTCGTAGTGTCCCATGTCGAGATCGGTTTCGGCTCCATCGTCGGTCACATAAACCTCCCCGTGTTGGAAAGGATTCATGGTTCCCGGATCAACATTGATATACGGGTCGAGTTTCTGAAAGGTAACAGTAAGCCCCCGACTTTCAAGCAGGGCACCTATAGCGGCCGACGCCAGTCCTTTACCCAGAGAGGAGAGGACACCGCCGGTCACGAAAATAAACTTGGTCCGTTTTTTATTATTTGTATTTTCCATGGCTGGCACTATAGCAATGGAGCCTTAATTATGAAACAGAAAATTGGATTTCCCTGCGAAAAAAATTGGCCGTTTTGCCTGGCGCAACCTGA
>MAXH01000030.1 GCA_001750925.1 Desulfobulbaceae bacterium S3730MH12
CCCAGCCCTCCGATGGAGGTCGGACGTGTCACCATCGGCCAGGCAGTCGACTCTTCGGCAACCATCAGGATGTCTGAAAACTCACGATAGACACTTTCGTTGAGGTTGCGTAAAAAGGCAACGGCTTCAAGGTTCTCATCGCCGCCGAATTCGTTTGGAATCCATTCGCCCTCTTCTCTTGCATAATTCAAATAGAGCATTGAAGCAACAGCATCGACGCGAATGCCGTCAATATGATACTTCTCCAGCCAGAACATCGCTGAACTGATGAGAAAAGACTGTACCTCATTACGGCCATAATTAAAGATAATGGATCCCCACTCCGGGTGAAAGCCCTGTCTCGGGTCATCATGTTCGTACAACGCTGTACCATCAAAATTAATCAGACCGTGCATGTCCACAGCAAAGTGTGACGGCACCCAGTCCATAATGACACCAATACTGTTCTGATGCATAATGTCTATCAGGTACATCAGGTCTTCGGGTTCTCCAAAACGTGCCGTTGCCGAGAAATAACCGACTACCTGATAACCCCAGGATCCAAAAAACGGATATTCGGTCAACGGCATGAATTCGACATGGGTATAGTTCATCATTTTAAGATAATCGACAAGCTCATGGGCGAGTTCACGGTAGGTCAGATACCGGTTGTTACCCTCTACCTTCTTGCGCCACGAGCCAAGGTGAACTTCATAGACACTGATCGGAGCATCATGACTATTATGTTTATGCCGGGTGTCCAGCCATTCCTTATCCTGCCACTTATATTCATCAAGACCCCAGATACGTGATGCGGAGTTTGGTGGTTTTTCACTGTAGAAGGCAAAGGGATCACTTTTGTCATGGATGATTTCATGATATCTGGAAACTATATGGTACTTATAGGTAAGCCCCTGCTCCACTTCCTCGATAAAACCTTCCCAGATGCCGGAATCATCGTCTCGCAGTCGAAGCGGATGACTGTCGGTGTCGTAGTCATTGAAATCCCCGCGAACACTCACGCGCTCAGCATTGGGTGCCCAAACCGCAAAGCATACACCCTTTACCTTTTTGCGGGCCATCATATGGGAACCGAGTTTATCGTATAGCTTGGTGTGATTTCCCTGCTTGAAAAGATAGATATCCATATCGCTCAAGAGAGAAACATCGTAGTGAATAGTGTGTGTCATAGTGACTCCTGTTAGCGGCGAATCCTGAGACGGCCGTCGATTATGCGGTGGTAGAGGTATTCATAACCCTTTGCTGCCACATCCCAGTCAAAACGCTTTTTCATACCATTGCGACGCAGTTGCTCAAAACCTGTTCTGTCATGATACCAGGTATCAACTGCCCATTGTACTGTACCGCTGAGTGCCTCCGGCGTTGCATCGTAAAACTTGAAGCCGGTACCGCTTTTTGTTTCTGCATCATAATTATCTATGGTATCATCCAGGCCTCCGGTTGCCCTTACAATCGGCACGGTTCCATAACGCAGGCTGTAGATCTGGTTCAGGCCGCAGGGCTCAAACAGTGACGGCATCAAAAACAGATCACTTCCCGCTTCAATCCGGTGAGCCAGGTCGTTTCGATAGCCGACGAACAAGCCAAATTTTTCAGGATATCTGCCACTTATATCACTGAAAAAATGCTCTGCCCACCTTTCCCCGGTGCCCAGCAGGACCATCTGAATATCAAGCCCCATCAGATGCCAGATGGCTGAAGCCAGCAGGCCAATACCTTTTTGTTCGGCAAGACGGCCGACAAGGCCTATCAACGGCACTTCACTGCGTTCGGGGAGATTGAACGCTTTTTGCAGTTCAGCTTTACATATTGCCTTTCCTGAGAGGTCATCACTGTCAAACTGTCTGGCAATAAAATTGTCCACCTCCGGATTCCACTCAGTATAGTCAACCCCATTCAATATGCCGTGAAGTTTTGAAGCATGAGCATCAATGAGACTGTCAAGCCCCCAGCCAAAGTCAGGAGTGCGGATCTCCTGGGCATATTTTTTACTGACGGCATTGATGGCATCAGCATGAACAATGCCTCCCTTGAGCAGATTGATGCCGTCATACTCTTCCAGTTCACTGGCATTAAAGTGTTCCCAGCCAATATCGAGTACATCCATCGCGTCTTTATAGAACTTTCCCTGGTGCTGCAGATTATGAATGGTCAGCAGCGAACCTGTATTTTCAAAATCAGGATCAGAACCATAGGTCGAGTTCAGCAGGATTGGCATACTAGCAGTATGCCAGTCATTGGCATGGATAACATCAGGTCTGAAATGCAGTTTTTTAGCCAGCTGCATGGCCGCTTTGGAAAGGAAGATAAAACGGTTGTCGTTATCTACGTACCCTTCACCATTCTCATCATAAAGCCCTTTTCGACCAAAGAATCCCTCATGCTCTATAAAATAGACCCGCACGTCACTGCCCGGGAGCACACCTTCATAGACGGAGGACCACACTTCACCCAGACTTCCCATATGCACACCGAGGGAGCCTTCAAGAGGTTTAAGGTCATAGTACTCTCTATCGATGATGTAATAGCGCGGCATCACCACACGCACGTCATGACCCAGATTGCGAAGTGCCTTTGGTAATGCCCCGATTACATCAGCCAGACCGCCGCTTTTTGCAAAAGGTACAACTTCGGAAGCCGCAATTAAAATATTAAGTTTTTCCATAATCAGGCTCTATTACAGTAATTTGGCACTATTAGTATCAGGTTGTTTTAAGTCTGCATCTTTCTTCGCAGCTGTTCTGCCATAAAGTTGTGTCATTTTCAATAAATCATCTGCGAGATCGGAAGAAAGATCCCCCTTTAAAAAACGGTATTGCCAGTTGCCGCTGGAAGTGCCAGGCAGGTTCATACGTGCTTCATTGCCACACCCAAAAAGATCCTGCAGGGGAAAGATTGCCAGAAAAGCAACGGATGAAAGGGCAGCTCTAATCATATCCCTGTGGATCACTTTACCGTCTGTGTTGAGATAGCGCCTTGTAAAATCCTTTACCTCTTCCGGCTGTTTATCCCACCAGCCGCAAACAGTATCGTTGTCGTGGGTACCGGTGTAGATCACCTGGTTATAGAGATGATTATGGGGCAGAAATAATGAAGAATTATCACCCTCTTCTACCCCCTCAAAACCAAACTGCAGGATAGCCATTCCCGGATACCCGAGTTCATCAAGCATCTCTGTCACATCTTCGGTAATGACTCCTAAATCTTCAGCAATAATTGGAGCACCGCTGCCAAGATCACGTTCTATAGCATGAAAAAGTCCGGCGCCAGGCCCTTTTTTCCAGGTACCTTTCACAGCTGTTTCTTCCCTGGCCGGGATCTCCCAGTAACTGGCAAAGCCTCTGAAGTGATCTATGCGGATAAAATCAAACATAAATGAGAGCAGCTCAAACCGTTTGACCCAGAAGGAATAGCCCTCATTCTTCAGCTGCTGCCAGTCAAAAAGGGGGTTACCCCAGCGCTGTCCTGTTTCGCTGAAATAATCGGGAGGCACACCGGCAACGACGGTGGGTTCACCTTTTTTATCAAGATAAAACCATTCCTGATGACTCCAGACATCACTGGAATCATGGGCAACAAAGAGAGGGATATCGCCAATGATCCTGATTCCCTGAGATGCTGCATAACTGTGCAGTTTCTGCCATTGATCAAAGAAGAGAAATTGAATGAAACAGTGCCGCTCTATCTCATTCTCAAGCTTTTGAGACCATGAACTGAGCGCTTCGGGGCTGCGCAGAACCAGTTCCTCAGGCCAGCTTGTCCATGGTCTGCTCTGATGGAATCCCTTGATTGCTGCAAACAGACAAAAATCCTCCAGCCAATGCGCGTGTTCCTTACAAAACCGGCTGTACCGCTGCACAACAGAGGCAGGTTTTTCAGTCAAAAAATTACTATGAGCTTTTCTGATGAGTTCATATTTAAAGGGAATCACACCACCAAAATCAACATGATCATGGGGGAATTCCGGTTTTTCAATATCCTCACTTTGCAACAGTCCCCCTTCCAGCAAGAGATCCGGACTGATAAGCATGGGGTTGCCGGCAAATGCAGAAAGAGCCTGATAGGGAGAATCGCCGTATCCGGTCGGCCCCAGTGGCAGCATCTGCCAGATACTTTGCCCGGAAACAACAAGAAAGTCGATAAATTCATATGCCCCAGAGCCAAAGTCACCGATTCCCCATTCAGATGGCAGTGAGGTCGGGTGCAGCAAGATACCGCTGACTCGTCGTTTCATCATGGGTGTTACACCTTTATTAAAAATTTTTCTTTTTTAAAAATGAAAGAATTCATGTCTGGATGGATACCAACTAAACAATCCTTATATGATATAGAACAGAGTTTTTATAGGCACTTAGTTCCTTTTAAGGAGTTAAAAGGAAGACAGTAATTTCTAAGGTACTCAATTACAAGACCTCAAAGCAATTACTTCCCATCTAGCCGGAGTATGCACATGAAATGCAGAAACAGAAACTTTTTTCTCAAATCGAGATTTTTCAGGAAAATATGCACAACCATATAAGTGCTATCGGAGTCTACGCGCACCTGCAAGCATTATTTTAAAGACCAGGAACTGCCAAATTGTATGTAGAATGCTGTATCATCAGGACCTTGCGCAACATCAAGACCAACCTGGAGCCCGAGTTTTGAAGCTATTAAATAGCGGATTCCAATACCTTTGCTATAAATCACATCACTGTCCTCTTTTCCTCCGTCATTATATGCCTTCCCGGCACCACCAAAACCTACCAGGGCCCATCGGGGAGTAAAAGACCAGCGCACTTCAACCTCTCCCAGCAATGTCATATCACCTTGATATTGCATAGCTTTCACGCCCCGCATATCAATAAATGGATATGAATAAAAAGGTGCATCACCCTCAATGACCTGACCCGATCCTCTCAAACCAAGGACAAGATTTTCAGTGAGTGAATTATAGTAGAGCAACGATGCAAGATACTTCTGAAAGGTATCATCACTGCCCCAAATATCATCGAAAAGCATTACTTTAGCTTCAGCAGCCATACCATTTGATGGAGTAAATATATTGTCTCTGCTATCATAGCTCAGCATCAAATTCACTGCTGCTGAACGGCTGTCAAAATCAAACCCGGGTAATTCCTGGGTGAGATCTTCTGAATAGTGCTCAAAACTGTTCGCAGTATCTATCAGCACGTACCCCAATCCGGCAAAGAACTTACTCTCGTATATGCGAAATAGCAGCTCTTGAACAAAAAACAGAGCATCTGTCTCAAAGCGAATACCCCCATCCTGCCACTGTTCCTGATTGCCGGATCGGCCATAATAATCCATCTTTACCAGGCCGGTTCCCAGGCCACCGGAATAGCGGATGGTATCATTTTTCCATATCCCCAGGTGACCACCGCCGGCAAACCAGGTGCCATTTTCTGTTGCCGCGCCTGCTACAGCAGAAACACTGGGAGGACTACCTTTACGAGAACCAACTTTATCATGGAAGTAAACGAGTGCCAGGCCACCACCGTAACCAATGGCCGGCTCTGTGATTATTATAGGAACCGGCATCAAACCATCTCGTTCGAGAAGCCAGTTGCTCATATCCAGTTTGCCATCACTTGGATCAATAAATGCATCATTTAGCCAGTTCCCGTTGCAGGCTAACGGCAGCATTGCCTGAAGCTGGAAGAACGAGAAAAACAAAACCCAAATGACTGCACGGTTATTAAACATACTATTCCCGGCGTTGATTTGCAGTTGACCCTGGTGTCGATCAGATCCCTGTCGGCATCAATTAATATGGGATTCTAAACATTCGGCAGGTTATGGTGACACTATTTTGCTATCTCTACTTTGTCAACTCAAAATCCACGGCTTCCAGCTTCTGTCAAACCAGGGTTCAGTGAACAA
>MAXH01000031.1 GCA_001750925.1 Desulfobulbaceae bacterium S3730MH12
CACCTTATTAATCATACGTTATACATATAATAAAAAGAGTAAAACCTGGGATTTTTCTTCTGGAAACCTGAAAAAACCAAAACTTGCTCTTAACTAACTATATTCGGTTATACCAGAAAGCGAAACTCCCCCTTGCCTAACAGGTCATGGAGATGCAGCATACCCTCCAACCTCCCTTTGTCATCAGTTATCGGTAGCGCGGTGATTTCATGCTGCTGCATGATACTGAGTGCATCGGCGGCCATCCGCGTCCCTTTTATGCAGATTGGATTCCTGGTCATCAGTTCAGAAGCTGTGATTCGGTCAAGGGATATTGCTTCCATGACAGCGCGGCGGATATCACCATCTGTCACAATACCAAGCACGAAATTGTCTCCGTCAACTACAAGAACCGCGCCTTTATTCTTCTCATTCAACTCTTTAATTGCCCTGCCCCCACCACCTTCCGGGGAAATCAAAGGAATGTCCTCACCTACCAGCATCACCTCAGACACCTTAACCTTCAATCGTTCACCCAAACTCCCCCCCGGATGATTCTGGCGAAAATCTTTCTCCTGAAATTTTTTCCGGTTGAGCAAAACTACGGCAAGAGCGTCTCCCATGGCCAATGTTGCAGTTGTACTTGCGGTAGGCGCTAGCCCCAGAGGGCAAGCCTCCTTTGGCACTTTGATATCAAGGATAATATCCGCTGCTTCAGCAAGAAATGAATGCATGCCGCCGGTCATGGCGATAATTGTATTCCCCCTTTTTTTCAAACTGGTCAGCAGGCCGTTCAACTCACCGGTTTCTCCAGAATAAGAGATCGCAAGGATCACATCACTCTTCATCACCATGCCGAGATCCCCATGCATCGCCTCTACCGGATGAAGAAAAAAAGAAGGCGTTCCAGTACTGTTCAGAGTAGCTGAAATTTTCTGACCGACAAGTCCGGACTTTCCGATCCCGGTGATCACCAGCCTGCCGTTACATGATTGGACAGACTCCACAGCCTTGACAAATTCACTCCCTATTTTCTCTCGAACTGCCGCCAACCCCTGCTCTTCAACCAGCAGAACTTCCTTTGCTTCTTCTATAGACATAAAATGTTCCCACGGTTTACGGATGAATGTTCAGGCCAAAATAATCATCTTTATATGCCAGAGTTTCAGGAATAAGACACTAACTTGTCAACGATTTCAAAGTTTTTCATTATGACAATGTATATTCCCTTTATTTATCCCCGATTTCCTTGAATTTCTAGATAAAGTGCGTATGTTTTGGTGCGAACTATTTAGTACGTTAAGCATTCTTTCGAAGTCGGAGCTTATACCCCGGTTCCTTAGGGTGATCATCTCTTTTTATAAAAAGAATTCGCTCCCCTGGCAGGGAGGGATTCGGTTTTTCCCCTTTCTCTGGTTATGTTGTTTTTAACTCTTAGTGGAGCTTTTCATGTCAGATTATCTATTTACCTCCGAGTCCGTCTCGGAAGGGCATCCTGATAAAGTTGCCGATCAGATTTCAGATGCCATTCTTGATGCCATACTCATCCAGGACCCGGTTGCAAGAGTGGCCTGTGAAACACTTGTCACCACCGGTATGGCCATTATTGCCGGAGAAATAACCACGTCCGCCTGGGTTGATATGCCGAAAGTGGTACGTAATACCATAAAAGAGATCGGCTATAACTCCTCAGAGATGGGATTTGACTCCCAGTCATGTGCAATTATAACCTCTATCGATAAACAGTCCACAGATATCGCCCAGGGTGTTGATGAGGGCACAGGAGTCGATCTCGACCAGGGAGCAGGGGATCAGGGGTTGATGTTTGGCTATGCCTGCAATGAGACTGATGTCCTTATGCCTATGCCTATTACTTATGCCCACCAGTTGACCAAGCGACAGGCGGAGGTACGTAAAGCAGGGACTCTCCCATGGCTTCGCCCCGATGCTAAAAGCCAGGTGACCATACAGTATATTAATAGCATTCCGACTTATATCAATGCGGTTGTTCTCTCAACCCAGCATGAGGAAAGTGTCAGCTATGAAGACCTCAAGGAAGGGGTCATGGAAGAGATCATCAAGCCGACCCTGCCTGCTCATATGATAAATGAAAAGACTCAATTCTTTATCAATCCTACCGGACGTTTCGTTATTGGCGGTCCTGTCGGCGACTGTGGTGTAACCGGCAGGAAAATTATTGTCGATACCTATGGAGGTAAAGCTTCCCACGGCGGTGGAGCCTTTTCCGGTAAAGATCCCTCCAAAGTTGATCGCTCCAGTTCCTACTACGGAAGGTATGTTGCAAAAAACCTCATTGCCGCAGGCCTTGCTGATGAAATCGAGGTACAAATTGCATATGCCATTGGTATTTCCCAGCCTGTCTCGATTAACGTAAACAGTTTTGGCACCGGCAAAATCTCCAATGCAGCGATCAAACAACTTATTCTTGACCATTTTGATCTTCGTCCCAAAGCGATTGTACAGCAACTTGATCTTCTCCGGCCTATCTACCTTGAAACTGCCGCCTATGGTCATTTTGGACGTGAACTTGAAAACTTCACCTGGGAAAGAACTGATAAGGCGGACGTCTTGAGAGATGCTGGAAAACATAAATAGTGTCCGGTTAAGAACTCGAAGTCTACGCTATCTGCAAAAGGGTTTGTGGGTTGTTTTTTGGAGCGTCATCCTGCAAATTTCGTAGTATTTTCTTAACATTTTCGTGTTTGATTTTTATCAGTCTTTGCGAGAAGCTC
>MAXH01000032.1 GCA_001750925.1 Desulfobulbaceae bacterium S3730MH12
TACCTTGAAAAATCATATTTTTCAAGGCAGACATAGGATGATTTCAAACAGTATAATGCATTAAAATGAGAGAATTCAAATGTTTTGAATTATATCCAAATTTGACATCATACCCTATGAAACAAAAACCTTCTCTATTTTTCGTGACAATTCAGATGGAAATAATTATAGTGAAAAGTTCGAGTCTGAATGTTTTTCTATTGACACCAAATTTCAGACTTTGTATAAACACCGCAGTTTTGACACAAAAAACAGATTGAGCGGGAATAACTCAGTGGTAGAGTGTAACCTTGCCAAGGTTGAAGTCGCGAGTTCGAATCTCGTTTCCCGCTCCACTATAAATTCAAAAGGTTCGGCGATGCTCGGGCCTTTTTTTATTAACTGATCGACCATTTTGAGGGCTACAATGAAAACTTATCTTGCTCCAGTCAACGAGATCGATAGAAAATGGTACGTTGTCGACGCAGAGGACAAGGTACTTGGACGACTGGCATCTGAAATAGCCTCCCGTCTGCGTGGTAAACATAAACCAACGTTCTCATCCTTTATTGATAATGGTGACTTCATCGTAGTGACCAATGCAGAAAAGATTCGGCTCACCGGCAACAAACTGAACGATAAAAAGTACTATAGACACACCGGATTCGTTGGCGGGATCAAAGAGATTAATGCTAAAGAACTTCTAGAAAAGAATCCTACCTCACTCGTCACCGCCGCAGTTAAGGGTATGCTCCCAAAAAACAAGCTTGGACGTGCCCAACTTAAAAAACTGAAGGTGTACGCCGGCAAAGATCATCCACATGCAGCTCAACAACCTGCTGTATTAGATATTTAATCCTGGAGAAAACTACATGGCTCAAGATCGATTTTACGCCACCGGAAAAAGAAAGAATGCTATTGCCAGAGTGTGGCTCAGCCCTGGAACCGGCAAAGTAATTGTCAACAAAATGGAAGCTGATGACTATTTCGGCCGGATTTTTAAAGATCACAAAATTGAAAAACCTTTTAAAGTTACCGAAACAAGCGAACAGTTTGATGTTATGGCCACTTTGAAAGGCGGTGGTAAAGCTGCCCAGGTAGATGCTTTATGTCACGGGATCGCCAGAGCTCTTCTTGTGACCAACCCTGAAACCCGGCTGCCCCTTAAACAATCCGGCCTTCTTACTCGTGATCCGCGGGTTAAAGAGCGTAAAAAATACGGACAAAAAGGCGCTCGCGCAAAATTCCAGTTCTCCAAACGTTAGGACTTGTTCTCCAACACTTCTTTTTTTACCGGGTCAATTCGGTAATAAGCGAAGAACTGTAATTACAGGCACAATTTGCAAAGGGAATGACAGTTCTGCTGTTATTCCCTTTTTTTATTTTTTATGGGGAGAATTTAATAATGATGGATGTTGGTATTATTGGTGCTTCCGGCTACACAGGAGCAGAATTGGCGAGAATACTGTGTAATCACCCGGAAGTTAACATCACAGTTGCGACATCGAGACAATTTGCCGGCCAACCGCTTTCCAGAATATTCCCAAACCTGAGTAACCGGCTTGATATTATTTGCGAAAACCTATCTCCTGAACAGCTAAAAAGAAAAGCAGACTTTTTCTTTACTGCGGTGCCGCATAAAACAGCAATGGACATTGTACCGGCACTCTTGTCTGCCGGGAAAAAAGTAGTAGACCTTTCTGCTGATTTTCGCATTCGGGATCGTGCCACTTATGAGGAATGGTACCAGCCTCACACCTCAGACCATTTACTTGCTGAAGCAGTCTATGGCCTTCCGGAAATCTACAGGGAATCTATTGTAAAAAGCAGACTGGTAGCAAACCCCGGCTGTTATCCAACTTCTATTATTCTAGGATTGGCTCCTTTGCTTAAAGCAGGCGCAATCCAGCACCATACAATCATCGCAGACTCCAAATCAGGAACCTCCGGTGCGGGTCGTGCAGCTCAGATAGGTTCACTTTTCTGTGAAGTACATGACGGCTTTAAACCGTATAAAGTAGGAAGGAATCACAGACACACTCCGGAGATAGAACAGGAACTCAGCTCATTTGCCGGGGAAAAAGTAACCATTACGTTCACTCCACACCTGCTGCCAATATCACGGGGGATTTTGAGTACAGTGTATGGTAACCTCAATCCTGGTTTCAACACGACCGCAATTAGTGAACTCTACCAGGAAATGTATTCTTCACAGTCTTTTATCCGTTTGCTTGACGAAGATACTTTTCCTGCCACACAATACGTGCGAGGCTCTAATTTCTGTGACATTGGTTTTAAAATAGATTCTGTTACCAACCGAATTATCATCATGACTGCCATTGACAATGTGGTAAAAGGTGCCGCCGGCCAGGCTGTCCAGAATATGAACCTGATGTGCGGCTTTAAAGAAGCAACCGGTCTGGAAATTATTCCTCTATTTCCATAAAGTCTATCTCAAGCGATAACGGCCTTCATGGATCATTTACTCCGCAATATCAAGCTTCTCATTGCCTATGATGGCACAGAATTCAGTGGCTGGCAGAGGCAGAAACACTGCAGAACCATTCAGGGCGAGATAGAAGCCTGTATTAACAGGATAACCCAGGAAAAGATTTCTTTGCATGGGGCCGGCAGAACCGATGCGGGTGTCCATGCTGAAGAAATGACAGCACATTTTAAAACTTCTAGAGCAATCCCCGCTGAAGACTTTTTCCGGAGTTTCAATTCAATGCTTCCAGGTGCTATCAGAATCCTTGCTGCAAGTGAAGTTGATGACAACTTTCATGCAAGATACTCAGCCGTGGGAAAACACTACCGATATACCATTTTTACCGGAAAGATCCAGCCACCATCAAGACGACTTTACTCGTTACATATTAGAGACGACCTCAATCTGCTGACAGTCCGAAAATGTTTGCAACAACTTGAAGGTACCCATGATTTTTCATCTTTTGAAAATTCAGGATCAAGGAACAGGGAAGATACTTCCGGACGCGGTGCGGTCAGAACCATTTTTCAGGCATCGCTAAGCAGAACGGATAACGACCTGCTGATGTTCGACTTTACCGGAGATGGTTTTTTACGGAACATGGTTCGCAATATGGTAGGTTCTCTACTTGATTCAGGGCGGGAACGGCTGTCACCGGATACGCTTGGTAAGATTTTACGTTCAAAAGATAGAACTCTTGCAAGCCCTACAGCCCCCCCTCACGGGTTGAGCCTGATAAAAGTCCTCTACTGATCCTTCAAAGCAGTTTTATTTTTTCACTGCTGAATATCTTGCCAGGAGAGATTGCAGTTTCCACGGGGAAGAAAGACATATCCGTGAATCGTTGCAGAGAGTCATGACCTCACAAAATGAGAGGAACTCTGCATGAGCATCACTTAATTCAGAATCTATCCGCTGAATTATATTGAGCTGCCTTTTCATATCAAGACCGGCAATTTTCAGACTTCTCAGCCAACCGTTCTCGACTTCACGACATATAGTCAGGGCAGAGAGACAGGTTATCCCGGCACCGGATTCGACTGCTCTTTTGATAGCCTCGGGATGCCCCATTTCCATGACTATATTTATATCATCCATATAGTTTCCAAATTTACTGCGAATGGTAGCAACAGTCCCGGAGCCATGTTCACGCATAATCCACTTCTTCCCCTTCAGGTCGCTCTCCATATCAAAAACTTCGTTTTGAGCCAGGGGATCAGTCGGACCGCACAGCACCATCAATTCATCGTTAAACCAGGGTTTAGAAAGTACCTCGTCTTTACCCGACAGCGGTCCTTCCACAAAACCAAGATCCATTTTCCTGTCCAAAACAAGCTTTTCTGAGTACATTGTGTTGTACACAAGCATGTTGATATGTACTTTAGGATGAACGCGTTTAAAAGCACCAATGAGATAGGGAAGGATGTAGTTTCCCAAAGTTGTGCTTGCAACCATCTCGATATGTCCTTCAAGTGTGTCATTTCGCTCAGACATGATCGATTCAATACTGCCTACCTGACTGGTAATATCCTTTGCAAGCGGTAACAGGTAGCGTCCCCGGGCATTGAGCAGCAGGCTTCTTCCATGCCTGTCGAAAAGAGATCCACCGAGCTGATTTTCCAGCTCCGCCAGTGCCATACTCACTGCAGACTGAGTAATGAAAAGCTTCTTACTGGCTTTCGTCACTTGAGCAGTTTCGGCGACAGCTATAAATATTTCTAATTGTCTCAGTGTGATAGACACGGGAAAACCCTAATTCTCTGTTCAATGTTATTGATGCTTTGTATCGTTTATCTTTACCAGTGTTTTGCTAATATATCATTTTTGAGAACTTTCTCAAGTCTTTTTCCTGTAAGGATTTCCAATGAGTACAGGCATCCGGAAGCACCACAACGTAGGATATTCTCATGAAATTCCTATTGACACCCTTATCACAATTATTTAAATTACGGCGGATTCAGTCATTAGCATAAATGTCTACCATCAATGATAACGCTTGGCAAAGTTGTATTTTGTCTCCAATACAATCTTAACAAGGAATCACAATGGAACAGGAGTTCACTGCTTTTCTTTATCAAAAAGATGTGCTCTGGGTTGCGGCGTTTACCCTCGGCGGATTATCTTTTGCACTTGGCCCCATCGCAATTGTCTACTTATTGATGCCCAATAAGACACGGCAGATCGACAACAAATCCCTCCAGTCCATTGAATGCGGTATGGACCCAATTGGCGACCCATGGATCAGGTACGGCGTTGTTTTCTACCTCTATGCTCTCATTTTTCTTGCCTTTGACGTCGACGTTCTTTTTCTTTTTCCTGTTGCCGTCGCATATAACGATGCAGTATTTGCATCGTCTATTCGTGATTTTGTCGAAATTATACTATTTGTTGGAATCTTATCACTGGCTGTCGTCTACGCTTGGATTAAGGGAGTATTTAAGTGGGAACGCAAAACGTACCTTCGTCGTTAGTTCAATTTGCAATAGCAGATAAACTCATCAATATAGGCAGGGCAAACTCACTGTGGCCCCTCACCTTCGGCATCGCCTGCTGCGCTATCGAAATGATGGCTACCGGTTGTGCCAGATTTGATATGTCCCGGTTCGGAGCAGAGGTTTTCCGTCCATCTCCACGACAAAGTGATGTGATGATTGTCGCAGGAACCATTACCAAAAAAATGATGCCCGGTATAAAAGTTCTGTATGATCAGATGCCAGAACCAAAATGGGTAATGGCTCTTGGCAATTGCGCCATTTCCGGGGGTCCATTTGCCTTTGAAGGCCAATACTCCATTGTCCTTGGTGCGGACGAATTCCTCCCCGTCGATGTCTATGTCCCCGGATGTCCACCGAGACCGGAGGCCCTGCTGCAGGGTATTATTGAACTTGAGCATCTTATCTCTGACTGGAAGAGATGGGAAAATCCTGAAATTGCTTAAATTCTTTCACTTACCGAGCCTGGCCTCAATAACTGAGCTTTTTTTGCAGCCTTTCGGAGTATTACAATATGATTATTGAAAAAACAAAGCTGGCTTTCCAGAAGTTGCTTCCGTCAACTGAACCTGAACCTCCCGCAGTCGAAGATCCAGGCGAAGAAGTTGAGGAAGAAAAGGGAAAAAAAGCAAAAGTTAAAAAAGAGCCAAGGCAAAACGGAGTTATTGAATGTGATTATGCCGTCCATGGATATCATCTTGACGCCCAGGTCGCTCCGGACCAACTCATCGAAGCCGTCACTATTGTCGACGAGGCTGAATTTTTTATAGAGAGTATCACTGGTGTTGACTGGATTAAAGAAGGCCAGATTGAGGTAGTTTACGATTTCAGTCGATACGACTTTGATACCTGCCGGGTTGTTATCAGGACGAGGGTTGACCGTAACAATCCTGTTGTCCCGACAATCACCAGCATTTATGCCGGTGCTAACTGGCATGAACGTGAAACACATGATTTTTTCGGTATAAAATTTGACGGACACCCACACCTTATCCCGCTGCTCCTTCCCGAAGATGCAGATTTTCATCCACTCTTAAAGGATTTCAAGGCATGAGTTCTCCAATTCAACTCCAACCAGACGAGACATTTGTCCTTAATGTTGGTCCACAGCACCCTGCCACCCATGGTGTGCTCAGAGTCAAGATGGAAATGAATGGCGAGTACATCGTCGACGCTGAGACCGTTATCGGATATATCCATCGGATGCACGAGAAAATGGGGGAAAATAAAACCTACCCCCAATATCTAATGAATCTCAGCCGAATGGACTACCTGGGTGCTTTAGGCTACTCTCACGGTCACGTACTCGTAGTTGAAAAAGCTGCAGGAATTGAGGTTCCTGAACGGGCTGAGTATATCAGGGCCATAATGGTAGAGCTGAACCGCGTTGCTTCCCACCTCTTCTGGTTTGGTGCCTTTGTCATGGATCTTGGAGGATTCAGTCCGCTTATGTATGCACTTCAGGATCGGGAATATATTCTGGATATGCTGGAGGCGGTTACCGGCTCCCGGCTTACCTATTGCTATTTCAGATTTGGCGGGCTTTATAACGATATTGACGACGACTTTATCGACGCCGCCAGACGGTTCATTCCACGCATGCGCAAGTCTCTGATAAAATACGATAAACTTGTGACGGGTAATATCATTTTTCGAAAGAGGCTGGAAGGCAATGCACTGCTGTCAAAAGAGACATGTCGTAAGTACGGTGCTTCAAGTGCAGTAGCGCGCGGCTCTGGTATTAACTTTGATGTGCGAAAAAATGAACCCTATTCCGTCTATCCTGATTTCGATTTTGATGTCCCTGTTTATCATGAGGGCGACTCTCTTGCTCGTTACATGGTTCGGATGGAGGAAATGGAACAGTCTCTTCGTATAATTGAACAGGGTTTAGATAAACTTCCCGACGGACCGATAATGCCAAAGAAAAAACCGAAACTGATAAAACCCCCGGCGGGAGATTATTACCAGGCAGTTGAAACAGCCAGGGGAAGTTTCGGTGTCCGGCTTGTAAGTGATGGGACTAAAACCCCATACCGCTTGAAGCTCAGATCCCCTACGTACTCCAATATGCACTTATTTGATGAATCATGCAGAGGTATGATGATCATGGACGCTCTGGCATTCATGGGCAGCCTTGATCTGGTCATTCCCGAGATAGACAGGTAAGAGGAAACTATTTATGAGCTTAACACTCCTGAATGTAATTTTTGCAGTTGTCGTGGCTATCGCTTTTGCCGCAGCCAACGCCGCCTACCTGGTCTGGGCTGAAAGGAGAGGTGCTGCACGTATTCAACGCCGCCCCGGTCCTAATATTAATGGCCCTTTTGGACTGCTGCAGCCTCCACTTGACGGCATTAAGTTGATGGCAAAACAGCTCATAATCCCGGGTGGTGCCGACAAGGTTCTCTTCATCGCGGCCCCCGTACTTGCAATGTACCCGGCCATCATGAGTTTCGTCACAATTCCTTTCAGTGACACAATTGTTGCCCATAATATTAATGTTGGAATCCTGATGATCTTTGCTTTTGCCTCTACAGGCAGCATGTCTTTGATCTTTGCAGGCTGGAGTTCGCGCAATAAATATTCCATGATGTCTGCCGTCCGTGCAGTGTCTCAGTCGGTAGCTTATGAAATCCCGATGCTTATCACAACGATTACGGTGGTAATGATCGCCGGTTCCATGGATCTTATGGAGATTGTACACCAGCAGTCCAGGTCTATTTTACACTGGAATATTTTCCCACTGCTGGGCAACTCCCACAATATATTGATGCCCGCCTCTTTTCTTATCTTTTTTATCTGTACTCTCGCTGAAACCAACCGTGCACCATTTGATCTTGGCGAGGCAGAAAGTGAACTGGTCGCTGGATTTCATACGGAATACGGCAGTATGGGATTCGGCCTGTTCTTTATGGGTGAATATGCCAATATAGTCATCGGTGCCTGTATGACTACAATACTCTTTTTAGGTGGATGGAGTTGTCCTTTTGGGCTCTTCCCCGGGGTATGGTGGTTCCTCCTTAAACTCTACCTGCTGATAGCAACATTTATCTGGATACGGTGGACCTTTCCTCGTACAACCATCTATGGACTGTTGAATCTTTCCTGGAAGATTCTTATCCCTCTTTCTCTTGTCAATCTCCTGCTTACTGCAGGATTAATAAAGGTGTTTTGAAATGGTCACCTACTTTAAAGACATTTACAGTGGCCTGGTAAGCCTTTTTATCGGCATGGAGGTCACCTTCAAAGAATTTTTCAAGCCCACTGTTACTGTTCAGTATCCCTATGAAACTCTCACCATGACAGAGAGATACCGGGGACATGTTGAGCTTATTGAAAATGATGAAGGAAAACCTAACTGTATCGTTTGCGGTCTTTGTCAGAGGGCCTGTCCTTCTGCCTGCATCACTCTTGCCGGGGTAAAGCCGGAAGGTGAGAAAAAAAAGGTTTTGACTAAATACATTCTCGACTTCACCAGATGTTCTCTCTGTGGCTCGTGCGTTGAATCCTGTAATTTTAACGCCCTGGAGTTTTCAAAAGAATACAACCTTGCATCTACCCGCAGAGAAGATTTCATCTTTGATCTCCTTCAACGCCTTGAGGACAGAAACAAATGATCTCTTCCACACCTATAGCAGCTCCTCCTGCTCTACTCAGCGCAGACGGTTTAGTCGGGGTTATCTTTCTCGTCATGATTGGTGTTACAATTATTGGCGGCCTCATAGCCTGCAATTCTGAACGACTGGTTCGGGCAGTGGCCGGTTTGATTGTCTGTTTCGTTGGAGTTGCAGGGTTGTACTACTTCCTCAACTCACCCTTTGTTGCCATGATGCAGGTGCTTATATATGTAGGAGCAGTTGCGGTAACCATCTCTTTTGCCATCATGCTCGCCGCCCCTGAAGAACAAAAGAAAATTGGTGTTTCCGGGCCTCTTATCGGACCGTTTGGCTTCGGCACCGCCGCTCTTATAGCCGGGGGTTTTTCAGTTCTCGCGGTTAGAACGGAGTGGCCGGTCATAGCAAAAATCAATGATGGCTCCATAAAAAAGATCGGAATCCAACTTTTGACAAATTACTCGATGGTATTTGAACTCATTTCCATTGTACTCCTTATAGCAATTATCGGCGCTCTGGTTATTGCCCGTGTCGAGAGGAAAAACTGATGTCGGTTCTTACCCTGTATAATAGTCTTAATACTTTTCTCATCCTTGGTGCCCTCTTGTTTGGTATGGGGGTATACGGAATTGTCACCCGAAAAACTTTTATTGGAATGCTCATTGCTGCGGAACTACTCCTCGCCGGAGCCTCTGTAAACTTTATGGCTTTCAACAGATTTACCGCACCGGATCCCGTCGTCGGCCAGATTTTCACGCTCTTTATCATGGCAATTGCTGCAGCAGAAGCGGCTATCGGACTTAGTATCGTCATAGCTGTCTACTACCATTACAAATCAATTAACGCTGAAGACATTGTACAACTAAAAGGTTAGCTATGGAGCCATCTGGAATGGACTACAAACTACTCATTGCTCTGATTATCCCGCTCATCGCAACACTAGGGGTCATGCTCAGAGGTGATAACGAAAATATACGGGAAGGAATTTCCTCAGTCTCCTCTATTCTCCTCCTTCTTGTTGTTGGATCAATGGTGCCTGCTGTATTGAAAGGCAACACCCTCTTCTTCCATATGTTTACCATTCTCCCCGGCGTGACAATAGCTCTTCGTGCTGACTCAATGTCGATGATTTTTGCCATTGTAGCGTCCTCGCTCTGGACAATTGCTGTTTTCTATTCCATGGGTTATATGCGCAGCCTGAAAGAGCATGCGCAAACCCGCTTTAATGCCTGTTTTGCTCTTGCAATCTTCGGTGCCATCGGAGTCGCTTTCTCCGACAATCTTTTCACCATGTATCTTTTTTATGAGATTGTCTCCATTTGTACCTATCCCCTGGTCGCACATCATCAGGACGAAGAGGGATACAATGGCGGAAGAAAATACATTGTTTATCTGACTACAACAGCGAAGGCTTTCCTGCTTCCTGCCATGATTCTCATCTATGTTCTTACCGGTACTCTGGATTTTGCACCAAACATCTCCACCGGCATCTTCCCACCGGATATCAACAAGACTCTGGTTATCATGCTCTATATTTTTTGTATATTCGGCTTTGCAAAAAATGGTATCATGCCCTTTCATCACTGGCTGCCGGGGGCAATGGTTGCCCCTACCCCGGTCTCTGCACTCCTCCATGCCGTTGCTGTTGTTAAGGTTGGTGTATTCTGTACCACCAGAGTCATGCTCTATATCTTTGGTACCGAAACGATGCATGCACTCAACCTCGGTATACCAACTGCCTATTTCGTAGGTTTCACAGTCCTGGCCGCTTCCATTATTGCCTTATCCAAAGATAACCTGAAAGCACGACTCGCGTATTCTACTGTGAGCCAGCTCTCCTACATAATTATGGGTGTAGCCCTGCTTACTGATCCCGGAATCCAGGGCGGCCTGATTCATATAGTCAATCATGGCTTCTCCAAGATCACCCTGTTTTTCTGTGCTGGTGCCATCTACGTTGCCAGCCATAAAAAATATATATCTGAGATGGATGGCTTAGGCAGAACCATGCCTTTTACTTTTGGTGCCTTCGGTATAGCATCACTCTCCATGATCGGCGCTCCTCCGGTGGCTGGTTTTATCACCAAATGGAACCTGCTTATAGGCTCCGTTGAGGCTCATCAGCTTGGTATTCTCCTTATTCTGATCGCAAGTACCATGCTTAATGCTGCTTATTTTGCACCTATTACATACAGGGCCTTTTTTGGAAAAAGACCGGCAGGCGAGCCCTTTGAGGGAATAAAAGAAGCACCATTGTCCATGCTGATACCAATTATCATTGCATGCACCATTTCTGTATTACTTGGTATTTTCCCTAATTTCATGTTGCAATTTGTAAAGGCGGTGACAGGATGATTATACAGATAATCGACTACCTCACGGAACACGCCAGAGCAGTAAAAAATTCCTGCTATGTTGGTGTTGCGATCATACTTATCTGGAGTGTTTTAGGTGTTGACAACCATCACGCCCATACCTGGGTGGAAAAACATATCCCGGGCTTCTGGTCTCTGTTCGGAATTGGGGCAAGTATCGTGCTCATTTTCTTTGCTCGATGGTTCGGCAAGAGTGGAATTATGACCCGAGAGGATTACTATGACAACTAGTTTCATCCACCCGGCCCTTATCCTGATATTTGGCGGCCTTCTTCTGCCTTTTATCAAAGGTCCCTTCAGGAAGCCTTATCTTTTCATAATTCCATTATTGACTCTGCTGAATGTTGTCTATCTGAGTTGGCATCCTGGCGTCTATGGTGTAGTCAATTTCATGGGAGGAGACTGGACTCTCACCTTTGGCCGTGTAGACCGCTTATCAATGGTCTTTGGTTTCATCATGGCTCTCATGGCTGTCATTGGCACAGTATACGGATTACACGTTAGTGATGATCTACAGCATATAGCTGCCTGGTTCTATGTTGCAGGCTCCTTAGGAGTCATTTACTGCGGCGACTACCTGGTACTCTTCCTCTTCTGGGAATTAATGGCTTTTGCTTCAACATTTCTTATCTGGTTCAATAAAGATAAAGGTTCCCTTGCCGCAGGATATCGCTATCTCCTCGTACACACCTTTGGCGGAGTGGTACTTCTTCTGGGTTTTGTTCTCAGATATCAGGCGACAGGTGATCTCTCCTTTGTTCTTCTCAGTGAAGAGAACACACATCTTTATACCTGGCTTATCATGGCTGGCCTTATGCTTAACGCTGCGGTGCCACCGCTTCATTCCTGGCTTCCGGATGCGTACAGTAAAGCCACTGTTACCGGTGCAGTTTTTATGTGTGCTTTCACCACTAAAACTGCCATTTATACCCTGGCGAGGGGTTTTGCCGGGTTTGACATCCTGATCGTTCTGGGTGTTGTCATGGCCATTTACGGAATTATATATGCTATCATTGAGAATGATATTCGCCGACTCCTTGGTTGGGAAATTGTCAGTCAGGTTGGCTATATGGTCGCTGGTGTAGGGATTGGAACTGCCCTTGCCATCAATGGTACATGTGCCCACGCCTTTGCTCATATACTCTATAAAGGGCTGCTGTTTATGGCAGCTGGAGCGGTTATCCATGCTACCGGGAAATCCAAATTTACAGACCTTGGAGGTCTCTATAAAAAAATGCCGCTTACCTTCTTTTTCCTGGTAATAGGCGGTATTTCCGTATCCGCTTTTCCTTTCTTTTCAGGTTTTGTGACCAAGTCCATGATCATAGCTGCCGGTTTTCAGGAACATCTTCTGATCCCGGCTTTTCTCCTCACCATGGTCTCCGTCGGCACTTTTTTAGTAGCCGGCCTGCGTTTACCCTATCTTATTTTCTTCGGTGACACCAGGTGCAGCGATGAAACCTGGGCCAAAGCAGAAGATCCACCGTGGAATATGCAGCTGGCGATGTTAGCCGCCGGTTTTTTCTGTCTGCTGATCGGCTCATACACACCATTTCTCTACAATATGCTGCCCTATACAGATGTTGCTTTTCATCCCTATGGCAGTTACCACCTCAGTGAAACCCTGCAATTACTTGCTTTCACTGCGATTATTTTTATCTTCCTGAAAGATAAAATCGGCGCGAAGGCTACCATCAGCCTGGATCTTGACTGGTTTTATCGAAGAGGAGGACGTCTTTTCCTCTGGCTGGCTAAAAACCCTATACAGTGGCTCGACACCTGTTGGGGATCAGCATACAAAGTAGTCGGCCTCTACCCTCTCATGACCACTGCACGATTCTGGTCATGGTTTGACTGGCATGGTATCGACGGTGTTGTAGACGGGAGTGCCAGATGTGTGCGAGCTATTGGCCGCAGATTAAGCCTCACCCTGCAAAGGGGACAGATTCAGCAGACAATTTATATTTCCATCACCTTTGCGGCTATTCTTCTGGTTTCGTATGTCTGGTTATAACACTTTGAACTCAAGGATCACTTCGTAATGGATCAACTACTGCTTAATACCGGCTTCCCAATTCTGAGTGTACTCATTTTTCTGCCTTTAGCAGGAGCGTTATTGCTTCTCTTCACCAAAAATGATGCCATTTGTAAAAATATTGCCCTGCTTGTCACAAGCCTCGTTGCAATTATATCAATCTGGCTCATTTTCGGCTTTGATAAGAGTTCAGCACAGTTTCAATTTGGTGAACATTACAGCTGGATAAACACTCTGAATATAAATTATACTATTGGCGTAGACGGCATCTCTATTTTGCTGATCCTTATGACCACTTTCATAATGCCGTTTTGTGTCCTTGCCTCATGGTCTTATATAAAAACTAGAATTCAAGCTTTCATGATCTGCATGCTCATCATGGAAACTGCCATGATTGGAGTTTTTGCCGCCCTCGATTTTGTACTCTTTTACGTACTTTGGGAGGCAATGCTTATCCCAATGTATATGCTCATTGCTATATGGGGCGGGCCAAGAAAAATATATGCGTCTATCAAATTTTTTCTCTACACCCTTTCAGGTTCTATCCTGCTGCTTGTTGGAATAATCTGGCTTTACACTGCCAACAATTACAGTTTTTATATCCCTGACATGATGTGGCAGGATTATTCCCTCACGGCTCAAATTTACCTCTTTCTTGCATTTTTCCTCGCTTTTGCCATCAAGGTACCCATGTTTCCCTTCCACACATGGCTACCTGCAGCACATGTTGAAGCCCCGACAGCCGGCTCAGTGGTTCTTGCCAGTATCTTATTGAAGATGGGAACCTACGGCTTCCTGCGTTTTGCTTTGCCGATCACCCCGGAGGCAACCGTCATTATGATGCCATATGTTCTCTGGCTGTCAATTGCAGGTATTATCTACGGTGGCTTTACCGCACTTGCTCAGAGTGACATGAAAAAACTCATCGCTTACTCTTCAGTTGGCCATATGGGTTTTGTAACACTTGGAATCTTTGTTCTTAATATTGAAGGGGTTGAAGGTGCTATTTTACAAATGATAAATCACGGTATTACTACGGGGGCCCTGTTTCTTTGTGTGGGTATGATCTACGAAAGGACTCACAGCCGTGAATTGAAGACCGCGGCAGGCTTAGGTAAATATATGCCCATATTTATCACCTTCCTCGCTTTCTTTTCCCTCTCATCATTCGGTTTTCCCGGCACAAACAGTTTTGTCGGTGAATTTATGATTCTGGCCGGTGCATTTGAATTTGACACCAGTTTAGGCAGATTCCCGTATCTTGCCCTGGCGGCTATTCCCGGTGCTGTTCTTGCAGCTGCCTACATGCTGAGGATGCTTCAGAAGATCATCTGGGGCGGTACTGATAATCCAGATCAATCGTGGATCAACGACCTGAATCTGCGGGAAATAGTGACTCTTGCACCGTTTCTCTTTTTTGTATTTTGGATTGGACTCGGACCACAGCCGTTTCTCGACTTGATACATACAAGTGTTGTGCAATTATTGGATCAATTTCATGCACATCAGGCTACTACTGTGGCAGCAGCCAATGTGCTGTTAAACTGAGTTAAAATAAACTCGTAAAAGGTAACGCAATGCTATTTCTCCCTGAATTAACGCTGTTAGGAGCTGGCCTGACTCTCTTCATTTTCAGTCTAGGAAAGCCAGGTAGTGGCAAAATAAGGAACCTGGCGCTATCTCTGGCAGCTGTCACATTTCTTGCAACAATGCTTTGTATCAACGCTGAAGGTACTCTTTTTTATAATTCCTACAAAGTCGACTTCTTCTCTCAGTTTTTCAAAGTACTTATTGCTTTGGCAACCTTCATAGTCCTTATCTTCAGTGGTAAACTGGATGGTATAGAAGAAGATATTCAGCCGGAATATTATCTCTTCCTTTTCATGTCAGTCCTTGGCCTTATGATGCTCGTATCCAGTGTTGAACTTCTGGCGATTTTTATTTCTCTGGAGCTCTCATCATTTGCTGTATACCTTATGGTACCAATGAGAAAGGCAGGGAAAATGGGCGGAGCTCAAGTAGAGGCAGGTATCAAATACCTACTCTACGGGGTTGTGGCCACCGGCCTGATGCTCTATGGAATGAGTTATATCTATGGCCTGACCGGATCAACCCACCTTGGAGAAATTGCAGATAAACTATCTCGAATGTACAACCAGCCTGCCGCCGTGATTGCAGTAGTTCTTGTTTTGGCCGGGTTCTTCTATAAGCTTGCCCTGGTTCCGCTTCATTTCTGGGTTCCTGATGTTTACGAAGGTGCCTCCAATGAAACTACATCTTTTATCGCTACGGTTCCTAAACTGGCAGCGGTTGCCCTTCTTATCCGCATTGTTACCCTGGTTACGCCGGACGGAAATGTTATGACCCAGGTATTAATGGTTTGCGCCATCGCATCCATGTTCTATGGCAACCTTTCGGCTCTCGTGCAGACAGACGTCAAACGATTACTTGGGTTCTCAGGGATCTCCCATGCGGGGTTTGTTCTTCTAGGCCTTTTAACATTTGATCTTACCGGTTATGCAACAGCTATGTATTACATCGTTGGGTATGTTTTTATGAATCTGGCATGTTTCCTGGTCGTATGTGCAGTTGCTCAAAATGGAAATAATGTATCGATAGATGACCTGACCGGCTTACATAAAAGAGCTCCCCTACTTGCACTTACATTGACAGTAGGTCTTTTCGCGCTTGCCGGCATTCCCCCCCTGGTTGGTTTCACAGGAAAATTCATGCTGCTCGTCGCCGCATTAAAACAGGGATACCTCCTCCTGGTCACCCTGGCTGCAATTAACACAGCTATAGCTATCTACTATTACCTCTCTGTCGTGAGAATTACTTTCTGTACAGATGATGCAGATCGAGGGAGTGTAATAACAGGTCGTTTTCATTACATTCTATGCTTTTCACTGATTCTGATCATAATCATTATGGGTACAGTTCCACAAAAATTTATTGATATAACAACTACTGCGGTGCAAACCCTCGTTTAATGCCTTTGAAATAATTTTCTTGTTTTGTTATAGAAATTTACATTGATTTTTTTGCCGGCCTTGAGAGTGACTTCTCAAGGCCTTTTTATTTAACCATCTCAAACTCTGAATTTATACGAGAATACAATTTCTATGAATATATGGCTCTTTTTCATTCTTTTCGTGCTCATCTTCACATTCTTTCTTGAAGCAGTTGTTTCCTTTCTAAACATTGGGGCACTTACCTCCACGCTTCCCAAAGAATTCGAAAACATTTATGATAATGACAAGTATAAAAAGTCTCAGGAATATACAAAAATCACTTCCAAATTCAGCCTGATACAAAATGGATTCTCCACTCTTATTACCATCCTGTTTTTATTACTTGGCGGTTTTAATATGGTTGATCTCTGGGCCAGAGGTTTTGGATTTAGTGAAGTAATAACAGGACTTATCTTCACCGGTATCCTGATCTTATTCAGTTTTTTATCAGGGCTTCCTTTTTCAGTCTATTCTACTTTCGTCATCGAAGAACAGTTTGGATTTAACAAGACTACTGTTCAAACTTTTATTTTCGATATAATAAAGGGTTCAGTTCTTATTATCGTTATTGGTACTCCTATTCTCACCCTGATTCTATGGTTTTTTATGTCAACAGGAACCTACGCATGGTTTTTTTGCTGGGTTGGTGTTTTTATAATATCGCTTTTCCTACAATTCATCGCTCCTGTTGTCATCATGCCGCTCTTTAATAAGTTTTCCCCCATTGAAGAAGGCGTTTTAAAAGACAATATCCTGCGCTATGCCAATCAGGAAAACTTTAAACTCCAGGGCATCTACACAATGGATGGATCAAAAAGATCTTCTAAGCTCAATGCCTTTTTTACAGGATTGGGAAAATTTAGAAAAATTGTGTTCTATGATACTTTACTCGAAAAACTTACAGAACCAGAAATTATTGCAATCCTCGCCCACGAAATGGGCCACTTCAAACTCAAACATATCACAAAAATGATTGTGGGATCTGCAATCCAGACAGGTATACTATTTTACCTGCTCTCTCTGTTCCTTCACAGTAAAGATCTTTCAACCGCCTTCAGTATGCAGCACATGTCAATCTATTCAAGTCTTGTCTTCTTTGGTTTTATATATTCCCCGGTCAGCATGCTGACCTCCATCATCTTTAATGTCATTTCCCGCAAGCACGAATATGCTGCTGATAAATATGCTGCTGTCACCACAGCCCAACCAGAATTGCTTATTGAAGGTCTTAAGAAGTTAACGATAGCTAATTTGAGCAATCTCACCCCCCACCCTCTTCATGTTTTTCTACATTACAGCCATCCCCCGGTACTTATGCGAATTAAAAAATTGCAACAGCTGGGCAATCCCCCTCAATAACCAACAAATATTCACCTTGACACTACCATTGGTTAGATGGTTAGCTGGTAAAAGTACAATTACACTTCATTCGGAGTCTTCGCTGAACTGTCTTTTGTCAGGCGGATTCAAACCTACCCATAGAATGTACAGCTTTTATCATTTTTATTTTGGCCTATTGCTTTTTGACAACGAAATGGTATTATTTTTCAAACAAATTTATGCTTAAAATTCTGCTTTCAGGAGAACAATATGGAAAACAGTGAGTTCCGTAAGCCCTTAATCCAATCAGCCGCTATTCTCTTTGCTGTACTTATCCTTTTTGCTTTCATATCCTCCTCAACAACCGGCGGTGCTATGGCAATATTCTCAGGGATAGGTAACCTTGTTCTCTTTTTGATTGGTTTAGCAATTGCACTTCCATTTTCTATTGCTATCATTATTGCAATTTTCCTCGGAGCTGTAGCATTATATTCTCGAGAGACTTCCGCTCAAATGTACTCTGAGTTAAAAAAAAACTTTTCAGAAAACATAGTCACGCTTAAGGATAAATGGTCCTGCTCTACTGGCATGTCAAATCAGGCCTATTCCAAGGAAGAGGCTGGCCAGATGAAACAGGGTATTGTACAACTGGAAGAAAACAGTGTGGTTCTGCAAGAAAAAATGCAGGTACTCAAAAGTGACAATAGCACCCTTACTGAAAACCTGGCTAGCCTGACAGAACAAAACTTTGCTCTAAAAGGACAACTCGACGAATTTGGTCATGCTGTCGACAAATTAGAAAATTCTAAAAATGAGTTGCATGAACTTGTCTCAGCACTTAGCATCAAAATTGATGACAGCCAGGAAGCTGATCTAAAAGACCAGGTATCGAAATTTGTGGTACTACAAAGCGAATCAAACAAAAACCTGGAAGCTATTGCAGCTCGAATAAATGCTCTTGAAACTAATATCAAACAGTCCCCCACTGCCGGGATTTTTTCATATATCGAAAGTGATGCTGACCAGACCGTATTCATAGCAAAGATCGAAGAAGCTGTGTCCCAGGAAATGACCTATGCACAAATTGATGATTTCCTCACCGAAAACCTCAGTCCGGAACTGGATAAAATAATTAAAGATCATCCTTCTTTGACAAAAATTTATATCCGCAACCTGAAACGAGAATAATCTAACCCGACTAATCGGAAAACTTTCAGTCTCGCTGGATAAGTACCTTGAAAGTAAATGGCACAGCATAATTTCAAAATAGACTTCTTGGTTCGAAGTCGGAGTTTATACCCTGGTTTTTAAGGGTGCTTATCTCTTATTTTTTATGACAGAGGTTCAGGAGTAAGGTACTAACCCCGACAAATTGGGTCAGGGGTTTCGGGTTTCACCAATGTTTTGGTCTACATGGGTCTGCAGGATTAATTCCTTCAGGCCCATTTTTCTTTATTGCCTTATTTATCATTTTCTCCTTGACGCCATGCTGCCAATCAAGTAGTTTGCCGCGATCTTTTGTGGTGAGCGGGCTGGTGGTTGATGCAGCTCACCTGAGCAGGAAA
>MAXH01000033.1 GCA_001750925.1 Desulfobulbaceae bacterium S3730MH12
CTGCAGTTATCAAGGCATATCTGGGGGAAGATGTCGATGCTTAAACTACAAAATGTGCAGGCCGGATATGGAAATATTCTTGCCATCAAAGATGTCTCTTTAGAAATTAATGAGGGGGAGATAATCACTCTCATTGGTGCCAATGGTGCCGGTAAAAGCACAACCCTGATGACCATATGCGGAATTGTCTCATGCAGAACCGGTTCAATAACCTTTGTTGACCAGGAAATCCATAAAAAAGGTCCTGATGAAATTGTCAAGATGGGCATTTGCCAGGTTCCGGAAGGGAGACATATTTTCCCACTGCTGACAGTAAAAGAAAACCTGGATATGGGTGCTTTTCTGCGCAAGGATCATCAGGAGATCCAGAAGGATATGGACTATGTATTTTCTCTCTTTCCGATTCTGGCTGAGAGGAAGAATCAGGACGGTGGAACACTCAGTGGTGGAGAACAGCAGATGCTTGCCATGTCAAGAGCATTGATGGCCAGACCTAAGCTTTTACTACTCGACGAGCCTTCCATGGGACTGGCACCACTGATCATTAAGCAGATATTTGAAATTATCAGGAAGATTAATGAGGAGAGCAACGCTACCATTTTCCTGGTAGAGCAGAATGCCAACCAGGCATTACATATCGCTGATAGAGGATATGTTATGGAGAATGGCAGGATAACTCTTTCAGGAACTGCGGATGAATTGCTCGCCAACGATGATATCCAAAAAGCATATCTGGGCATTTAGTGCCTAAAATCGGGGTTAGTGTCACAGCTCACACCTGAGAATAAGAATTCTATGAAAAGTCTTAAAGTTGGAGTTGTAGGGGTTGGATATCTTGGCAGGTTTCATGCCCAGAAATATGCTGATCTGGATTCGGTTGAGCTTGTCGGGGTTGCAGACAAGGATTCTCTGAAAAGCGAAAATGTTGCAAAAGAGTGTAACTGCCGTGCCTTCACTGATTATAAAGAACTGCTGCCCCTGGTTGACGCTGTATCTATTGCTGTGCCGACGATTTACCACTTTGAAGTTGCCAGTAACTGCATAGCAGCCGGTATCGATATGCTCCTGGAAAAACCGATGACGGTAACCCTTGAAGAAGCGGATGAGCTTATCCGCATGGCGAAAGAAAAAAAACTGGTCCTGCAGATTGGCCATCTGGAAAGGTTTAACCCGGCAGTCCAGGCGATAGAGCCTTTTCTTACTTCGCCCGCTTTTATTGAAAGCAACAGGATAGCAACTTTTAAGAACAGGGGTGTGGATGTAGATGTTGTACTTGATCTTATGATACATGACATTGATATCATATTAAATATCATCAAATCGCCACTTAAAACCATACACACCGTTGGAGCACCGGTCGTGACCGGTACTACGGATATCGCGAATGCCCGGTTGATGTTTGAGAATGGCGCCACTGCTAACGTCACCGTAAGCAGAATTTCAATGACCAATAAAAGGAAGATGCGTATCTTTCAGCCGGGTTCATATATTACTGTTGATTTCGGCAATAAAAAGGTGATGACCGTAAAACTCTCTGACAATCTGATGGCGAGTGGTATGCCGAAACCGGATATTGAGACAAAAACTTTCAGCGATGGGGATGCCCTGCGAGGTGAGATTGTATCTTTTGTTGAACATGTTAAGGGGAGGACTAAACCTGCTGTGTCCGGCGAAGAGGGCAGAAGGGCACTTGCGGTAGCCTTACAGGTGATAGAACAGATTAAAGAACATCAGCAGCTTGATCTATTTAAAGATTTGATACGTCCTTCAGCATAGATGAATTCGAAAATAATGATTGTAACCGGGGAGGCATCCGGTGATCTCCATGGAGCAAATCTTGTTAGAGCTTTGCAAACTAAACGTGCTGATCTTACGTTTTATGGCATGGGAGGGCCTGAACTTGAATCCCTGGGCGTCGAAATCCTATTTGATGCTGCCAAAGTTGCAGTTGTAGGTCTTATCGAAGTCTTTGCCCATCTAAAAGATATCCTTGCCGCTCAATCCGTTCTGAAAAAAAGGATGGCTTCAGATCCCCCAGACCTGCTTATAATTATAGATTTACCCGATTTTAATCTTATTCTTGCAAAAAAAGCAAAACGACTAGGTATTCCAGTCTTTTATTATATTGCACCGCAGGTTTGGGCGTGGCGATCCGGTCGGGTGCGGACAATTAACAAAAGAGTGGATAAACTCGGCGTAATTCTGCCCTTTGAGGAAAGCTTTTTCAAGAAGAGAGGGGTGGATGCGGAATATGTCGGGCACCCCCTGCTTGACACGGCCCATGTGTCGCTCTCAAGGGATGAATTTTTCAAAAAACATGGTATCAGCGATGGTCAGAGATGTATCGGCCTTTTGCCGGGAAGCAGAAAAAGTGAAATAACTGCTCTTCTACCACATTTTTTAGATGCAGCACTCCTTCTGCAGAAAAAGCAAAAGGAGTCAGACCCTATTGTCTTTCTTATTCCCCAGGCCTCTACTCTTACCAGAAAAGATCTCGACGATGCCGGGCTCAGCCTCTATAAGGATCGACTGAATATTAAAGTGATCGTGGGTGATCGTTATAATATGATGTCTGTTTGCGATTCTGCTGTTGCAGCCTCAGGTACCGTCACTCTTGAGCTTGCAATATTGGGGATTCCAATGGTGGTAGTATATAAACTCGCAAATTTAACCTATCGTCTGGCAAGACTCCTTGTCAAACTTGATCACTTTTCCCTGGTTAATCTCATTGCCGGAAAAACTGCAGTTGCTGAATTATTGCAGGATGAGGTAACTGCTGAGAATATTGCAAGAGAATTGCAGGATATCATAGTAATCCCGGAAAAACGGGAAGAGACTCTTGCTGCTCTTGCTGAGGTCAGAGAAAAACTCGGGAAAAAAGGCGCCTCTGAAAAGGCGGCAAATGTGGTGCTGAATATGTTAACGTATAGAAGCTGATGGAAGACGAACATTTCCCCACAGAACCGATTGAAATTGAAATTGATGGTACTCTCGATTTACATACATTTTCTCCCAAAGATTTAAAATACCTGATCCCGGATTATCTGGATGAATGTTATAAGCGAGAAATTTTTCAGGTGAAAATCATCCATGGCAAGGGGACGGGAAATCTCAGACGTTCAGTGCATGCTCTTCTTGACCGTAACCCACTTGTTGCAGGTTACCGTCTTGCTGACTTGTTTAATGGCAGTTGGGGAGCAACTGTTGTTGAGTTGAAAACAACGGAAGTACCAGGTAAATAGGATGTAGACTTTTAGGGGGAAATTTGCCACTGTGGCAGAGTATTACTTGCCAAAATTACAGACCGGATAGTTGCAAGTCCTACAGTTCCTGCAGAGTCCACCGTGGCCAAGTTCAGCAAGTTCTGTCCTGCCGATCTTCTGGCCGGTAAGAATACGAGGCAGGATAAGATCAAAAACAGTGATTTTATGATACATTCCACAGGCTGGTAATCCCAAAACAGGTATCTGGCCAATTTTGCCAACCAGGAACATCGCACCGGGCAGAACAGGGGTGCCATAGACTACCTCAGTTGCACCTGCTTTGAGGATGCCCTCTCTGGTAACATCGTCAGGGTCAACAGACATGCCTCCGCTGGTGACAATTAATTCAGCTCCATGCTCAATGCAGGAATTTATTTCTCTGGCGATGATATCTTTATCATCTGGAGCAATGCGGACGATGGTAACCTCCGAGCCGAGAAGCGCCAGTTTTTGACGGAGAACCTGTTCAAAACGGTCTTCAATTCTGCCATGAAACACCTCACTGCCCGTTATTACCAGCCCCACCTTTTTGGCCGATAACTCCATCACCTCAACTACAGGAATCCCGCTTAAGGCTGCCTCTTTTGCCTTTTCCACTAATTCTCTGGATGTTACAAGTGGAATCAGGCGGGTAGCTGCAACTATCTCTCCTTTTTGGACGGGAGTATTATCATGAAGAGTTGCACACATCACTTCTCCAAGCATATTGAACTGAAACAGTGCCTCTTTGTTGATACGCAACAGTCCATCCATACCGGCCTTAACCGTAATTTTTCCCTCGACAGGTTGCTCGGTATGTTCTACTCCTGTCCCAGTGAGCGCTTTAGCAAGAATGGTCGCCGCTTCATTTTCATGAATTGTATCATCTGTAAGGGATAAAACGTAGATATTGTCTTTACCCAGCCTTTTAAGATAATTTATATCCTTGTGCTGTATTATGTGTCCCTTTTTAAAAGCGACACCTTTTTTCTTATCTTTAATTATTTCTGTAACATCATGGGGAAGCACCATACCAACGGCTTCTTCAACAGGGACTGTTTTGAACATATTTGAACCTTACCGATTACTGAGGTCTTAAAGACAACCGTCCACCTGATCACGGGGAAACAGATTTTTGACATCGTAAATCACAGATTTTTCAATACACAAATCTCTTAAATCATTAATCGTCATCTCCGTAAACTGCTGATGAGCTACAGCTATAACGATGCCACTATATTTTCTTTTTTCAAGATTCGAGACAAGATCAATCTGATATTCATTTTTCGCTTCTTCAGGGTCAACCCAAGGATCATAAACTTCAACAGAGACACCATATTCTTTAAACTCGGCAATAATATCAGTGACTCGGGTATTACGAAGATCCGGACAGTTTTCTTTAAAGGTCAATCCTAATATAAGAATCTTTGCCTTTGCTGCATCTATACCTTTCTTAACCATTTTTTTTATTACTGTCGAAGCAATATAATGACCCATATTGTCATTGAGTCGTCTACCGGCAAGTATCATTTTGGGATGATAGCCGACTTCCTGGGCTTTATGGGTTAGATAATAAGGGTCAACGCCAATGCAATGCCCTCCTACCAGGCCCGGACGAAAGGGTAGAAAGTTCCACTTTGTTCCGGCAGCTTCAAGAACTTCGATTGTGCTGATATTAAGCTTCTCAAAAATAAGCGCCAGCTCGTTGATCAATGCAATATTTACATCTCGCTGGGTGTTCTCAATTACTTTGGCAGCTTCAGCAACTTTTATGGAACTGGCGGAAAATGTGCCGGCGGTAATAATTGTTTTATAGAGATTGTCTACAAATTCAGCAATCTCCTCTGTTGACCCGGAAGTAACTTTAACGATAGATGGCAATCTATGTTCTTTATCTCCCGGGTTGATACGTTCAGGGCTGTATCCGCAAAAAAAGTCTGTATTGTACTGCAGCCCCGACTCCTTTTCCAGTATTGGCACGCAGACCTCTTCTGTCGCTCCAGGATAGACAGTGGATTCGAAGATGACAATATCTCCGGGATCTAACAATTTGCCTGCAGTCTTAGAAGCACTTTCAAGGGGATGAAGATTGGGTCGCTTGGCGGCATCAATTGGTGTAGGGACGGCAACGATATATACATTGCATTGTTTTATATCTTCAGGGCGAAAGGTAAATGTGAGCTCCTTTGACGCCTGTAATTCAGAATCGCTCACCTCAAGGGTAGTGTCACTGCCATCTCTGAGTTTTTTGACACGACCTTCGTTAAGGTCAAACCCGATTGTAGGAAATTTGTTGCCGAACTCAACCGCAAGTGGCAAACCGACATACCCGAGTCCAATAATACCTATCTTCACTTCGTTGAGAGAAATCATTTTTGATCCATCTTAAATATTAACTTAGAACAATTTGTTAATGGTTTGATAATAAGGGACTATTTCCCATAATAGGTGAGCCCCTGGGTGTCTGTTTCCATAACTCTGACACTGTATAGAGAATACCTGTCATTGGAAAGAAGCTCTTTTGCCTCGGCAAATATAAACTCAGCGATATGTTCAGATGAGGGATTTTTTTCCTGAAAAGCAGGCAGGGTATTTAGATCATTATGATCTAATATATCAATAACTTCTTTAACGGTTTTTTTCAAAACCTTAAAATCAATCCCCATACCGCACTGATCAAGCTCGGTTGCCCGAACAGTTACATCCACCTTCCAGTTATGGCCATGAGGTTTTTCGCAGTCCCCCGGGTAATCACGAAGATGATGCGCTCCAGCGAAATGAGTTTTTATAAAAATATCATACATTACCTGCTCCTGATATACTTGTCGTTAGCGAAAGGGTAAAAGATCAAAATTATATGAACCAACTGTATGGGGGTATTTAATACTATCATTAATTTTAAGCACTTACTAATTTAACTACCCAGACAATAATTATCTCCAAATTAAATCCTCTTCTGTATGTATGACTTTGCACTGTAATAGTCAAGGAAGGGTGGATTTTGTTCATCTCAAAACCAAGCTGAGTCATTCTCCTGATCACAGCTTAAAAATTATTTTTCTTTGGTCCACTTGTACTTATCAGATATAGAATTAGAGTCTTTTAGAATCTATGGAAAAGGAGCCATCATAGCCATTTCCCCACCCATCCATTTACAAAGGAGACTAATTATGAATTTCATTTTACGTACTGCGTTGCTGGCCCTGTTAATATCATTTGTATCCTCCCCGGCCTGGGCAGATAAATTCACTGAAACAAAAAAAATGTTCGAAGGTGCTGGTGTTTCTGACATGTTTAATAGTGCTTATGGTTATGCGCTATTTCCAACCATCGGTAAAGGCGGAATAGTCGTTGGCGGAGCCTTCGGTAAGGGTCGAGTTTATGAGAAAAATGCGTACATCGGCGACACGGAGATGAGCCAGGCGACCATCGGCTTCCAACTCGGTGGTGTAGGTTTTAGCCAAGTCATTTTTTTCGAAGACAAACGATCACTCTCCGAGTTTATCAAGGGTAACTTCGAGTTTGGTGCGGAGGCCCAGGCTACAGTGTTAACGGCTGCAGCTACTGCATCTGCGAATACCGGTGGAAGCTCTGCGGGAGCAAGTGGCGGGAAAAATAACGCTAAAGTCACCAAGACTGGTTATCATAAAGGTATGGCAACTTACAGTATCACCAAAGGTGGTGCAATGTTTGAAGTAAGTCTTGGCGGACAGAGATTCACTTTCAAAAAGCGTTAATCTGATTATAAGGATTGGGAATTACGTTAGGCCTCGCGCAATTTCCTGCAAAACCATGAACACCAGATTTATTTCCTGGATACGGAGAAGTAAGTTTGGTGTTTGTGGCAGAACTCCTTTCCTCGGATCAATCATTCTTCCTCTCACTCAGTTGAAGAAGACATTCAGAAATTATTCCTATTGCATCAATAATCCTGGTTTTCCAACATCCTTCATTAAACGTCTGGCCACCTGTAGCAAACGTACATCACCTACCTCTCACTGTTATACTCTGTGAAGCAGATCCTTACATCTTCAGCCGACAAAATAAATATTAAGGATTATTTTAATTTGGGTCATCTGTTTTTGGTTATCATTCTATTTATTTAATAGATCTAAGAAGGAGAAGTCATTGCCGGGACTGTCAATCGATAAGGATCACAGCATCTATTACCAATTAATCCCGGGTAACACGAATAAGCCTTATCTTGTATATCTGCACGAAGGTTTGGGGTGTGCCGCCATGTGGAGTAACTTTCCGGAATTATTATGTAGAGTAACTGATTGCCCCGGATTGGTTTATGATCGTTTGGGATATGGAAGATCTTCTCCCTTGGATCGTACACGTACAGTTCATTATTTGCATAATTATGCTCTCAAAGAACTTCCCAAACTCATTGACACAGTTATTCCCAACACCTCTTTCATTTTAATCGGACATTCTGATGGCGGGAGCATCAGTTTAATATTTGGCGCGGAGCGCCCTGACTTTCTGAAAGGTATTGTAACCGAGGCGGCTCATGTCTTTGTTGATTCTACAACCGTTGCCGGAATAAGAGCTGCAGATGAAGCATGGGATAGAGGAAAGCTCAGGGGGTTAGCGAAATATCATGGAGAAAAAACAGAAGCTATTTTCAAAGCATGGTCAGAAACATGGCTTAGTGATTGGTTCAGACACTGGAGCATTGAATATCTTTTGCCAAGTATTGAAGTTCCCCTGCTGGCACTTCAAGGGGGTAATGACCAGTATGGCTCAAAAGATCAAGTCAACTCTATCGCTTCTAAATGTTCGGGTTATGTCCATCTCAAAATAGTAAAAGACTGTGCGCATGTTCCACACTTAGAAGCACAACCAGCTGTAGTGAAACTTATGTCTGAATTTATAAAGCAGATAACCCGGGACATAAAATAGCGTTGAACATTGAAGTAGCATGATTTTATTTGTCTAACAGGTCAAACGTCTTATACCTTTTCTCTGCTTGTTTTGTCGTCTGCCCGAACCATTAAAACAGGAGCATGTGAAGACCGTAGAACTTTGTCGGCAACACTTCCCCGCACCCAGCGACTGATGCCGGAACGCCCGTGAGTTGCGATAAGCACCAAATCGATTTTGTTGGCGTCGATATAATCAACAAGTCTGTCAGCGACTTGTCCGACAAGAACTTCCGCCTTGTATTTTACCCCATCCTGTTTGACTTGGTTTATCACCTGTTTAAGATACCTTGCAGCATAAGATATTCTCTCTTCGTCAACCATCTTTGTATTTTTTTGCATGATTTCAAAAACATGCGGGTCGATATCGCTGCCCATCTCCGAATAATGGGTAGGCGTAGGTTCTATGACCGTAACAAAAATAATTGTTTCACCCTGCAAGCCTGCTACAAATCCATCAACCTGTGGAAGTACGCATTCTGCCAGGTCCGAACCATCCAATGGTACCATAATTTTTTTATACATATCATCCTCCTTTATTCTTTGTTGTATCGGCTCAAAAGGTTTATCATGCCGAAAACATTGCTGAGAAACCATAAAAAAAGCCGGGTTGCCTATCTCAAAGGCAACCCGGCTATCTTCCAGACCCGTGGCTTTCCGTCCCTGTCTTTCGACAAGTTTGGCTTTATCATTTTTAAATTATTTTCTTCTAACTTAATTATATGTGAAGGGGTTGCTTCGGGTCAAGGGAACACAGTGGTACTGACAGAAAATAAAAGGTCGATCCACGACTACCTGAGAAGAAACCAGAATAGTACAGCTCCGGTCAGGCTGAAACAGACAGAAGGAGCAATCAACCTGCGCCAGGTTCGTATAAGATCTGTCTCGAAATAATTACATGTGAGAACAAAACAGATATGAATCGGTGACACCATCACTCCGCTAAAACCGGCAAAGGAGGCGAGAACCAGATACGGAATCAACTGTGCTTCCATGCCCAAAGAATTGAGAAGTCCAATCAGCAGGGGGAAAGTCGCTCCGACAAAAGCGACATTAATCCCCGCCACTACCCCAACCAGGAAGGGAAGAAAGACAGCAGCGGCAAAGAGAGCGGCACCACCACCGGCACCTGTAGCCATTGCCTCAACTATGCCGGCATCCTGCATCACATCTTTAAAAATAAAAATCGCCCCTATGACCATAAGCATCAGCCATAAGCTTTTCTTCTTCAACACTGAAAATAGAAACTTGAGACCCAACCGGTTTTGGATCATAATGCAGAATATTGCTCCTGCTAGGGCAATAATCACTCCCCACTCAAAAGAAATTTGAGGACTTGTTGCCGAAATCAGTGTTTCCAGTCCAACTGCACCAACGATAGCAATGCCCAGCGGCAGACCTTCCTTTATAACTTCGCCATAGCTAGCCCTGGCGGTAGCAGGCTTGTCAGACAGGCTTCCGGGGTTCAACACTCCTGCTCTTAAAAAGAAGAACCAGCCGATACCAAACATCGCCACTACACCGGGCCAGGATCTTGAAATAAATGCAGTGACCGGTATATCGGCAAGAGCAACCGTTAGTATTATACCGGGGTACAGGGGCCAGGCCATCTCCCAAACATGCCTGAACCAGTAGTTGATAACAACCTTGGTTTCATTTTCGAGAGCCATATCAGAACTGACCGCTTTGATCATGGGAGCCGAAAATACGGCCCCGCCAGGCATTGGCAGGAGGCCGATCAGCGCTGGGAAAAATATCAATCGCAAACGCGGCTGTACAAGATAGCCGGACAACGCGTCCATCAGGCGCGTCGACTGGCCGGATTTTTCAAGAGCATCAGAGAGAACAAGTATCAAACCGACAATAGCCACCAGAAAAAGAAATTTTTCATGAACCAGCGCCATACTGCTGGTGATAAACAGTTCCGAAACGGAAAGGCCAAACAAAAGCCCCATCACCAATCCTCCAGCCAGGATAGAAAAGGCAAGTCCAAGTTTGTTCCTTATTCCAACCAGCATAAGACAAAAGGCACCAATAACTTTTATAAACGGCAGGGCAATTGTTAATAAATCCATAAGTCTGACTCTCGAATCCTTATTTTTTTCTAATACGAATCATGGTAAGTTAAATTTGTATAAAAATGAACCAAAGTTATTAAACAAAATGTCTCCCTTTTTACATCAAAAAAGTGGTTCTTGAGCAGTATTAAACGATGGCATTGAGATCGAATTGGACTGACACCCATGAAATGAATTTTACAACGATGACACCGCTTAGCTGTTATGAAAGTAATATAACCATGATTCGGAGGAGTGTCGCCAAACGATCCTCGCAGGCTGTGGATCGAAGTCTCGCATGCTCGTTTACCTGTTGAGTCAACACACCTCCAAATCTCTCTCCGTTCGGAGAGCAAGTATGACTTCCATGGGCAACAACAAAAGCTCAGATTCATTCATAATTTTAATTACTTACGGGTTCACAGATTCAAGATATGGATACCAATATCCTTCAGCATGTTCCAGACAACCCTGACAGCACAAAACGTTATCTCTTTTATCTTCACGGCTTGCTCGTAGAAGAGGCTGGAATCCGCCCCAAAAGTCAAGAACACGGATACTATGAATACGAACTCATCCTTGAAGCGCTGGCCAAGGAAGGATTCACCGTGATAAGTGAGGTACGGGAAAAAGGCACACAGATTAAGCCCTATGCTGAAAATATTGCGTCCCAGGTTAAAAAACTCCTTACAAACATGGTCCCACCGGGCAACATTACCATAGTTGGTGCCTCCAGAGGTGGTATCATCAGTGCTTACGTCTCCACCATGCTCCAGGAAAAAAGGCTAAACTACGTTTTTCTGGCTGGCCTCTTCGAAAAGTATTTAGATGATGAAAACCTGAAGTTGTATGGTAACGTTCTCTCAATCCACGATCAGTCCGATAAACTGTCAATCACTCCGGCATTATACTTTCAGCGATCGGAAGGGCTAGGAAAATTCAAGGAAATCGTCCTCAGTCTTAATATCGGGCACGGTCTGGTTTATAA